>JBMCFH010000058.1:0-19121 GCA_048620455.1 Chloroflexota bacterium | reverse complement strand
GGCAAATTGTCGGTATTGGCGGGCTCCTCCGGGGTGGGGAAGTCCAGTTTGTTAAACGCCATGCAACCGGGGCTTGGCCTGCGGGTGCGCGAGGTGAGCGAGGCGACAGAAAAGGGGATGCATACGACGCGTCATGCCGAGCTGTTTCCATTGGAAGGGGGCGGCTATGTGGCAGACACGCCGGGCATACGCGGCCTGGCCCTGTTCGACGTCGAGCCGCAGGAGCTGGACGCTTACTTTCGCGAAATCGCGCCTCTGGTTCCAGAATGCCAGTTTAGCGACTGCACGCACCGGCACGAGCCTAATTGCGCCGTCCGCGCTGCAGTGGAGGACGGCACCATCTCGCGACAGCGGTACGAAAGTTATCTGCGGCTGCGCGATGAACATGACGCACTGGACGAAGCATTGTATGAGTGAGGGCGCCTATGATGGGGTTAATCAGAGCAGTTCTGGGGAACGTGGAAAAGGGTGGGCTCATCTGGGTTGGTCTATTGTCGCTTGGAGCGCTTCTCGTCGCTTCCTGCGCACAACAGAATGGCGCTGAGGTGAGCGAACTGCCTGCGACGGGCTTTGAGGTCATGCCGCAGTTCGCGCCGCTTTATGAGCGTTATGGGTCAGAGATCTTAGGGGAACCGATCACCGGCGCGTGTGATCTGGCGGCGGGGGGCATGGCGCAATATTTCCAGCGTATGCGCTTAGAAAGCAGCAACGACGGCGAGGGGATCCGCTTCTTTCCGCTGGGAGAATGGGCCCGCGCCGGCGCGGGAGAGGAGGAACTGGACTCGGCGCTGGATTACGATCGCCAGCGGGTGTTCGAGGAGACCGGTTTCAGTGTGCGCGATCAGTTCTTAGATTTTTACGAAGGCCATCACGGTGAGGATGTTCTCGGTCCGCCGATCTCGCCGCAGCTGGATGAAGGAGGCCTACGGGTGCAATATTTCCAGAACGGGCGGTTGGAGTGGCATCCGGACGCCGTGGCGGAGGAGCGCGTGCGCGTGGGCAGCCTGGGGCAGGCGCACTATGCCCAGGCCGCCCACGACGTGACCTGCGAGATCCTGGCGCGACCCGTCGAGGCGGCGGCGGTCGAGAACGTGCGCATCCGGGTTGCCACAGGCGCTCCTATCCTTTATGAAGGGGAGGAGCAAGTTGTGTTCGCCTCCGTCAGCACCGAAGCCGGCGCGCCGGTTCGTGGCGTTATGGTCGATGCCGTGCTCGGCGAGGACGACGATTCGTTCGTCGTCACCCTGGGCCGCACCGACGAGGAGGGCCGGGTGCACGCCTCTTTCGACGTGCCGGGCTTTGAACCAGGACAAAAGGTGCCTCTAATCGTCATTGCTTACGCTGCCGATGGCTCCGAGATTGGGCGCACGCGCCACTCCTTCGAGACCTGGTGGTAAGCGTAAGCGCCGCCAGCAGCGGCAGAATGAGGGCGGAGGCGCACGGTAGCCCTGCTCGCTGCGGTCGTTCCTCGGAAGGGGATGGGGCAGCGTCGTCTACGTCGTCGGCCACGCTCTCTTCAGGTTCCTCGGCGTGCGGCGTGATTTGCGCGGCGGGCAGTGTTACGTCGGCGTCTCCAGGACCCTCAACCGTCTCGTATGCCAGGCCCTCGTGGACCACGAGAACGCGCGGACCCAGGGCCAGGTATTGGCCCAGTTGGGGCGCGGCGCCCAGCAACTCGAAGTAAGCGTCGCCGGCGAAGCCGATCTGCTGCGGTTGGTGAATTTCCTCGTCGAATGTGGTGTCGACCCACACGCCGTCGCGCTGCACAAACGTTTTGCTGCCAACGGCGCGGACGGCGCTGCCGGGCGTGTTCGCGGTGGCCTCGTCGTCTGTTGGCCCTGCTGTGGGGAGCGGTAGAGGCGCTTCGGCTGCTTCCATTTCACCCGCGGCGGCTGCGTCGGCGACGGCCTCGGCGCCGCTGACCGGGGCGGGCGTGGCGGCGATCTCCAACGCCTCCTCTACTATCACCTGCCGCCCGCTCTGGCTGAAGATATCATCTTCTTCGATGAGAAAGCTGGTGTACGGCGTGATAATGCCGTAACGCAGGCTGAGGTTGACGACACTCTGCACCAGTTCTTCATTTTCGCCGTGCAACCGTATCTCGTTGAGCAGGTGCCCGATGGCGCGCGTGGCCCACAGGCGGGGGATAAAGGCCTCGCCCCCTGAGCGGCTGAAGTGGTTGTCCTCGTAGACAAAGGTCTGCGGCCGGCCGTTGACCTGACCGCTGATCGTAATCGTGGCAGCCCCATCGCCGCCGGACAGCGACCCCTGGCGGTAGCGCCCAGCAAGAACCAGTTGGGAGCCGGCGAACAGGTCGGGCAGTTCAGTGGGATAGATCTGTTCCACGGTTACCCCGTCAACCTCCATCTGCACATCGGCCAAAACCGGCGTGCTCACGCGTGCATAAAAGCCGCTGACCGCTTCGTCGATAGCCTGTTCAGGCCGCACGTAGGTCGTGGCGCCACGGTGAGTTTCGGTCAGGCTGTCCAGCAATAGCGTGTCCACGTCGTGGCCCACGCCAAAGGCAAAGAGGCGTGCGCTTGGGGGCGCGGCCTGCGCCACGGCGTCCAGCAGGCGCGGCGTCTCTACAATGCCCTCGGTTGCCAGACCGTCGGTGAGAAAGAGGACGGTCAGGGGGCGTTCGGCGTCTGCCTGCTGCATGGCCTCCAGCAACGCAAGGCCGATGTTGGTGCCGCCCAGGGCCTGCAAATTGTCGATGAACGACGCGGCGTCGCCGGCGTCGGAAGCGGGAAGCAGTTGCGGCGCGTAGCTGCGCACGCCGGTACTGAAGCTGACAATGTTGAAGCGATCCTCCGGGTTAAGGTGCTCGACGACGTAGTGCGCGGCGTTTTTGGCCTGAGCCAGCTTCTGGCCCTCCATGCTGCCGGAGGTGTCCAGCACGATCATCACGTCGCGGGCCACGACTTCGTCGGGATCGACGCTGACCGCGGGCGACAGCAGCATCAGGAAGTAGCCGTCTTCACCGGCCTCTTTATATGTCATCAGGTTGAGGCCGATTGCTTCCGGTGAGACAGAGTAGTACAGTTCGAAGTCCTGCTCGGGGGTCACGTTGCTGTCTTCGTAACCGGCGGTGGCCCGGAACTCCCCATCGCGATTGATGGAGACGGCGTGGCTGGGCGAGTAGACGGCGCGGATTGCTTCGTTGGAATTCACCTGCACGCGGATGCTTTGTTGTTCTAATGGCAGGTTGGTGTAAAGGGTTGTGGCCTGCGGATAAACGTAGTGGATCAATCCGTTGTCCACGGGCAAGACGTGTGTGTACTCGATCTCGATGCGGCGCTCACCCTGTGGCGGGATGGGGAAAACGTTGGCCTGGATCGCGCCGCTGCCCACGTACTCCAGCAGAGCGGGATCGCGCATCTGGCGCACGATGTCGTCGTAAATGGCGCGCGCCTCGCCGGCGGACAGGATGCGGGCTTCAATCGGCTGCTCGTCCACCCACATCGTCAGCTCGCCGACGCTGGCCCCGGGGGGCAGGGGAAACAGGTAAGCGCCCTCCACCATCCACTCGTTCTCGTTGACGAAGAGCTGATCGATGCGTGTGGTCGCCACCTGGTCTTCGATGGTCACATCCACGCGCTGATACTCGATCTTCAACTGGCCCTCGGTCCAGATAGGTGGTAGCGGCGGGGGCGTAAATGTGTCGGGCTCCGGCGTGGGTCCCTGCGCAGCGGCGGGGAGAGCCGGCAGGAGCAACACAATCAGCAATAGCGGAAGCAGGACAATTCTCTTCTTCATGGCGAACCTCCTCTTAACGAGCGCCGGATAGGCAGTCGGTGTCTATCCTTAGGACGAGAGGAGGGTGAAGAAAGTTCCCCAGGTTGCGATGTGTGTTGTTGGGAAGCCGGGCGATGGGCCGCCGGAAATCGTGCTAGATGCGAACGACGCGCGCTTTACTCTGGCGCGTGTTGCCCAGCGCGTTGCGCGCATCGACGACCAGTTGCGTCTGGTCAGCCACACGTTGCCAGTCGTAGGAGTCGTGGTGCGTGACGACGACCACACAGTCGGCCTGGGCCAGCGCTTCGTCGTCGAGGGTCACTGACTGTAGCGACAGGCCCTCATGTTCCAGGATCGGCACATAGGGGTCGTGATAAGAGATCTCGGCGCCCCGCTCCTCCAGCAACAGGAGGATGTCGATAGCCGGGCTCTCGCGTACGTCGCTTACGTTGGGTTTGTAAGCCACGCCCAGCACGAGGATCTTGCTGCCGTTAATCGCCTTGCGATCGACGTTCAGCGCCTCGCCAACTTTGCTCACCGCGTAGTCGGGCATGTGGCGGTTGACGTCATCGGCGAGCTCGATAAAGCGCGCCGTGTAATTGAGGGTGCGCAGCTTCCAACTCAGATAGTGGGGGTCGACCGGGATGCAGTGCCCGCCCAGGCCGGGGCCGGGGAGAAAGGGCATGAAACCATACGGCTTGGTCGCCGCAGCGTCCACAACCTCCCAGACGTTGAGCCCCAGCTTGTCGCACATCAGAGCTACTTCGTTGACCAGGCCGATGTTCACGGCGCGGAAGGTGTTTTCCAGCAGCTTCACCATTTCGGCGGCGGCAGGGCTGGACACGGGCACCGGTTTTTCCACAATGGTCCCATACAGAGCCACGGCAACCTCCAGGCAGTTGGGCGTCATGCCGCCGATGACCTTGGGCGTGGTGTACACGGTGTAATCGGTGCGACCGGGGTCAATGCGCTCCGGCGAAAAAGCCAGGAAGCAATTTTCGCCGACGACGTCGCCGTTGCTGGTCAGCCGCGGCAAAATCACCTCTTCGGTTGTGCCCGGATAGGTCGTGCTCTCCAGCACAATCAGCTTGCCGCTGCCTCCATATTCGGCGATGCAGTCAGCGGCGTGCATGATATAGGAGATGTCGGGGTCCTTCGATTTGCGCAACGGCGTAGGTACGCAGATTGAGATGCTGTCCACGTCTTCCAACACCGCGTAACTGCTGCTGGCCCGCAGCAGGCCCTGCTCTACCAGAGGTCGAAGATCGGCCTCAGACACGTCCTCGACGTAGCTGGCGCCCTGATTCAGGAGTTCGACTTTGCGTTCGTCGACGTCCACGCCGATGACCCGGAAGCCGGCCTGGGCGAAGGCCACGGCGAGCGGCAGACCCACATAGCCCAGCCCCACGATGCCCACTTGCGCCTCGCGGTTCTCGATGCGCGCCAAAAGTTGTTGTTTCAAGTCTTTGTTGTTGTCCATTGTGTCCTCTTGTTGGGTCCCGCCGCTCCGCCGCGCGTCAGCTAACTTTTTCCAGGTCGTTCACGCTCAGATTGAGCCGCTGGGGCCGGCTGTGCAGGTAAGCCAGCAAAACCTGTACGCGGTCCTTTCCCGACAAACGTGTGTCAAAGATCGCTTCGTAACCGGCGAAAGGGCCGTTGACGATGCGCACGCGGTCGCCCGGTTGCAGGCAATTCTGACGCTCTTTCATTGTCTCCATCAGCGAGAGCCGCTTTCTTAATTCGTGAATGAGGTTGTCGGGTACTGTCGCCGGCTCATTACCGAAGCGCACCAGGCCCCTCGTGCCCGGCGTCCAGCGCAGGGCGTTGTCGCCTTCGTCATCGAGGTCGATGTTGACGAACATATAGCCTGGAAAATAGGGCCGGACTTTTGCAGCGCGTGGATTAACGGGGACGACGCGGTACCTGGGAAAGTATACGTTGAGGTTTCGTGATTGCAGGTAATTGTATACCGTTCGTTCTTTGTGTGGTTTGACGTTGAGAACGTACCATTGCTCACTCATGCCCAAGAGATACCTCCTTACCAGTTACAAAAATCCGTTGACGCGCACCGGGGCTCGAAGCGCCCTGGAACAGGTCACATGATAGTCTAGCCAATGGTACCGGCTTTGACAACCGGGAATCGTGTCCTGTTGGGAGCCGGATCTGAATGGAGTAAGGGGGCGCCGGACGTGGTCTCAGCCGGCAAGGGGGCGTGGGTTTTGACCCTCGGCGACAGCCTCATCATGACCCGGCAGTGCGGCGCGGATGACGGCTATGCTCGCGCCTGCCGTTGCCAGCAGGAGCAGGAGACCCAGCAAGAAAGAGCGTTCCACGCTGATGCTGACGGCGGCCCAGCGACCGGCGAATCCCAGGGTGAGCGGGGCGCCCGCCAGCGAGAGGGCGCCGAAGATGAATAGCGCGCGGCCCCAGCGTGGGTGCGAGGCCGAGGATAGGACGCCTCCTGGCAGCATCGCCGACGGTGGTTGCCACAACATGAGGCCGATGCAAGCGAGCGTCAGGCTGGCGAAGCGCGCCACATGGATGGCAGTCGTGGCCTCGATGCCCGCCGCGCCGGCGCTGAAGGCAAGAATCACAGCGCCCACGTCCGCCAGGAGCAGGTAAGCCAGCAGTCGTCGTGGACGTCGCGAGTCTAGCGCCAAAAACATGGCCACCAGCGCCGACGCGGCCCCGCTCCAGGCCAGCAGCGTGTTAAATTGTCCACCCTGCTGAATGGTGGGATAGCGACCGAGCAAGTGCCAGCCAAACGTGATGGCAGCCAGGGGCGCCAGGGCCAGCACGTAAACGGCGACCAGTGGGCGCGCCTGCGCCAGGACGGGGCGGATCCAGAGATGGAAGGGAAACCCCGCCAGCAAAAGCAGCATCCCCAGCGCAAGCAGCCGGCGCACCGAGCCGGCAAGCACCAGTTGCTGAGAGTCGAGCATCCAACCGGCGACGAGCAATGGCGGTACGGAGAGCGCGAGCAGGGACAGGTAGCGGAAAGCGGCGCCGGTACGCCGGGGTTTGCCGCTCTGAATCATGGGCACCGCCAGCGCCACGGCAATGAGCAGACCCAGCGCGCCGAAGGTGAACGGTTCAACCTGCAGGGCGAAAGATAGCGGCGAGAGCGCCGCCAGGCCTGCGGGCACAAAGTCGGGTCCCTGGGGCCAGAGCGCTGAGAGGAGAAACAGCAGGGCGGCGCCCGTGAAAATGAGAAGCAGGGTGCTGTGCAGCGTCTCGGTCAGCAGCAAAGAACGGCCCAGGAAGTGGAATTCATTTCCGCTGAAAAGATATTCGCCTGTCGCGGCGCGTGGCGCGCCAGGGGGGACGGCAGCGAGCATGAAGCGCAGCAACAGGGTGACAAGGAAGCCGCTGATCCCGGCGGCGATGGGCCAACGCCGCAGGCCCAGAAAAATGAGGAGCGCGGGTAGCAGCGGGCCCAGGATGGGCAGGAGCGGGCCAGGCATCAATTAACTGCTCCCCCGGAATCCGTTTCCGCGGGGCCCGCGCCGCCGGCGTCTGCGCCGGTGGTCCGGGCCACCAGCTGTTCTTCCGCGGGACCGGGTGTGACAATGGATGGTACCGTGTGACGCACCTGGGTCAGATAGGAAATGACCAGCGTCAGGGCCAGGTTGCCCGCGGCAAGAAAGACGAGCATAGCCGCAGATTGCTCTAACGTATTGTAAAATAGTTCGAAGCCGGTCATAAAGGTCAGCAGGCCCGCGCCCGCCTTCAGCGGCTCCGTCGTCTGGCTCAGACCGAGTAAGCCCAAGCCGCCCAGGGCGTAGATGGCGAGGTTGAGGGTTGCGGGGACGGCCGGCAGCCGGTAGGCGGCGCGTTGTCCCAGGAGCAGGATGGCCACAGTTACCGCCAGGGCCAGAAGGAGGCGCACCAGTGCGCTGCGTGACAGTTGAAAGCGGCCGATCTGCACCTGGGGTTCCTGCGGGCGCAGGAGCGCGGCTTCTTCAGGCGTCAGATCGTCAGGCAGCCGGCCCCAATTCACCTGGCGCGCCGTGAAGTAGAGCATAAGGCAGATGAACCAGCCGACCAGGAGCTTGACCACCGCCAGGCGGGGGTCGATCACGTCCACAAACAGGAGCCCGGCGGCAAAGTATTGCACGGCGAGGGCCAGCACCGTCACGCGCCAGTCCCAGACGACGACGATGAGAAATGCCGTGAGCAAGGCCAGGTAGGCGGCAGGCAGGCCGCGTAACATCTCAAGACGTTCTATCCAGTCAAAGATTGTGGGAAATTGAAGCATACCATTCCCTTGATCTACGTATTGATTCAGGGACGTCCCGCTCGATTGAGCGACGTCCCGGCGGCAGCCGAACGGCGTCTATCGCGCCAACCACAGGATAACCAGGAAAATCAGCAGCCACAACAACCCGCCTTCCCCTTCCAGGATCAACGCCGCTTCGCGCAGCGCGACGCCGGCGCCATGTCCCGCGCGGCGCACAAAAGCGCCGGCGCCGGCAGAGGGTAATCGCAGTTGAAAGGCCTGTCGCATGGTACGCTCGACTTCTTCCGCTTCGGGAAGGAAGCGCGCAAGCGGCCAGGCCAGCGCAAGAGGGAGCAGCACGGCAAGCCACGCGGGGATGCTTGCTTCCGCAAGCGCTGCCACGCCCAGCAAGCCCACTGCCGGCAATATCAGACCCACAATGGACGGAAGCTTGCTGCGGTCGAGTTGCCCACTCAGCGTCACGGGTTGCAGGCTCCGGCGTACCTCCAGCAGGCCGGCGGCTGCCAGGGGCAGGTGCAGCAATGCTGTGACCACAATGAGCAGCCAGCGCCCGCTGTCGGCCCACGCGCCGTAAAGAGCTGCCCGGCCCTGAAAACCACTGGTCAGCGGCAGCCCCAGCAGGGCGGCGAGCGCCACAAGGCGGATCACGGCGGCGAGGCGCTGATCGGAGCTGTCCTCGCCGTCGCGCTCGGCCGGCCCGGGAGCGGCTAAGGCCAGGAGGGCGCCGCCCAGCAGCAGGACGCGGGCCTCGGCAACCACAGCCTGGGGGTTGGCCCACACGCCGGCGAGCAGTACGAGGCCACTCTGGGCCACGACCAGCGCAGGCGCCAGACGACCCTTCCCGCCGGCGGCCGACCAGCCCAGGCGGGCGGCCCACAGCAGCGCAAAGAGGCCGGCGAGTGTCAGGGGCAGAGCAAAAGCCAGGCCAATGTCGCTTGCCGCTTCCAGCCGCAGAAGAAGGGCTGCGCCGGCAGCGCCGGGTATGATGCACAGCACGAGCAAAATGTTGGAGCGGTCGTGCCGCCGGCGCGTTTGCCACAGGGCCAGGGGCGCCAACGCAAGTTGCACGACGATGGCTAACAGCACCAGCGACGTGGTCAGCGTGGGCCAGAGGCCGGCGTCGGCGGTCTCGTCCGGGCCGGGAATGGTGGCTGCCCCCAGCCACAGCAGGAAAATGGCGCCAAGGCTGAATCCGGCGCGGCCCAGGGCCTGCTCCACGTTGAAGCTTTTGCCGGCGTGTTCCCAACGGCCCAGACCCCAGAACAGGGCCAGCAGGCTCCAGCCTGCCACCAGCGCCGGCAGGGAGGAGGCCCAGAAGGAAAGGTGGGCCGCGGCGCCCAGCAGGACGACGGTGAGCGCCTGAACGGGAACGGGACGTTTCCCGGCGGTCGCCACGGTATTCAAATATAACAGGGCGCCGATCTGCAGCAGAAAGAGGGCCAGGCTGAGAATCCATAGCGGGCGCGCCACGTGCCATGTCCAGGTAAAGCCGGCCACGGGCGCGAGGGGCGCCGAGGTTGTATAAGAGAGAGGGAGTCGCACCAGGGCCACCAGCCACAACAGCGTGGTGATTGCCACCGTTACCGCGGCCCCCGCCACGGCGAAGCGCGGACGGAACAACGTGAGGGCCACGGTCACGGCGCTGCCTGCCAGGAGCAAAATCAAGAATGTCGATAGTGTGAGCATGTGGCTAATTGTCGCCTGTATTTACGTGAAGCGCATCCGCGCCGGGGCGAGAGGTGAGGCGGCGTGGCTGCCGCTGACACTTGCCGCCCTCCGGTATGAACGCAACCGATTAAAACGAAACGCCCTAAAAAAGCAAGTTTGGTTATAATAACGTGAGTCCGAGCCGGTGTGTCGTAGCACCGGCCCCGGCGGCGCTTTCTCTGAAGCGGCGTCGAGTGTTAGAGCTTGTTGAGGAATTGAAGGGGACTTTCATGTGCCGCCTGCCACGGTCGCTCCATATTCTACTGCTGACGTTGTTCCTGATTCTCGCCGGCTGCCAGCCGGCCCCTGCCTTGCCCACGCCGGCGCCGACCGCTGCCTCGCCTGGGGAGGAGGCGACCGGCGTACTGCCGCCCACGAACACGCCGAACACCCTTCCGCCGACGCAGGACCTGACCGACCCCACGGCGGAAGCGACGCCAACAGCCGTGGCCCCCACCCGCCAGCCGGCGGACACGCCGACGCCGGTCATCGGGCCCATCATCGACATCGATCAGCCTGAAGAGGGGCAGCGCTTTACCCTGGGCGTCCCCATCACTGTGACCGGGTTTGCCCAGGTGGCGCCGGGAATGAGTATCAGAGTGGGGCTGACAAGCCCCACCGGCTGGTCTCTGTCCGAGGCGGAGGCACAGATTGAGGGGTCGGCGTGGCAGGCGACGCTGCCCGCGCCCCAGCAGGTGACGGGCCTGGCGACCCTGCAGGCGGTAATTGTGGACGGCGGCGGCGCGGAACAATCGCGTAGCAGCCTGGCGCTGGAACTGACCGCCGACCGCCAGCATAGCAGTAGTTACGTCACCCTGTTCCGTCCCACGGCCAATAGTGTGGCAGTTGCGGGCCACAACCTGTTTATCGACGGGCAGTTGTGGCGCTCCGGCGGTGGGCTGCTGCAGGCAGCGGTGTTGATGGATGAGTGTCAGGAGAGTGTGGCCGACGTTTCTTTCCAGCTGTCCACGAGCAGCACCTGGCAGGGCTTCGTGGTTCTGCCGCGCGATGTCTCGGGGCCGGCCTGCGCCGTGGCCTGGGTTGGGCAACCGGGCGAAGACGAATGGCGCGCGGCGCAGATGCCCATTACGGTGCTAGACCAGGACGATCCGGCTGCCAGTGGCCTGCTGATCGCCAACCCGCGCGACGGTCGCCGCGTTCCGGCCGGGGAAAGCCTGCTGATCAACGGCGTGGCCTATAACGTGCCCGGACGCACCGTAACCGTTAACGTGAGCCTGGATAATGGACAGGTGGTGGGCGAGGCGGAGGCGCAGACCGACTATTTCGGTTACTGGCGCGCGGAGGTGATGATGCCACCCGCCACGGAGGAAGCGGAAGCGGTGGTCACGGCCATTCTGGGCGACGAGGCGGAGCCAGACCAGGTTACCGAAGTGACGTTTCAGATTGCGCCACCGTAGCGTCAATAGCCGGTAGCGGCTTCCTGTAATTTATTCACCAATTACTAAGCAAAGGGAGGCTACCATTGTCGAAAGGGATGGAAATTCGTAAAATCTGCCCCGTATGCAGGGAGAAGTGCGCCGCAACAAGGCGATTTTCTTTCCCCTCAAGGAGAATTTGCAAATGACCGAGAAACGGGCGGCGACGCCGATGACGGAAGCGGTTCACACCCGCGCGCCGTACTGGCACGATGTGCCAGATGAGAAATGGATGGATTGGCGTTGGCAGATGGCCCACCGCCTCAATGACCTTGAAGAGTTAAAGCGGGTCATTAACCTCACGCCGTCCGAAGAGAAAGCGCTGGCGACGTCCGGTCTCTTCCGGGTGGATATTACCCCTTACTTTGCCAGCCTGATCGATCCTGAGGATCCGAACTGCCCGGTGCGCAGGCAGGTGATACCCACCGCGCGTGAGATGGCCCCGTTTCAGTCGATGATGGCCGATTCGCTGGCGGAGGACAAGCATTCGCCGGTGCCCGGACTGGTCCACCGTTATCCAGATCGCGTGTTGATGCTGGTTACCACGCAGTGCGCCAGTTACTGTCGCTACTGCACGCGCAGCCGCATTGTGGGCGATCCCACGCAGACCTTCAGCCGCCAGGAGTTCGACGCACAGATCGATTACATTGAGAATACGCCGCAAATCCGCGACGTATTGCTCTCTGGCGGCGATCCGATGGTGCTGGCTCCCCGCTTGCTGGATATGATCCTGGGGCGCCTGCGCGCCATTCCGCACATTGAGATCATTCGCATCGGGTCGCGCGTGCCGGTGTTTTTGCCCATGCGCGTCGACCAGGCGTTTTGTGACATGGTCAGCCAATATCACCCGCTGTGGCTGAACATACACGTCAACCACCCCAAAGAGATTACGCCGGAGCTGGCCAACGCCTGTGACCGGCTGACGAGGGCGGGCGTGCCGCTGGGTAACCAGAGCGTGTTGCTCGCCGGCGTAAACGATTCGGTGCACATCCAGCGCCAGCTGGTACACGAGCTGGTGAAGATACGCGTCCGTCCCTATTATTTGTACCAGTGCGACCTTGTGGCCGGATCCGGTCATTTCCGTACCAGCGTCAGCAAGGGCATGGAAATCATGGAAGGCCTGCGGGGCCATACCTCCGGTTACGCCGTGCCCACGTACGTGGTGGACGCGCCCGGCGGTGGGGGAAAGATACCGGTTGCTCCTAATTATGTGCTGGCCCAATCACCCGACAAAGTGGTATTACGTAACTTTGAGGGCTTTATTACAACCTATGCCGAACCGGAAGATTACGATCCTCACGAGATCGAACGCCTGGAAAGCCAGGTGGCGAAGCGACCCGAACCGGGACAGGAAGGCGTCTTCGGGCTCTTGCAGGGCCAGCAGATGTATATTGAGCCGCAGGGGTTTGAGGAAGTGCATGCACGGGGTGGGGCCGAACACCGGCTGCGCAGCGGGGAACAGGCCCAAAAATGGCAGCCGTTGGGTGTGGGAGCGATTGAACATAGCGACGAAGGGCCGCGCCGCCTGGCCGAGACGGCAGCCAGCGACGGCGAGACAACAGAGAGTAACGACGCAGCGGTAGACGATTAGCAGCGTGAAAGTGCGTAACGTAGTAACGGCGCTGGGACGCTCGACGCGCCTGCTGCAACGCCTGTGGAGGCTGTGGTTGCCTCTGTTGGGGCTGATAGCGGCTCTGTTGTTGCACCCTATCCTGGGGGCGCTGCCGGTGCACGCCGGCGCCCCGCGGCAGGACGCCGAGCAAGAGTTATTGGAGAATGCCGGATTCGAAGATGGCTTTTACCTGTGGAATGGAAACAACGGCCTGCAGGTGGGCACGGGCTGGATGCCGTGGTGGATAGATAATCCCGAACATGAGCCCTCTTATACACGCCCTGAGTATCGGGAGATAAGCGCCGCTACGGAGCCTAATCGCGTTCACAGCGGGGAGAGCGCCCAGCAGTGGTCCAAATTACACTCCTCCTACTATGCCGGCGTCTATCAGCAGGTGGCGGAGGTCACGCCGCAGCAGGCGTATCGTTTCACGCTATGGGCGCAGGTGTGGTCGTCGGATCAGGACGACCCGGCGGACGTTTCCAATAACCCGGCGAACCCGCACCTGCAGATCGGGATCGACCCGCACGGCGACGTCGATCCGTTCTCCGCCGACATCATCTGGTCCTACGAATCAGGGATGCAAGACGTGATCGACGACTGGAGCCAGCTGGGCGTCGAGGCCATAGCGCGCGATTCGACCGTCACCGTTTTTGTGCGTTCGCGTCCGGAATTTGCCAACCGGCACAACTACATTTTCATCGATAGCGCTTCGCTACAGGCCATTGCGGCGGCGACGCCCACGCCCACTGCAACCGCCACGCCCACTGTCGAGCCTCCGACGCTGACGCCGACCGTTAATGTCACGGTGGAGGTGGCGACCACGTCCACAGCCACACCTACGATTGTGGTGACGGAGACGGTTTCGGAGGAGCCACCCACCGCAACGCCGGCGACGACGATCACCAACACCGTTGCAGCCACTCAGACGGGGCCGGCGCCGACCGGCACAGCCTACGTCGCGGGGGAGGGGGAGGGTACGCAACCGCCGGAGCCGACGACGCCGGTCCCCGTAGAGACGGCGACCGCGACGGCGTTGCCCGCCGAAACGCCTGCGACGCCGGTTGCCGCCAACACGGTGATCGCGCCCGCGGCGACGGCAACGCCGGCAACAGGCGTGGAGACAGCCGCAGCGCCCACGACGACGCTGTCTGCCGAGTCGACGGTGACTGCAACCGCTGAAGCCAGCGTGACGGCTGTGGCTATGGTCAATCCCACTGGCGAAGATGAAGCTACGGCGCAGCCCCAGGCTCCGCCATCCAGCGGCGAGGAGTCCGCCGCACGTGGCTTGCTCTGTGCAGCTCCAATCCTCATGATCGGCCTGTTTGGCCTGGCGCTGGTTCTAATGCGGCGGCGTTTGGCGAACGTCTGAGGCACAGGCGCACCATTTGACACCCTTTCTGCGGCAGATTTATAATCGTTCCTATGGGTAATGACGCAGTGCAGCAGAGGAGGGGAAAGTGCACCTGATCAAGCGCTATCCGAATCGGAAGCTGTACGATACTGAAGCGAAAACGTATGTCACGCTAGACGGGATTGCGGAGCTGATTCGCGCCGGCGACGATGTGCAGGTCATCGACCATCGCAGCGGCGAAGATCTGACGGCGGTGACTCTGACCCAGATCATCTTTGAACAGGAGAAGAAGCACGCCGGATTCCTGCCGCGCGCAGTGCTGACAGGGTTGATTCAAGCCGGCGGTGACCGTCTGAGCACGCTTCGACGGCGGCTGGCTACGCCGCTGGACCTCTTAAGGCACGTGGATGACGAGATTGAGCGGCGCGTGCGCACCCTGGTCCGGCGCGGCGAGCTCGAGGAACAGGAAGGGTTGCGGCTTCGAGACAGGCTCCTGGCAGCAGGGCGCGAGGCGGACGAAGGTGGGAGATGGCTGGCGCGAGAAGAGCCAGTTGAGTACGTGCGCAAACTGCTTGCCGCTGGCGGCGTGCCCTCGCGCGATGAACTACAGCAGCTGGAAGGGCAACTAGAGCTATTGGAAGAAAAACTGGACCGTCTGCTGGCCGAAAGCCAGGCAGGATCCGGATAGTAGAGGCCCCGTGCGCCGTTGTCGCCGGCCTGGTGTGAGAGATGCAATTCGCTAACGTCGTTCAACTGAGCGCGGCTCGAGAGGATGTGTGGGCCTATTTGCAGGATCCACACACCATGGAGCATTGTATCCCCGGTCTGGAGGAGGTTCAGATTTCTGACGATGGGCGTGTTGTGAGCGGCGCCACCCGCATCTCCCTGGGCCCTACGTCGCTGCGCCTGCCGGCGCGCATCGAGTGGGTGGAGCGATCTGCGCCGCAGGGGGGTAAGCTGCGCGTCGTGACCACGGTGTCAGGGTATAAGATTGAGGGAACTGGGACCGTGGACCTGGCAGCACAAGAGGATGACACGACGGAGCTTTCCTGGGAGGTGGCAGTGAGCATGCCGCCCCGCTTTGACGGGAATCCCATGCTGGCCAATATGGTGCGCCTTTTCGTTTCACGTTTCACGAAGGGGTTCTTTGCCTGTGTCGAGGCGCACTTTAGCAGGTTTGACATCGAAAAGTGAATCTGATAAAATCCGGCGTTGCTGGTAGCCCCATTCGTCTAGAGGCCCAGGACGCGGCCCTCTCAAGGCCGAAACAGGGGTTCGAGTCCCCTATGGGGCATCAGAGGCTTCGCATCTTTACGGGCGGAGCCTTTTTTTATTTGTGCGATTACTATGAGCTTTCAGCCATCGGACGGCGCGGCGCAGCCGACCACGCCGATTGATCGAACGCGCTACCGGCGCATCACGACTTTTTTTGCAGGCGTCATCATCCACCTGGTGTGGTGGGACATCTTGCTCAGGCGCGTGATTTCCGAGCGCGTCCTTGCCTCGCGTGCTGAGCGCTGGCGTCGCCTGTCGCGGCGCTTCAGGCAACTGGCTGTGGATATGGGGGGCGTGCTGATCAAGCTGGGCCAATTCCTCAGTGCGCGCGTCGACGTCCTGCCGCCGGAAATCACCGATGAGCTACGGGGCCTGCAGGACGAAGTGCCCGCGGAGACCTCGGAAGCTATTCTGTCCGTGATGGCTGAGGAGCTTGGCGATCTGGAGCAACGGTTCGGCGAGATTGAGGCCGAACCGGTCGCTGCGGCGTCGTTGGGACAGGTGCACCGTGCGCGCCTGCGGGCCGGCGAAGGCGAAGAGGGAGTACATGGTCTCTCCGTCGTCGTGAAAGTACAGCGCCCGGGAATCGAGCAGCTGGTACAGACTGATCTGGCTGCGCTGCGCGTGGTGGCGCGCTGGATGATGCGCTATCCGCCGATCCGGCGGCGCGCGGACATGCCGGCGCTTCTGGACGAATTCGCGCGCACGTTGTGGGAGGAGTTGGACTATCGCCAGGAGGCGGACAACGCCGAGCGTTTCGCGGAGATGTTTGCGGATAGCGAGGACGTTTACATCCCCGTTGTGTATCGCGCCCACTCGACGGATCGCGTTCTGGTGATGGAAGATGTCGAGGCGATCAAGATCATTGACCTGGAGGGCATTGAGGCGGCGGGTATCAGCCGCCGCGAGGTAGCTGCTCGCCTGCTGGACACCTATTTCCAGCAAATATTCGAAGAGGGATTCTTTCACGCCGATCCTCACCCGGGCAACCTGTTTGTCCAGCCCTGCGACTGGCCCGCCGGCGACGAAGCGTCGCCTCAGCCTTTTTGTCTGATTTTTGTGGATTTCGGTATGGTGGGGCGCATCGAGTCGCTGGTAGGCGAGAACCTGCGCAAGGTGCTGGTGGGTGTGACGCAGCGCGACGCGCGGGCCCTGACCGAAGGCTTTCGCGATCTGGGCTTCTTCCTGCCCGCCGCGGACCTGGATCGCATCGCCGAAGCGCTGGACGTCGTACTGGACGAGCTGTGGGGGCGCAATCTGCTGGAGCTGGCGCGACCCGATCCGCAAGAAGTTCAGGAACTGACCAGGGAGTTTCGCGACATCCTGTTCGATTTTCCCTTCCAGGTGCCGCAGGATTTCGTTTATTTGGGGCGGGCGATGGGTATGTTGTCCGGCCTGTCGTCGACCCTGGATCCGGAACTCAATCCCTGGTACCAGATTGAAAACTATGGGCAGGCGCTGCTGCGGCGGCAGGAAACTCGCCAGATAGGCTGGGACGTTCTGGTAGACACGCTCAAGCCGCTGGTCAATTTGCCGTTCCAGATGGAGCGGGTGCTGAGCGCGGCGGAGCAAGGCCGGCTGCGCGTACAGGCCGCGCCGGATCGCGAGATGACGCGCCGCCTGGATCGGCTGGAGCGCAAGGTGACGCATTTACAGCTGACGTTGGTAGCGGCGACGGGCCTGCTTTCGAGCCTTCTGTTTTACTTTATGCGTGACCGGGATAGATAAAGGAAGTTGGAGGAGGCGGGCCTCTTTCAGGGCATCAGGACGTGGTCCATGCCCTGGGGCACGCTGTAGGCCGGGCGGGGCGGCGAAACGACGGTGAAACGCCACCTGTGGGTCGTTCCATTGCTGGTGATGCTGGCTACGTAACTGTTGCCCACCTGCAGCGGGCTGCGCGGCATGAGCACGACCGCGTCGCGGCTGTTCAGAATGCGCCTGCCGGAGTTTTGCATGGTAGGGCTGGGATTGGCGTAGGTCGTCTCGTCGAAGACACAGTGCTCCAGATCGTCTCCGCCTTCCTGCGCGAAGCTGTGCGCCGTAACCTGGGGCGTCAGGGACCCGCTGCCGAGTTGGACGATCAGCGGTGGGCCGGTAGGCGCGGTGTAGCCAGGGCAACTGGACAGCGGGTCGGGAAATTCGTAACCCGGGTGGCGCACCAGCCACGTCTGACCGTCGTCGGCCGGGAAGAAAATGGGAAAAGTGATGTCTGAGGGCAGGGCGCCCAGACCACGCGCCCAATCGAGCGTGGCGCCCATGTGCCAGTAACCGGTGGCCTCACGGTAGCTGTCAAAAGCGGTTTCGTAGAGCTGAGGATCCAACATGGCGACGGCGTGGAACGGGCCAGACATCCAGAAGTCGATGGCGTAGGCATCCACGGCGCTGGCCCAGCCGCTGACGAAAATGTTGCCGTTGCGACCGGCGATATCGCCTTCTTCACTGTACCAGGGGCTGCTGGGGCTCTCGCTGTGGCTGGCGTGGTCTTCCATCACCATGTAGCGACTGTGCAACCACTCGCCCTGGGTCCAGGCGGGATTTTCTGTGAGATGAGGGAGTTGGGCGGCGTCGCGGAACTGGTTGAGGTAGTGCAGCCAGGAAGGCGTATCGGGCGTTGCTGTGGGTGTCAGGGTGGCTGTTGCCGTGGGGGAAGGGGGCGGGTTGAGAAGCATTGGTAGAAAAGAGGCTGGCGCCGGCGTGCCGGTAGGCGAAGGGATGGTCGCGTCTGGCTGGGCGCCACTGCGCAACGGCAGGCTAAGGAACAGGTAGCTTGCGAGGGCGACGGCAAGCAAGAGTGCGGGGATTCTCTGTCTGCCGTCCACTATTCGCCGCTTTGTTCCACGAGCCAGGCGCTCACGATGCGGTCGAGGCGAAAGGTGCGCTGTGCGTGGCGTAACTGGCAGTAAGCCACGACGTAAATCTTGCCGTCCCGCTCGGTGGGATAGAGAGGCTCGATGACCCGATCCGTCTGCTGCCGCCCGCTCTGGTAGCGAATGCGCAAGGGGCAATTGCGGGCCAGCGCTTCGGCAAGCGCCGGCGGCAGGTCTGGCTGCGGCGGCGCGGGGGTGTAAATGGGACCGCCCTGCGCCTGAAGAAGATCGCCTATCGTCTGTAGCCGGTACCGTTGCACCTGCTGCGCCATGCGCCTGAGCACTTCGGCCGTGGTCCGCGCATCATTCATGGCGCGGTGTGCGCGCCCTGTGGGAACGCCCAACTCGTAGGCCACGGCGCCCAGGCTGTTGCGGCTGAAGTAAAAGAGGCGGCGCGCCATGCGTAGCGTGCATAGCCAGGGGCTCGAGGGCGGGCGTGTATCCTCGTCCAGCAGTCCATATTCCAGGGCCAGAAACCCGGCATCGAACGGCGCATTGTGGGCCACCAGAATGGCGCCCTCGCTGATTTCGGATAGCGCCTGGGCCACCTGCGAAAATGGCGGCGCGCCGGCGACATCTTCGTCGTAGATGCCGCTGACGCGCGAGGCGCCGGGGTCAATAGGGCGCCCGGGATCGACCAGCTGGTTCAGCCGCGCCACCTCACGCCACCCTTCCAGACGCAGCGCTGCCACTTCGACGATACGGTGTCCCAGCGCGGGAGACAGTCCGGTGGTTTCGGTATCTATGACGACGATCGGTGCGTCGGCAAGCGGCTGATCGAGGAAGTCGCGCATGGCTGGAATTGTAATGTAAAATAAGTAATCAAGCCATGAAAAAGGCTTTGCGATTCGGTTTGTCCTATGCTATAATGTGCAGGCCAAAATTCTGCAGG
>JBMCFH010000057.1:0-19162 GCA_048620455.1 Chloroflexota bacterium | reverse complement strand
GGCCGACCGTGCCTTGCAGCAACTGCAGGTACGGCTGCAGCCGTTCAACATCGACGGGAAAGTAGCGTTCCAGTTGTTGGATCAGGTCCTGGTCGGGGGCGTCGGGTGCATCTTGCTCGTACAGGTAGGCGTAGATGAGGTGGTCGGTGGCCCGCCCGGCAAAGGCGTTCACGGCAGCCTGGGAATAGGCAGCGGCTTCCTGTACCTGGGGCCAGGCGATGTGCATGGCCTCGTTGAGCAGCGCAAGGTGGTTGTGGTAGCCAAGGGCGTTAAGGGCGCTGTGCAGGATGGGGAAATCCTCACTGGCGTTCTGGGCAACGCGCTGCGTCGTACTCTCAATTTTCTCCTCGTCTCCAGCGCCGATGGCGCGGATAAGTTGATCGTGCAAGGTATTCAGATCGGTCATCGTGCCTCTATTGTAGAGCGCGGATGAACTTTGGCAATCAGCATTAAACGTGAAAACAGCACGACCGCTGCCCGCACAGAAACGGATGAGAATCAGTGAGATAACCTCGCTCCCCCGTTGGCTCACAGCCGGCGGTGCGTTAAACTGTTGCCGTATTAATGGGTGAACAGTCCTGGGAGAGCGTCATGAGTAAACTGCGATATTTACCTCTGGTCGCCATCCTCGCTGTGACGTCCGCTTTCATGTCCGCCACGCGCCCGTCAATGGCCCACACTGGAATTGGCATGCCTGATCGAGACGATCCTGCCTGTCCTACGCACGATGATCGGGCCTGGCACAGTCTATACGATGCCGGGCGCGACTGTCATTACGATCACGCACACGGTCAATATCTGGGACAGTGGGCATACGACCTTTTCGGCGAGGACGCAGCACAGATCGGCCGCACGATCAGCTATCCCTGGCAAACAGCGCATGAGAACGAATTGAAGCACCAGGGCTATATCGTGCACGCCCGGGACGTTCGTGAGTACGGTTGCCATCCCAACGGCAGTAACAGCGATGGCGGCGTTGATGCGTTTGCCTTCCAGTTCCACGGCGTGGGCGTCTCGCACGGCAAGATGGCGCGTATGCATTCCTTCTACGCGGCGCTAAACCTTTGCAACCGGGACGGGGATGCGGGCCAGATTATCACCGGCGGTCACGCCGACTTCGGCCAGCTGGTATCGCCGTATAAGGAAGATTTCGTGGGCTATCCCCGTTTCCCGAAGCAAGAGTACGATGTGGGCGTGCCGCCCTACATCGGCGAACCGGATCTTGAGCGCTCCAGCACGCGCCAGGAAACCTGGAACAGCGTGACGCGTGGAAGCAGCCGCCCGCACGTCGACGAACACCAGCTGGTAGGTTACGCGTTTCGCATTCAGGATGCGCTCGATTACGTGGGTCGCGGGGCCAGGGTGACGGACGCCGGCGCTTTCGCGCCTTTCGAGGATCCCGTCAACAACTCCTCCAGTTACCAGCTCTACCAGATCGAGGTAACCATCCCTGACCTCAATGGCGATGGCAGCCGCGTTTCGTTTGAAGGCTTTACGGACGTGCATGGGAACATCGGCGAGGCGTGCGACGTCTGTGTGCCGTTGACGATCCGTAACGCGATTCCCGGCGCCTACACGTTGAATATCACCAACGGGAGGTTAGCCGATCGCCTGGACGTTGGTACGGTCAGAGGCGGATTCTACGACCACGACATCTACTTTGATGGCGAACCGAGTGGGTGGATCGACCTGAGCCATTTTGGACGGTGAGCGGATATTCGCTCAACGCCGTCCATGCCGCAGCTCTTCGCGCAAGATGGCCTGCAGGACGGCGGTGGCGCTGGCGTAAGTGGGGTCCATGCCGAAGTAGGAGAGGTTTTGCGCGCCGAGATTTTTGCCTTTGCTGAACGGGGTGTCTGAAGCGTAGTGCAGGATGCCGATGGGGAAGGGCGAGGCGTACAGGTTGGCGATCTCGTCGTGTGGGTAGCGCTGGGGGCGGATCATTTCGTAGATGCTGCTGAGATAGGGCCCGGCTTCCATTTCCATGTCGGTGTAGCCTTCCTGATAGAAGACCGACATGTAGTCGCGATTCTGCAGGAAAGTCCCGCGAACCGTGATCGCCTTCTGGTTGTCCAGCACCGTACCGTAAGTGAGCAGTGGCGCGACGTCGGCGGCTGTAAAGCGGTTGTCGAAGAGGTAGGTGTTCAGCGACTGCTCGTCATGGACCACGTTGGGAATCATCAAGTCGCCGATGCGCGCGTTGAGTGTGGCTGCTTTGCCCATAATGAAGACGCCGCGGATGCTGGCGATGTTACGCGCCACTTCTGACAGAATCTGGTAGGCAGCCATGCCCAGCGGAAAGTCGATGTTGATGATCAGCGCATCACTTTCCTGCAGGCGCTCGATGCCGTCGAGTTGCAACCGGGGATCCAGTTCGTCGGGACGCACCTGGTTCAGCTCCATCACCTGCACTTCGACGTCAAACACGTGGCGGCTGGGAATGCGCGTGATGCCTGAGGTCTTCTCGTGAGCGAAGCGCTGTTCTTCCACCTCGGGATAGCGTTGTTCGTACTTTTTCAACGTGTAATAGAGAAAATTTTCGCGGCTGCTGGGCACGTTGCGCGCCAGAATATCCTCGTACTCCTGCTGCAGAAGCAGCGAGCCTTCGGACTGGATGAACTCTACCAGCTTGTCCTCTTGTTGCAGGGCGAAGCCGCTGAGGAGATTGGCCAGGCTGTGGGTGTTGCTGGAAACGAAGTAAACGGGCCGGTCCTCGAAGCGCGCCTCGCTTGCCGTGCGCGCCACGTTCTGCCACCAGCGCCGGGTGGCGCGGCGGTAGTCGGTCAGCGAGCCACTCAGCAGGCGCACGGAAATGTTCATATCGCGCTCTGCGATGTGCAGCAGGTTGGTGACCAGCTTAGCGCCCCAGATGCGGTGCAGGCGATCCAGGTCGTCCACGGCGACGTTGCTCAACTGGCTCAGCTCCTGCAGCAGGTCGGAATCGATAGGATCATCACAATGCTCGCGCAGAAAGCTCATCGCCCGGGGGCGGTGCAAAATATAGTGTAACTTCTCACGTTCGATCTGGTAGGCGGTCAGGGTAGGGATCAGATCGTCGATGTCCGAACGGCTGGCGATATACACGGCGACCGTCTCGTCGCCGTCGTAGAAGTAGCGGCGACGGCGAGCCGGCGCGCTGACCGGTTGCCACGACTCGACGTCGGCAAAGCCCTTTTCTCCAAAAACCGCTTCCGACTGGCCCATCACGACCAGGCGCACGTCGGCGATGCAGTAACTGGGCAGGCGCAGAATGGCGTAGATGAAGGCAGCGAGATCAGGTTCTGTCCTGGTCGCGCCCACGTGGAGCGCCGAATTTATCCGCGTGTGCGCCTCGATTAACGTGCGAATTTCTACCTCGCTGGTGCTGCGCAACAGCGAGTAGTACGTGCGGATATAAAGGGCAATTTCGTCGTTTTCGCGGCTGGGGACAGTTCGGTCCATATCTTCACACAATCCTGCTGGTTCGTTGGTTATTCACCCGCATCTTCCTCAGTTGGCTGCTGGCTATCACCGTTTTCTATCTCGGGCGCTTGTTCCTCCGCTGCGCCCCCCGCACTCGCGGGCGAGAGCCCACTGAAATCAATGGGCGGATAGCGCAGGATGCGGTTGTTTTGAGCATCGACCACATAGACGTTGTCCTCACCGTCGACGGTAATACCATTGGGAAGGCCCAGGCGGTCGATGGCTTCGCCTGGCTGGCCAAACCGAGCCAGATATTCGCCTTCCCGGTTGAAGATGAGCACGCGGAAATTTTCGGGGTCCGTGGCATAGATGCGCTCGGCGCTGTCCACCGCCAGGTATGGTTTGTTTTCGGTAGAGTCGCCTTCCCAGCCGTCGATAGACCAGTTGAAGTCGGGAGCCAGGTCAGGGGTGAAACGCTGCACGCGCGCGTTCCAGGTGTCGGCGAGGTAGACGGAGCCGTCCGCGCCCTGGGCCAGGCCCACCGGTTCGTTAAACTGACCGGGATCGGCGCCCATCTGCCCGACGACCCGAATAAGCCCGCCGTCGCGGTCGAACAATTGCAGGCGATGGTTGCCCGTGTCCGTAATCAGAAGCTGGTTGTTGGGCATGAGCAGTACGGAGCGCGGGCCAAAGAAGTAGCCGCCGCTATCCTGTCCCATATCGGCTACAGACCCGCTTTGCCCGAGCGTCGCTACAAAGTCGCCCTGCAGCGTAAATTTCTGCACGCGATGATTCCAGGTGTCCGCCACGTAGACGAACGCCTCGTCCACGGCGATGCCCCAGGGCTCGTTGAACTGGCCCTGCGCCGTCCCCTGTTCGCCCCAATCGCGAAGATGCTGGCCCTCGCTGTCGAATACGACGACGCGGTGGTTGCCCGAGTCCAGGACGTAGAGGTTGCCGTCGGGACCGGTAGTCATATTACGCGGGCGGGATAGCGTTTCTTCGCTGACGCCGCCGGCGCCGATGACCAGGTCGGGCGTCAACGCCAACTCGCCTTCAGCATACGGATCGACCGGGGGTTCGATGCGTGCGGCGCCTGCGCCGTAGTCCCAGAGATTAGCCAGCACGTCGCGCCGGATGTAGAGGCGCAGTTCGGCGCGCAAGGGCCACTCGCCCACCGTGTGAGTGCCACCGAACACGTCGCTGTACTTTTCGTAGTCGCGGTAGAAGAAGATGTTCCACAGCGCCTGGCGCACGTCGGCGTTGAGGATGCCGCGCCCGGTGCCGGCGTTGCCCGCCTGATCGCGCACGTCGGACAGGCCAAAGAGCCCATTCCAGCTGATCCTGCGGTAATCCTCCATGGGCCACCACAGGAAAATGTAATCATGCTTTACGTAGTCGCGATCTCTCAGGAAGTTTTCGAACGCCTCCAGGTCGCGATGCCCGGCGATGACAACCGGATACTCGGCGACGCTGGCGCTGGGCGTTTTGCCTGTGTAGAGGCGGTTGGGATAGTCGCGCAGATACCATTGCATGGGCCAGGTGCCGTCGTCGGACCAGGCCACTCGAATGCTCTTATCCCCGTGCATGCGCTCGGATAACGTCTCCAGCTGGGGCAGGACGACGTCTTTCACTGCCGGCGCGGCGTGAGCGTACACCATGTACTCGGTGGCGTAATCGGCGTTGGGCCAGGTGGCCATGTAAGTGAAGCGCGCGGTGAGCAGGCTGAGGACGACAAACAGGCCCAGGACCCAGCTCCGGTTCCGTACAGCAGGATCCAGTCGCCGCCCCACGTGCTGAAGGCCGTAGAAGACGGCGACGGCAATGAGCAGGCTGCCAAGTAAACTGCCGATGGCCGTCAGATTCTGCATGCTCTGATCCCCGAGCTCAATCTGACCCAGGATCAGGGGGCGCAGGAGCAAGAACAGGGCCACGATGAAGATGACGGTCAATCCCACCATGCGCAACGTGCCGCGCGCCGGTAAACGCGGGCTGTCCGCGCCGGCAAGCTTCTCATTGAAATACCAGCCTGATAGCAGAGCCATGGGGATCACAAAGTGGGTGCTGAGCCAGGGCATTTTCTCGCCCGCATAGCTATAAGCCAGCCAGGTGAGCAGCAACCACCAGACAAGCATAGGCACAAAACCCACCAGCGCCTCCGGCTCCACCAGGCCGCGCCAGTTGCGCCCCAGGTCGTATGCTTTGCGAACACGTCCCTGTTGCACCAGGAACCAGTAGATAATTCCTGCGGCGAGGATGACTGCGGCGATGATCATGGCTGCCACATTGCTCGGCTGCCCTCCATCGAGGATTACCGGGCGATTCAGCAGCCAGTTGCTGAAGCTGTAAGCCAGCAGGGAGAGGAGGAACAGGGGAATCCAGTAGCCGACGATGCGGCCGACACGGTGCCGTCGGGCCCATAACCTGATCGCCAGGAAGGAGAAGATGAGTGGCAGGAATTCATAGAAGGGAACAAGAAACAGGTAGTAGAACCAGGGCTGACTGCCGCGCTGCACCTCCTGCTGTTCCAGCCAGTAGCCAAGCGAACCGACCATACCGCTGGCCCAACCGCTGGGGTTGGTAAGCACCGACGTGTAGAGCAGGAAGAATATGCTGTGGAAGACAACTGCAGCGACGACCCAGCGGCGGCGGTTCCACCATAGGCCGACCAACACGGCGATGACCAGCGTGAGCAGCACAAAAAAGCCGGTGCGCACGACGCCGGAGGAGAGGAAGGCCGAGATACAGACCGAGTTCGTGGCGCGGGCCATGAGTAACTCCAATCTGGTCATCGCTTCCTGACCCGCTATCTGGCAACTATTGACCGTGTAGTCCATCGGGTTATAGCCGGCTAACACGGCAAGGAAGGGCGAGATGGCGGGCAGGATCAGGGTGCTGTAGAGGACGATGAGGTCAAACTCGCCGAAATCGTCCACGTGAGGTCGTAGCTCGCGGGCGGCGAGAAAGGCCGCGCCGCCGATGGCAATGAAGCCGGCGACCTGCAGCCAGTGCAGCAGGCGCTGGCCCGTTGTTTGACCCGCTTCGGCTGTGACGGCGCCCTCTGCGCCGGGATCGGCGGCGAAGCCCTGTTCCTCGGCGGGCGTGGCCGTTTCGGTGGCGGGCGCCACCTCGCCGTCGGCCAGACGCAGGCCGGTGAAGCCGGCTCCGAGCAGGGCGACACCCAGGATCAGGATCAGGAGCGGCCGCTTCATCTGCGGCAGCGCGCGGTGGAACCAGCTATTCTGCCACAGGCGCACCACCAGCCGGATGATCAGGAAGCTGCCGAAGATAGCCGTGTAAATGAACGACACTTCCTTTGTGGCGTACATCAGAGCCAGGCCGCCGGCGAACCACCACAGGTATTTTTCCTTGCGCTCGCGCAGGTAGTACCAGCTGGCGATGAAAATGATCATGGCCCAGACGATGACGTAAATGTCGTGCCGGATATAGCGCGAGTAGTAGGTGATGAAGGGCGAAATGAGGAACAGGAAACTGGTGAAAAGCGCCCCCACGCGTCCCAGCCAGGGGCGCAGCAAGTAGGGCATGGCTACCAGCACGACGCCAAAGAGGGCGACGGGCAGCCGCGCCGAGAAGTCGCTGACGCCAAAGAGCCAGTAGAAAAGGGGTGTGATATGGAACAGGAACGGTCCATGCATCAACGGCGTGTGGTTGTAGCCTTCGCCGCGGAAGAATTGCAACGAGAACTGAGTATGGAGGCTCTCGTCGTGGCTCATCACCCGCGCCCCCAGATCCCATAAGCGCGTAATCAGGGCCACGGTGATAAAGAGGGCGTAGGCTATCTTTTCCCAATCCCACGTCCACATGAAAGCCAGCGGCCGGTTAACGACCGCAGGCTCGGTCTGGACTTCTTCAGTTGTTGTTATCGTATCAGTGGTTGCTTGCATAGAGTTCCATTAGACACAATTGATTGATAGCTGTTTCCAGGGCGGCGAACAGACGCCCGTTTTTTCTCGTTAACTGCCTGCGCGCCGCACGCCGGCGGCTGCCACAGGCGTGCTGGCGAATGCGGGCAATGGGTGCAGCATCGACGGCTCTGCCGCCACGGTGGCTGTTTCTCGATCTCGAAGCTCTGCAGCCTGAGTGGCGGTTGGCGTCATGGTGGCAGTGACAGCCAGCGACGTCTGTGACGGAGGAGCCAGCGCGCCGTTCCCTGTCGGCCCGTTAATCTGCATGGCGCCGAGGAACAGAAGCATCAACACTGCCAGCGCGGCGACCGGACGCAAGGTTGCCGCGGCGAGAGATGTGCGCTGCGGCGGGACGGGCGCGGGGCGTAGTTGGCGCAGGCGCCCGGGCGAGGGTTCGGTAGCGCGAAGCAACGCGCCACGCACCTCGCGCGCCACTTCCCGCTCCTGGCGCACGACGGCGCGGCATTGCTCGCAAGCGACCAGGTGGCGCTCGACCTCTTGCGCCTCCATGGGCGACAGGAGCTGCAGCACGTAGTCCGAAAGGAGACGAGATGGATGATGCTGTTGTGGCGTCAGCATAAGATCACCTTTTACAGTTGTCGCCGGTCAAGCATCTCTTTGAGCGCTTTGTGCGCCAGGCGCATGCGTGACTCAGCGGTTTTCGCCGGTATGTCCAAAATCTGCCCAATTTCCGGATAAGTGAGGCCCTCATAATAGCGCAGGACGGCCGTTTCGCGCAGTTTCGGTGATAATTCGCTTAATGCCTGCCAGATAACCTTCTGCCGGTCATCCAGAGCCAATGCTTCGTCGGGTCCGGGAGAGCCATCATCCGTCGCCGCGGCCCGCGCGTCGTGCCCAACGAGCTGGCTCAGAGAGAACGTCGGCGCTCGCTTGCGCCGGCGCTTGTTGCGCGCGCGGCTCACTGCAATCTGGTAGAGCCACGTCTTGAAACTGGCTCTGTCGGCGTCATAGCGCGCCAGTTTGCGGAAGGCGTAGTCAAACGTATCCTGCAGTACTTCTTCTGCATCTTCACGGTGCTGCAGAAGGCCATAGCTCAGGCGGTATACGTAGGTCGCGTAACGGTCGTAGAGAGCGCTGAAGGCAACCTCTTCGCCCGCAAGGCAACGGGCGATCAACCGTTCATCCTGGCTTAGCTGATTCTCCTGCTGGTTCCAGGAAAGTGCGCCCTGTTCGCTAACCGTCATCGTTGCTCCGTCTCTACCATAGGTCTCATCCCTCACGTCAGCGCGGCAACAAGTCGCTGCGCACCCACAAGACCAAATCGTCGGCCTGTACGGGGGCGGGGTGCTCGCGGAAGAACCACCAGCGCAACGTCTCCGCCAGGCCGGTGGCAGGCGTCTGTGGATCTAAGTTGACGAGTAAGCGAAAGTCGCTGCCCATATAATCGGCGCCCAGCGCCGGTTCGCTATCCGCCGGGCTGATGATTGCGGCCTGTTGTGATTCCGGACGCACGATGGCGCCAAATGAAGCGTTTTTGAAGTGGCGCAAATACCACCGCAGCGCCGGGTGATCCACCCCTGATTGCACCCTTATCCCGTGGCGCGACCCGTCAATCTGCCATGATACTTCTTCAAGGGTTTGTGCCAGCAGCAGCACGTCGTCGTCGGTGGTGTGGCCGATCCACTGTTCGCGTGGATCGTTGCGCGCCTCGTGCGTCAGCCACCACGCCGTCCCCCAGTTGAAAATGACGAACAAAACCAGCAGCGCCGCTGCCGTGCCCTGGAGCGCAGCGAGCGGGTCCCAGCTGCGAACGAAATTGATGAGCACGACGGCGAATACGATTGCCAGTAGGGCCAGAAAGAGCAGGCTCAATTGCTCTGGAGCCTGGATCAGCACGCGCAGGTAGCGGGCGCCGTTAAAATAGACGATGGCGCCTAATATAAGCAGGGCCCCGAACGTCCCTGCAGCCGTCAGCGTTGCCGGTCGCCGGAAGGCGGCGTCGAGGGCCATCCCGATCAGCAGGTAAGCGGGCAGCACCAGTAATAAGACATTCTCGGTGACGCCCCGCTGCAGTACGATCAAGAGAATGGTGGATGAGAACCAGAACAGCAGATACAGTGACAGGGGGCGAGCGCGCCAACTGGCCCAGAAAATGGCCGCCGCGCCCAGGCCGATCACGACCAGTTCATAGCGGCCCAGGGCCACAAACGGCGACAGCAGCAGCGAGGCGCTGCCCTGCAGAGTAAACGCGCCCAGCCACTGAGCCAGAAGCGTGGCTGCGGCGCCTAATCCGGCCGGTCGCCAGAGGAACAGCGTCGTAACGAGCAGAAACAGCACTGCACCGCCTGCGGCTGCCACCGTGAATGCCGAGCGGCGCAGCGTCTGTCCGTCCGGCGATGGTCCCTCCGATGCGGTTGCCGTCTCTCCTACCCTGGTCTGCAGCATGCGCGCCGCCAGCAGGGTGACCAGCGCGCTGTAAAAGAGGGGGCTGCTGGCCAATCCCAGGCCCAGCGCCGCAGCGGCTACCTGCAGCCAGATGATCTTGCCGCCGTCCTCGTAGCGGAGCCAGGCTATCAGCAACAGCAGTGTGGCTGCCAGGGCCAGCGCGTCGCCGCCGGCAGTAACGGAGACTACGGCAACGGTGGGCGAGACAGCCAGCAACGCGCTTACGGTCAGGGCGCCAAGCGTGCCCAGCCGTTCCCGCGCCAGCCAGGGGAGAGCTACGAGTGCAATGCCTGCCAGCGCCGGAATCAGCCGCGCCACAGCATCCGAGTCGCCCAGAAGAGGGAAGAGAAGGGTGCTGAGGGTGAAATAAGCAGGGCTGACCTCGAAGGCCAGCGGAGCATCGCCCGGTTGCCAGTAGCGCCAGACGGCGAGGGCCTGTTCTGCCTCCTCCGGCGAGAGCACGCCCGCGCCCAGGGCGGTGAGGCGCAGAGCCGCGCCGACGATGACGATGGCGAGCAGGGCGACGTGACCCAGCGTGAGCTGCTGTAATATGGAGGCCGGAATCGCCTTGCCGGCGTTACTCTCAGGGGCGATAGTGGTCATGTGCCGTGATTACTCCTGACAATGGTAAAAGCAGTCGAAATATGATCTAAGATGGCGACCAGCGATAGATGACAACGCTCTCGTTAGCGTAGGCAACCGGTAGGCGCCCGTCAAATTTCTCGCGGGCCTGGGCGCCGTAGGTGCTTACTTCTAACGGCCCGACATAGATGTAGTGGACGTCATAACGGTCCAGAAGAGTGCGCGTTTCATCCCAGTCGGCGGTGCTGTAAATACGTTCCACGGCCGTTTCTCGTTCCGGCGGCTCCGGCGTGCTGCCGCGCCACTGGTACTCATGCCCGGCCCATCCCAGCAAGGTGGGCAGGCCGCTCGTGGCCGATACGCGCCCGTGTCCCTGCGGCGAGTATTGACCGCCTACGGCTTCCACGATCACGGGCGCGCCTTCCACATTCTGACGCAACCAGGTCAGCGCCGCCAGTTCGTCTGGCTGTGACAGCTGGTAGTGCGCAATGCCGTTGAGGGTGGCTGGGCCGCCATACTCCGCCGCGCGAGAGCTGATGCCATACGCCGGGAAAAGCAGTGCGACGAGCAACATGGCGCCGTAGCCCACCGCTGCCAGCGCAGCCGCAGGGCGCGCCGCGCGGCGCAAGTAATCCAGCGCAAACAGCGCCGCCACGCCAAAAAGGATCCAGGATTGGTAGTAGAACTTGAAGACGGTATTCAGCCGCTGACCGAAATTGTCGCGCAGGTAAACAAACTCCGGTCCCAGCGTGAGCAGCGCCGCGGTGAAGACCAGAAGCAGCGCGAAGGGTAACGGATTGACGTCGGAGGCAGCCGTGGCGGCCCCGCCATTATCTTTGCCGGCCTCCCCGACGCGATCCAGGCGGGAGACCCACAGCATGACGACGACGCCGATCAGCCCCGCCAGCAGCAGGCCAAGCCAGGGAGTTGCCAGCCGCGCGCTCAGCACAGCGGGCGCCAGAACTGCTACGGAGCGCCCGGCCCAGGCCAGCCGCCCCGCGATGGAAACGGTCCCTTCGAGGGCGGGCAAAGCCACCCCCAGGTCATTGGCCAGATTGAGAATGCGGCCGCCGCCCTCGGGCGTACCGGCGATGATCAGGCCCAGTACCGCCATGAGCAGCGACAGAGCCACCACGATGCCGGCGCCGGCGAACAGGCCCGCGCGCCAGGCGCGCCGTCGCGCGCGAAGCAGCAGCGCGATCACCATGATCAGTATGGGCCACAGGGGCATGGCGAAGATGATCAGGAAGTGCGCCAATCGCGTGGGTCGCATGAGCATGGGTAGCAAGAAAGGCGGCCCTGCCTGCGAGCGGAATCCGAGGTAGAAAGGCAGGTAGAGGAGCACCGCGGGCACAACCAACATTATCGCCAGATAGACCGCTTGCGAGAGAAAGCGCGGCTGCCAGCCACCCGCGTTACGCCACTGCGCCAGTACAAAGGCGGCGACGACGACAAAAAGGTGAATGAGCACGTCCCAGGTGTTCAGAAATGAGAGGCCTCCCAGGATGAGCGCCGTCAGCGCCCACAACGGCAGGCCGGTCTTGCCCAGCAACAGGCCGAAGCGACCGGTGATGCTCCTGCTGCGCCATTGTTCGTCGTCGATGAACGTATCCGTACGTAACCACCAGGCCAGGGCCACGGCAAGGCTGAGGAAGGCGAAGGGCAGGGCCAACACGTGCGGGTGCATGTCGCCCAGCAGGAAGCTGAAGGCCGGAAATTCGGCGATGGGCGCCAGGCCGTCCTCCGGCGCGCCAGACAGGTGATATTCATTAATGACGCGCGAGGAGCGCCACCACCACCAGAAGCGGGAGCCGGTGCTTCCGAAGCCTTCGTCGCTGGGCGGTCCGTTGACGTCGCGCACGTCCAGCCAGGCCCAGAATTGGGCCGTGCCCAGGCCGTTGGCGTGTGCCAGTTCAAGCAGAATTTGCATGTTGCCCGCCAGCGGCAGGGCCACGGCGGCGACGACGCCCAGGGTCAGCGCCGCTTTTCGCGCTGACAGCGATTTTCCGGCGGCAACCAGATTATAGACCAGGCCGTAAGCGCCCACCGCCGCGCCGGCCGTGAGCCAGGCGATGCCCAGATTGAATGCCAGCGGTTCGGCGACCAGGGCCAGGCGAGCGATGACCGACGTCATCACGTAGCCAAAATAGTAGTAGCTGATCGCAAACCCAGACAGCCAGGGGTCGAGGGGCGGCATGAGTGCGCTGCGGTTGACGGCGTTGAGGAAGGCGAACTCCATGGGCTTTTCTGTGCCCGTAATGGCCGGGTTCTGGGCGCGCACCCAGGCCCAGAAGAAAAAGACGGCGGCGAAGACCAGTTCGGTAGCCAGCACATAGCGCCAGTTGTGGCCCAACCAGTTGCGAAGGTCAATGCGCTCGCGCCGGTAAGTAAATGCGGATATGGCCAGGACCAGGAGCAGGGCAAACAAGATGCCGCCCGTATTGTTGCCCAGGAGGCCCAGGCTGCTTGCCAGCCAGAACACGAAACTGACCAGCAAAAGCCCCAGCATCTTGACGAAGGCATAGCCGCGGTCGGGCAACCAGGGCAGAAGGCGCAGCGTTAACGGTGTGACGGCGGCGCCAAGCAGCGCCAGGACGGCCCACCAGCGCAGGGCGGCAAAGATGTCCGTCAGAGGTCCGGCTGCAGCCATTACTGTACCACCTCGTAAATCGTCACTTCCTGATTGCCGAAGGCGCGTCGCAAGAAACCGGCTTCGACCATCTCTTCAAACTTCGCCAGCCCCTGCGGCTGATAGTACGCCCGTTCCAGGGAGCCGGCGTAGATGTACTTTACGTCGTGTTCGGCGATCACGTCCAGGGCGTCGGCGGGATGCGGGCTGTTGAAAAGCTGTTCCACGTCGGACACGCGATCCCAGACCAGGCTATCGGGCACCGCGGCGCGCTGCTGGCGTTGGTGCCAGTCCCAGCCCACGATGTTGGGCAGTCCCGTGTACATGGCCACGCGGGCGGCGATGGAGCGGTAGGGGTTGCCACTGTGTGCTTCGGCCACCACGGGCGACCCTTCGACATTGCGTTGCATCCAGCGCAGCGCCTCATACTCCGGCGCTAACTCAATGGTGACGCTGTTCCCGTCAAATGTTGTGTCCTGGTAGCTGGCGGTCTGCATGAAGGACATGCCGTCCAGCGTCCGGGGCGCGTCCGGATCGGTGCGCGATTGCCACTTGGCCGGCGTGGCCAGCAGCGGGTAGAGCAACGCGGCTGCTACCAGAAGACCCAGCACCAGCTGCCAGCTGCGCCGCCGCGTGTGGCCCCAGCGCTGGACGTGGGGCCAGGCCAGCGCCAGCGCGGCGCCGCCGGCGATGCTGAGCATGACCCACACCTGCATGTAGAACTTGAACACCGTGTTCATGCGGCCCACGTCGCCCTCCAGGACCACAATTTCTACCATGAGAGACAGCCCCAGGGCGGCGGACATCAGGATCAGGATGACGCGGCGCGCAGCGGGGAGCCCGGGCCGCAGCCCTAATAAACCGGCGACGACGGTCAGGGTGAGCACCACGGGCGCTATCCAGTAGCCGCGCAGGGCCAGGAAAACGAGGAGCAGTACAAACAGCGCCAGGCCCAACAGGACGGCGGTCGCCAGCGGTCGCCACTTCGCCAACGCTTCCGGCGACCAGCTCGCGGTCCAGGCGCGGAACTCGCTGGCGAGGTGGGTGCCGGCGAGAAAGAGGAACAGGCCGTAAATAACAAGGTAATTGGCCAGGTGCGTGTACGAACCGTCCCACAACCTGAGTGTCTCGTAGCCACTGCCGTAATTAGCCACAAAGGGCCAGAAGAGCAGGGTGGAGAGCGCAGCCAGAGCCGCCACTTGAAACAGCGCCTGGCCGAGGAAGGGCAGGGACAACCGCCGGTCGTTGGCCACGAAAGCGGCGTAGATGACTGCCAGCGAGCCCAGGAGAAGGTACGTGGGCCAGTCCCAGGTGTTGGTAGGGCGCAGCACGCCGATGGCCAGTGCGCCGGTGAACCAGAGAACGGGCGTCGCTAAGACATCCGATTTCTTTGAGAAATCGGATGTCTGATGGAAGACGGCCGTTCGCAACACCAACGACACTGCCCAGGCCAGCGCCAGCAGCGTCAGCGGCAGGGCGATCATGTGCGCGTGCAGGTCGCCGTAAAGGAATGTGAAGAAGGGGAATTCGGTGATGGGCGCTGCTTCGCCCGGGTTGGCGTTGATGGCGCGGGTGGCGGTCCAGAACCAGTCGCCGGGGTAGATGGGCGCGTCCTGTCCGCCGATGGTCACTGCCAGCGCGCCGTCCACCGTGCGCGCCACCGTATCCAGCACTCCGATGCCGGTGTCGATGGCGCTGTCGCCGGCCCGCTGCCAGGCGCCAAGCATGACGCCGACCTCGCCCAGATTGCCGAGCAGGATGCAGAGGGCGGTTGCGGCGACGCCGGCGAGGTAGGGGGGGAGTTGTTTATTGGTTGATTGGAGATTGGAGATCAGGGATTGACGGTTGTGGGTCACGGTGTGAACCAGGTTGTAGGCGATGCTGAAGGCGCCGAGGCCGGTGAAGCTGTAGAGCATGGGCAGGATCAGGTTGTAGGCTACGGTGGGAACGATGCCCAGTAACTCGGTGATCGCGCCGACGAAGACGAAACCGTAGTAATAGTAGTTGATGTAACCGCCGGCGTACCACGGATCGTAGGGTGGGAAAGTGCTGCTTTTGACCACGGCCGTGAAGTAGGAGAGGTCCATCGGTTTTTCGCCGCCCCAGATGACGTCCCAGACGTCGGGGTTGCCCAGGCGGATGGCGATTCCAAGCAGGAAGAGCAACAGGGCGAAGACCTCGACGAAGCCGATGTAGGTCAGGTGGCTGCGCACAAAGTGGGCCAGTTGCTGCCTGCGGCGCACGGCGATTATCAGGCTCAGCAGGGCCACGATAGCCACGCTGAGTGCGAGCGTTGCCCGGTTGTGGGGCAACAGGCCGGCGCTGCCGATGATCCAGCCGATCCAGGAGACCAGTAGCAGACCCAGCACCCGGGCTAGGGCGTAGCCGCGCTCCGGTAGGCCCGGTAGGCTGACGAAGGTAATGGGGAATGCCAGCCAACCAAGCGCCACGACGGCGATCCACCATACGACGGCGCCAAGACCGGGCCGCTGGGAGAGGATCCCTTCGGGCATGAACACGTCGGCAAAGGCGCCGTGTGCGCGTTGCATTTCCCTCTCTTGCGTATCCAACATCAGGCCGTTCGGCGCCTGGGACGCTTCGCCCGGATTCATGGCGGTCACGTTGTCGAGGTCCACGCGGTTAAGGATATCCTGCGCCTTTTCCGCGCTGTAAGCCTCCGTCTTGCGGAAGATCCAGACAGGCGGGTGGTCGTAGACACTGAACGCTTCTTCCGCCGCTAATTCCCCGGGCGGCGGCCAGCCGATCTCCGGGTAGTGGCCCCAGGCAATTTGGCCACCGGTGTCGCTGATGTACAGCGGCCCGACGTTCAGCTCGGCGTGAAATTCACTTGCCAGCTCAAACCCCAACTCGCCGTCGAACAGCGACTCATAATAGGCGATGTTCAGCGGGTGGGTGAGCGGAAGGCGTGGGGTGTTCCACAGCGAGCGCTGGCTGCTGAGGGCGATCACGTCGGCCTCATCGATCCACTGCAACATCAGCTCCCGCTTTTCCTGGTTGGCAGGCCACGTGACGGGCCGTTGTCCACCGCTGACCTCGCTATAGTAGGCGCCATAGGCGGGTCGCCCGTCGACGTTGACGGGCAACGTGTCATCCCACTCCTCGTTCGCGATACGGCTGGTATCTGCTTCCAGGATGCCGCCGCCGGCGTGCCCGATTCGCAACACATAGGGCCGCTCGGCGTCCAGCGCCACGTCGGGCAACTGCAGCGGCGCCGGTTCACGTTCGCCGCTGACGGCAATGGAGCCGCCGCTTTCCAGCAGCGGGTCCCCGTCCGGGGAGAGCAGGGAGACGCTGAGTGTGGCCTGCTCCCCTTGCACCATGCTGACGTAATTGAAGCGCAGCCCTTGCACCACGCCTTCCTGGGGCAGCGTGAATGAGAGATCCAGCGGCGGACCCTCCGGTTCAAAGCGGTATCCTTTTAGCGGGAGCGGTCGTTCCTGGAGCTGACCATCCACTTCGTAAAGAAGCGTGGCCCCGGTGGGAACGTTTTCAAACATCCAGCGTGAGGCGGCGATGCGCGTTGCCGGCTGGTGGTAGATGTCTACGAATGCGTTGGCCCACAGCAGGGCGGGCAGGATGGTCCCGAGCGCCAGGAACCCGACCAACAGGCGTCGCGGTCCACGTCCTCTGGCGCGCTGCCACAGTTCGACCAGGGCCCAGCCGGCGAGGAGTAGCAAGAAGGGATACAGTGGGAGGAAGTAGCGGATCGACTTGACCCAACGGCTGCCCATAAACAGAAAATATCCGCCGACCCAGGCCACCAGCAGAGCGTGCGCCGTCCATTGTGGGTGGACTTTCACTACGCGCCACAGCGCCCATAAGAAGCCCAGGCAGGCGGCGATGCCCGCCGTGAGGCCCATACCGTAGAGCACCATATTATTTAGCGGAAAGAGGAAAGGGGCGCGGGCCGTCCATTGCAGGGCGGGCGGGAAGGAAGCTTCTGGGCTCTGCAGATTCTGGATTTCGGCCATGTTGGAAAGCCACTGCGGATTGAAGCCGAAGAGCGACCCCAGGATCAGCCGCAACGTGGAGGGCTGGCGTCCGGTGTCATTCAGGACCGTCTCGCGGATGATGTTCGCGTCGGCAAAGGCGTAGGGCTGGGCCAGGCGGAATGTAATGAGGGAGACCGCGGCGGCGAGCAGCATACCCAGGATGGCTCTCTGCACGTCCGCGTTGCCCTGGGATGTCAGCGCATAACGCCAGCCCAGATCCGGCGCGATTTCCCGTTGGCGGCGCGTCAGCCAGATGACGCCGGCAATACCGGCCATCGCCGCCAGCGGCGCTACGTTGATGCGTGAGGCCACCGCCAGGCCCAAAAAGAGGCCGAACAGGATCCACCAGCGCTTGTGCTCCCCGTCTTCGGCGGCGCGCACAGCCATGTACATGCTCACCGTCGTCAGCGCCGCGGCCCAATTGTCCATGGTGAAAAAGTGAGACTGTTGAATGGGCATCACAGCCACTGCCAGCAGGAAAGCGCCGATCAATCCGGCGCGCCAGTCGTAGAGTCGCCGGCCGATAAGGAAAATGAAGAAAATGGAGATCAGGTCGACGAAGCCCGACAGGAATCGCCCCAGCAGGTGAATGCCATCATAACCGGTGTAATTGTGGGCACAGGCGTCAGAAAAGTTTTGGCACAGTTCCCCGACCCACTCCGCGACGAAGCGGGTCACCGTCATGGGGAAGTTGCCGTAGACGTACAGCGGCACGTCGCCCAGATTGTAGGGATTCAGAGGCGACTCGGACGTGCGCAGATAGAGCAGCGGATCGGAGGTTGTTTCCAGGCGTTGGGCGATGCCGGTCAGGAAGCGCTCGTCCGGGTGCAGATGGTGGTTGTCATCCCAGTTCAGGCCGGTGAAGCGAAAGTAGGCGCCGACGAGCAGGATCCCGAACAGGACCAGAACGGCGACCTGTTCCCAGGTCAGAGCCAGACGGCGTGCATCGTCCGGCGCCTGGTCGTGGGCGCCGGCGGTTGCCTCCTGTTGTTCGCCAGCAACAAATTCGTATTCCTCAAGGGCCATAATGTCGTTGTGTTGGTTTTGCCTGTGCTTCAGCCGGGCCGGCGTCACACTGCGTGCTAATTGCCGGACCGTCTACTCTACTTATACACGCCAACGTCACCGAATGCGTAGTACCTATCATGAAATCATAGCACTGCTCGTGCTACGAAACGAGAATTCTAACTTCTGACTACAGGTGCCACAAGTCTGGCGCGAACAACGGACGGGATGCGGTGCGACCATCCTCTCTGTTACTCAGCGTCATAATGCCTAACGCTGCACCTCATAAGCGTAGAAAAGCGGCGAGGCAAACGCGCCGTCGAACGTCAGCACCGAGCCATCAGGGTAGCGCTCCACCATCTGGTTCAACTCGCTGCTGCGTTCCGGCAAGAAGATGAAAACAAGGTCCGAGCCAGGGACCGGCGCCGCGTCCTGCAGCGGTGCGTCTGTTCCCGCAGAGACGTCGAACAGATTATGCTGGGCCTGGAAACGCTCGCCCGCGAGGAAGGGAATGGTGGGGAAGCTGATGTACATGTTGGGCGGCCCGTGAAAGTAAGCCGTCCAGGATCCATTCAGCGATTGCAGATAGCGGCCCATTTCGTACGCTACCTCCGTGTTGCGGTCGCCGAAACGGGACGAGGTGCGGTATTCGCCGAAGTAGAACAGCAGATCGCCGGCGGCGATGAGCGCTGCCAGCAGCAAGGTCCCGGCTATCAGACGGGCTTGTAGGCGGCTTTGGGACTGGTCCGTGGAGCGTGCTCGGAGGGCGGCTGACACCTGTTGCCATAGCCACGCGAGACCAATGGCTACCATCAGGATGGCAGCCGGGGCGGCGATTAACAGCCGGTGGCTGTCCGGGGCGTCGACCAGCAGCGCGCCGGCGAAGACGAGTGTGACGCTGAGCCAGATCAGCAACAGGGCGTAGGCCAGTTGTCGCAGGCGGGCAACGGAGACAGCCGCGCCGACGACGAACAAGAGCGCCGGCAGGGTGCGCAGGAGCGGAATGCCAGGGTTGTAGGCGCTACTTGTGTCCAAAGTGGCGTTAAAAGCCAGAAAGGCGTCGGCCAACTGTTGGCCCAAAAGCGCGAGGGCGGAACGACCGCTGCTCGCCATCTGTTGTGGCAACCATCCGCTTTGCAGGATGCCCAGCGTGTTGGCGCGCTCCATGTACAGGCCAGGGTTGGCGTTGAAAAAAACGA
>JBMCFH010000056.1:0-19166 GCA_048620455.1 Chloroflexota bacterium | reverse complement strand
ACCTGGAAGCGTATTTTGCTCAGCCGCGGCGCCAATCTTTTTGCACGGACGCTCCTGGGGCTGAGAGCACAGGATGCAACTGCCGGCTTCCGCCTTTACCGGCGCCAGGTGTTGGAGTCTATCCCGCTGGACGAGATCTTTTCCAGCGGCTATTCATTCCTGATCGAGATGCTATTTATGTGCCAGAGACGAGGATGGTCGATCGGAGAGGTTCCCATCATCTTCGAAGACCGGCGCAAAGGCCAAACAAAAATCTCCCGCCAGGAGATTTTCAAGGCACAGTATACGGTCCTGCGCCTCTTTTGGCGCCGGATTCGTGGCGACGAGCCCAGGCGACCGCCCATTCCGGTCAGCGAGACATGAAAACTGTCTACGTTGATTGCAATCTGTGCGGTCGTGATGATTGGTTGCTGCGTTTTCCGCCGACGCTGGACGGTGACGCGCCGTTGGACGCCGGCGTTTTCCGTTGCACGAGCACCGGCTACGGGCGACATCCGCAGATCGTGCAGTGTCGCTACTGTGGTTACGTCTATGCCAATCCGCGTTGGGTGAATGATGAGCTGCTTCAAGCCTATAATACAGTAGAGGACGAGACCTACGTCCTGGAGCGGGCTGGGCGCGAGCTTACCTTCACGCGGCACCTGCAGGCGCTGGAGGAGGTCATCGGTCCGGGACGCGGGCGGCGTCTGCTCGACGTCGGCGCCTATATCGGCGTCTTTGTGGAGGTGGCCCTGGCTGCCGGCTGGAACGCCTGTGGTGTAGAACCCTCGTCGTGGGCCGTGAGCGAAGCAGCCAGGCGTGGTTTGCCCGTCGTCGAAGGAACTCAGCAGACCCTGCAGGAAGCAGAGGGGTCGTTTGACGTCATCACCATGTGGGATGTCATAGAGCACGTCGCCGATCCATCCGCCGAGCTGGCGCAAGCGCACCGCTTGCTAAAGCCGGGTGGCGTGATCGCCGTGCACACGATGGACATAGAGAGCGTCGCGGCGCGCCTGATGGGCGAGCGCTGGCCGTGGCTCATGGAAATGCACATCCATTACTTTAGCCGGCGCACGCTGGTTCAGATGTTACAGAAGCAGGGCTTTGACGTGTTGTGGTCCGGGGCCCAGGGTCGTTATCTGCGCCTGGGCTATCTGGCCACGCGCCTCAAAGCGCTAGACGATTCTCTGGGCCGCCTGGCGGCGCGGATGGTATCCTTATTGGGCGCGGAGCAGTGGCCGGTCCCTGTCAATTTCGGTGATCTGTTCACCGCCTATGCCCGTCGACCGACAAAATGACCCATTCTTCTCAGCAACGATCGTGGTGGCGCTGGCTGACGCTAGAGAGGCTCGTGGCCCTGATCGTCTTCATTGCCATCTTCAGCATGGCCGCTCGCTTTCCGCTGGACACCGACGGCTGGTGGCATTTGCAATCCGGGCGTTGGATTGTGGAGAATGGAGCGGTGCCGCGGACAGACCCCTTTTCTCACACTCGTTTCGGGGAGCCGTGGATCGATCACGGCTGGTTGGCGCAAATCGTGATCTATTTGACTTACGATGCATTCGGTTTTGGCGGGCTGGTATTGCTCGTTGCCCTCCTCGTTACGGTTGCCTTCTACTTCGCCTGGCTACAGTGCGCGGAGGGTGACCGTTGGCTGCGCGCCTTCGTGCTGATCATAGCCGCCGTGGCTTCGGGCATCATCTGGTCCGCGCGCCCGCAGATGGTAACCTTTGCCCTTGCCTCTCTTGCGGCCTACATCCTTTACGCGCACAAGCAGGGGCGACGGCGCATTATCTGGCTGCTGCCCCTGGTGATGCTGCTGTGGGGCAACGTGCACGGTGGCTTTGCCGTGGGCTTTATACTGCTCGTTGCCTATATTGTGGGCGAAGTGGGCAATTTAATCCTGGGCACGGGGACAACGCCGGAAAGTGGTTGGCGAGAACCGGGCAAGTTGGTAGCGGTCGGCGTGCTTTCTTTCATCGTGTTGGCTCTGAATCCCAACGGTATCGAGATGTGGACCTACCCGTTTCGCACGGTGGGTATTGGCATTTTGCAGGATTTCATCCAGGAGTGGCAGCCGCCGGACTTCCACCAGTTGTATTTGCATCCCTTTATCTGGCTGCTCCTGGCGGCGCTGACCGCCTTCGGTCTGGCAGGAAGACGGGCGGACTTCACCGACCTGACCCTGACTGCTGTCTTCACTTACCTCTCGTTGTTGGCTGTGCGCAATGTCCCGCTTTTTGCGCTTATCGTCTCGCCGATCATCGTGCGCTACGGGAGCATGGCGCTGGCGCGCTGGCGCGGCGACGAATCGATGGCGGCTGCAACTCGCACTCGACCGGGCTTCGCTGCTCTGAACTGGCTCTTGCTGCTCCTCATTCTGGGCGCCGGGCTACTGCGCGTGGGGCAGGAAGCGCAGGCGGCGACGGTGGAGGCGCAGGATCCAGATGGGTTGCCCGGCGCAGCGGTCGAATACTTGCAGGAGGCGCGACCGCCGGGACCGATGTTCAACAGCTATAATTGGGGCGGCTATCTGATCTGGCGTCTGCCACAATATGCGGTGTTCGTCGATGGGCGCACAGACCTGTATGATGATGAATTGTTGCGCGAGTATCTCACGATCTATACGACCGGGCAGGGATGGCAGGAGAAACTGGAGGCGCATGACATCAGACTCGTTGTGGTGGAAGTTGATAGCCCTCTGGCGTGGGAGTTGGAACGAGAAGAGGAATGGGAACGGGTGTACCATGATGCTATTGCCAGCATCTTTGTGCGCCCCTAAGCTTTGAGCCTATGCCAGAAGCCAGTCTGACACGCGAAGGAGCGCTGTGGCAGAGGCGAGGGTTGCCGGCCCTCGTGGTTCTTGTTGCCTGCCTGTTGTTTGTCTCGTTTGTCCTGGCGGGCGCCGGCGGCGACCCTATGAGCTTTATCGGCTACGATGGTACCTTCGCCTATGAGATAGCGGCGCGCGGTTTCGAAGCCGCGCCCTTTCTGGATGAAGCCGCTTACCGCTTTCAACGTATTGCGTACCCCTTTACGGCGCGACTGTTGGCCCTGGGCAACGCCGATATCGTTCCGTGGACGTTGATCCTGGTCAATGTCCTGGCTATCGGCGGCGGTACCCTGGCGACGGAGTATCTGCTAGAAGATCTGAACGTCAGTCCCTGGTATGCCCTGACCTACGGGTTGTACGGAGGGCAATTTGTGGCGCTTCGGGCCAATCTGAATGAACCGCTGGCCCAGGCCCTGGTACAGGTGGCAATGTTGGCCTTCTTACGCAAGCGTCCGCTGTGGATGGCAGCGGCGTTTGCGGCAGCGGCGTTGGCCAAAGAGACGACGCTGGTTTTCTGGGCCGCTTACGTCCTCTACACGCTGGTTCAGAAACGGTGGCGACTTCTGCGCTTCCTGGCGCTGTCGCCGGTTCCCTTCATTCTGTACCAGCTCTATCTCTGGCAGTGGCTGGGGCGCTTTGGCGTGGGCTCCGGCGGCGCCGGCGCAACGCCTTTCACCCTCGTCCCGCTCGGCGGGTGGTTGCAGATTGCAGAAGCCGGCATGGTCGTCTTCCTGGTGCTGTCGTTGATTCTGGTGCCGATGGCCATTATGCCCGCCCTGGCTGGCCTCGTCATGGCTCTTAAAAGCCTTTTCAAGGAGCATGCCTACCACCCGTACGTTTTCTGCCTGGCGCTTAACGGCCTGATGGTTGTTTTCCTGCCCCACTCCACGTTTCGGGAGGCGGCGGGCATGGTGCGACTGATCCAGGGTCTGGTGGTTAGCATGTTGCTCTATGGCGCACTGGTTAAATCGCCCCGCATTTTGAACTATAGCCTTTTCTGGATTGCCACCAACGTCTTGTGGGTGAAGGGTTTTGGCTAGCTTCCAGGTTCGCGAATCGGTCGCGTCAGGTTTCCGTGCGGCTTGGCTCGTGCAGATGGTGCGCCGCTTCTGGTGGCTGGCGCTGTTAGGGTTGACGTTACAGGCGTTCTGGACCCTGCGCCTGGATCATCCCACCTATTTCGACGCCTACTATTACACGACTAATGCGCAGCGGCTGGCGGAAGGGCAGGGGTTCAGCGAAGAGATTATCTGGCAATATCTGGATAACCCGCAGGGCGTGCCCCATCCCAGTCACACCTATTGGATGCCGCTGGCCTCGATCATTGGGGCCGGGGGATATTGGCTGACAGGCTCTTTCCGCGGCGCCCAGTTGCCCTTCTGGTTGATGGCCGGGCTCTTGCCGCTTCTGGGATACGCCATCAATTGGCGCCTGACGGGCGAGCGGGCGCAGGCTTATGCGGCGGCAGCCTTCACCGCCGTGGGCGGCTACTATGCAGCATACTGGGTGCAGCCCACGACCTTTGTCCTCTTTGCCTGGACAGGGGGCCTTTGCCTGCTGGCGCTGGGATTGGCGCATGAAAAGGACAGGTCGCGCTACTGGTTGTTGGCCGGATTGACCGCCGGGCTCTCGCACCTGACCCGGGCCGACGGCATCCTGTTCCTGGCGCTCGCCGCTGCTCTCTGGGTCCTGGCTCTGGCCCAAAGCGAACCGTGGCAGAGGCGGAACGACACGTCGTGGGGACCGTCGCTGCTCAATCTGGCGTTGTTGTTGGGTGGCTATTTGCTTGTGATGGTCCCCTGGTTCTGGCGCACGTGGCAGATCAGCGGCTCGGCGCTTTCTACGGTCGGAACACAGACGATTTTTCTGACCGAGTATGACGATGTCTTTGCCTACAAACGCACGTTCACGGCAGGTAGCTATCTGGCCTGGGGCCTTGAAAACATTATCCTCTCTAAGCTAGAAGCGCTGTGGCTGGCGGTGCAGACGTATATCGCTGTGCCCGGCCTGACCGCCTTTTCGTTCTTCGCCGTCGCAGGCTGGTTCTGGGCCCGGCGGCAAGAGCACAAGTCGCGTTTCTTGCGCCCATTTACGTGGTACGCGGCCCTGCTGCTGCTTACGATGAGTCTGGTCTTCACCTTTCCCGGGCAGCGAGGAAGCCTGTTGCACTCTTCCACCGCATTGTGGCCCTGGTCCATGGCCCTGGTGCCTGCCGGCGTCGCCGCCGTTGTGGAGTGGGTGGCAGCGCGCCGCCACCGTTGGCGCCCGCAACAGGCGCAGCGTCTCTTTCTGATTGCCTTTGTGCTCATGGCTTTTTTGATCACTCTTGTGGTCGCTTCCGGGCAGCCGCTGGCGGAAAAGGAAGCCGCGCTGTACGAGGAAATCGGCGCTGCCCTGCCGCCGGACTCAATCGTGATGACGGGCGATCCGACCGGCTTTCATTATCACACCGGCCTGCCGGCCGTGGTGACGCCCAATGAGCCGCCAGAAGTGATGGTTCAGGCCGCACAAGACTTTGGCGTCGATTTTCTGCTGCTGGACGAAGACCGTCCGGTGCCGCTGAAAGAGTTGTATGAGGGTCAGGTACAGAGTGAACGGCTATCGTTCGTGCGCGATTTTGGCGACGGCTACCATCTGTATGCCTTTGTGGCGACTCAAGAGTGATGGCCCGGCGACCGACGGCCCTCCGTGCCCTGTTTCGGCAAAGACGCTGGCTGCCGGTGGCGCTGGCTGTGCTGGCTGGCGCCGGCTATGTAGCGCTGTCGGCGTTGGGCGATGGTCCGGGCTTTCCTCTGGATGACGGCTGGATCCATCAGACGTACGCGCGCAATCTGGCGCAATCGGGGCGTTGGGAATACGCGCCGGGTGTTGCCAGTAACGGCTCAACCTCTCCGCTGTGGACTTTACTGTTATCTGCCGGTTACCTTGCCGGAATCCCTTACCTGCTATGGACGTTCTTGTTGGGCGTGCTATGCCTGGCGGGCCTGGCGCTTGCTGCGGACAGCCTGTGGCGCGCCTTGTGGCCCGCGGGCGAGGGGCAGGCATGGTCGGTGGCGACGGTGTTGGTGCTCACCTGGCCCCTGATCTGGGCCGCGGTGAGCGGTATGGAAACGGCCTTGTTCCTGGCTCTTGCTGTGCTTATCTTAGCCCTGTTCCTCCACAACCCGGAACGCAGCGCATTCTGGTTGGGTGTGCTGGTTGGCCTGCTCGTGCTCACGCGCCCCGAAGGGGTGCTGCTCGCGGGATCGCTTGCTGCGGCCTACTTGCTGCGCCAGGATTGGCGGTCTCTCGTCCGCTATGCACTGGGCGCTGGGCTGCTCTTCGTGCCCTACTTTGCCTTCAACCTGTGGCTCGGCGGCGAGCTGTGGCCCAATACATTCTATGCCAAGCAGGCAGAGTACGAAACGTTGCTGGAGACGCCGGTTGCGCTGCGCTTTTTGCAACTGCTCTTCTTCAGCCTGGGCGGGCCGGCGGAAGGCTGGCGCGGTATGTCCGGCGCTCATCTATTGTTGGCGCCGGGTCTCCTGGTCGCCGGCTGGCACGCGCTGCAACAGGATTGGGATCGGCATCGCCTGTACACGACACTGCCACTTCTCTGGGCGCTGTCGCACATCGCTGTTTACGCCTGGCGTTTGCCGGTCACTTACCAGCACGGGCGGTACTTGTGGGCCGCGTTGCCCGTGTGGATTCTGTACGGCCTGGCGGGCTGGCAGAAGATTGTGGCGCATCGCCTGCTGCGCGGTCGCTCCGGTCGCATTCTGAGGCGCGCGACGACGCCGGTGTTCGTCATTATTCTGGGCTTTTTCCTGCTGCTGGGAGCCAACGCCTACGCCACCGACGTGGCTTTCATCGAAAACGAGATGGTGGATGTGGCATTGTGGCTGCGTGAGAATACCGCGCCGCAAGCCGCCGTTGCGGCCCACGACATTGGCGCAGTCGGCTATTTCTCTGAGCGCTCGCTTCTCGATCTCGCGGGCCTCATCTCACCCGAAATCATCCCCTTTTTGCATGATGAAGCGGAGATGACGAACTATGTGCTGCAAAGTAGGGCCGATTACCTGGTGACGGCGCCCGGCTGGCCCTATGAATTACTGACAGCGGAAGCGGACGTTGTGCTCGTCTATGACACCGATTACACCTGGACGCGCGAGGCCGGGATGAACAATATGGCCGTCTACCGGCTGCCTGACGCACCGTGAGTGTCGCACAGCCACTGCCAGGCGCGGGGCGTCTGGTGCGATAGTCCTAGTGGTTTGCTACCGCTTTCTTCTTCATGGTATACTGCTCGCGAACGAGCCCGAGACACATTATCTCGAGAGACTCCTAGTCCTATCGTGCCGGAGGTTACCTTGTCTGACAGCATCAAGATTATGATTGTGGACGATCACCCTGTCTTCCGACAGGGGTTGCGAGACGTTCTGGAAATCGAACCTCAAATGGAGGTTGTGGCTGAAGCGGCGGATGGAGAGCAGGCGGTTGAGATCGCCAACGAGGCGCACCCGGACGTCGTGCTCATGGATATCAACTTGCCGACCATGAACGGGCTACAGGTGACGCGCAAGATAAAGTCGGACCTTCCGGACACGAATTTCATCATGATTACGGGCTATGATGATGCGGAACAGGTGTTTCACGCCTTGCGCGTGGGGGCTGCTGCTTACTGTCCCAAGGATATTACGCCGGAGGACCTGATCCGCGTCATACTGGCAGTTCACGCCGGTAATTTCGTGGTCGGCGAGAAGGTGATGACCCATGACGAGGTTGTGAAGTGGATCGAGAAGAAAGTTGGCCGCATGGTCGGCACGTTGAGCGCCGACATGGAAGAATATCTTGTGCCCCTGTCTCCCCGAGAGATGGAGATCCTGGAGCACGTCACTCGCGGCATGAGCAACAAAGAAATCGCTTTCAAATTGGGGATTAGCCACCAGACGGTCAAAAACCACATGACTTCAATCCTGCGCAAGCTGCGGGTTGACGACCGCACGCAGGCGGCTGTCTATGCCCTGAGTCGTGGCTGGGTGCGTCTGGAGAACATGCGCAACTAAGCCATGTGTATCAGGCTAAACGGCAAACGATTGGCGCGGGCCCACTACGGACACATAGAAAAGGCTGAAGCGAGGTTCGCATGGTAGACAATAACGGAGCGGGGGAAGATCTTACCTTTCAGGCATTTCTGGAAGAGACACATAAAGAATACGAACAGACGCAGCAACAATTGCGCGAAATTGATGTTTTGATCAAACAGAGCGCTGCTGAAGTCGAACGCCTGGCGCAGCGCAACGCACAGGTGAGTAACTATGTGCGGCAGTTGCAGACGAACTTCGATACGATACCCCGCGAGGATATTCGTGAGGGATATGAAGCACAACAAAATGCTCAGCAGCGGCTGTTTACGATGCGCGGTCAGCTGGAAAAGCTACAGAGCGATCAGCGAAATCTGGAGCGCCTCGCCGAGTTCCAGCGCCGGTTGCTGGAACTCAGCGAAGCTATGGGCGCTATGCCCGAGATGCGAGGCTCGCGGCACGCTCGCGATCAATCGAACGTGGTGCGCGTGGTCCAGGTAGAGGAGTCGGCGCGCCAGAGCCTGGTGCGCAAGATGCATGATGGGCCAGCTTCCTCATTGAGCAACTTTATTCTGCAGGCTGAGATCTGCCAGCGATTCTTTGACAAAAACCCGGATCGGGCGCGTGCAGAGCTGAACGCGCTTAAGGCGACGGCGGCGACGGCGTTCGAGACCGTAAAGGACTTTATTTTCGAGTTGCGACCGATGATGCTCGACGACCTGGGCGTCGTTCCCACACTGCGCCGTTATGTGGAAACGCTGCAGGAAAAGGAAGGGCCGCAACTTTCGATTACCGTGACCGGCATGGAACGGCGGCTGGAAGGCCACATTGAGATTACCGTTTTCAGAGCGGTGCAAGAGCTGTTGAATAACGCGCGACAACACGCGCGGGCCACGCAGGTTCAGGTGTTGTTGGACCTGGCACAAGATCGATTGCTGGCCGTTGTGGAAGATAATGGCAGCGGGTTCAACGTCGAAGAAGCGATTACGGTGAGCGAAACGAGCAAGACGATCGGTCTTTCGACCATTCGCGAACGGATAGAAATGTTGGGCGGCGAGCTGAACATTCAAAGCAGCCTGGGCCACGGGACTCGGGCTGAATTCTCAATTCCATTGGAACCAGAGGCCGAAATCGTTTGATTGCCCTCTTTTGGTCCGGAAATCTAAGTACTACCCTCCTATTGTAACAACTTCTGTAAGGTTCTATACTTATTCTATGTTACAGGGCAGTTTAGCTCGCTGTGAGTGGAGCGCCACTGTTATACATTCGTAAGTTTTCTTATATATCTAAGGAGGTTTAGTACAATGTTGTTCTTACACCGTGAAGAGGGTCAGGGTCTGGTCGAATACGCATTGGTTCTCGTACTGGTCGCCATCGTCGTCATTGCGATTTTGACCTTGCTCGGCCCGCAAATTGGTAACGTGTTCAGCCGTATTACCCACGCCATGGCCGGCAATTAGTTTAGAGTAGCTTATTGGTTTATAAGTGAAAAGGGGCCCTATCACAGCGATAGGGCTCCCTTCATTTAGAATTGGCGAGGGCCACGGCGGGGGGTTGGTGGCAAATAGTGCGGTGCATGCGAAATAAGTACGGGTGTGCTCCCGCCAGTCTTGACATCACTTTTGATCAGAGTATGATGGGATTATAACCTTCAGTAGCATCTGGTCGCTAATTTGTCTGTTTGATCGATCTATAGGTTCCAGCGGGATAATCAATGTCAGAAAAAATCCGCGTCCTGATAGTGGACGACCTTCCAGAGACTCGCGAAAATGTGCGCAAACTGCTGCAATTCGAGTCTGATGTGGAGGTCATTGCTCAGGCTGGAACGGGCGAACAGGCAGTTGAAATGGCCAAGCAACACCGCCCAGACATCATCCTGATGGATATCAATATGCCTGGGCTTGATGGTATTGGGGCCAGTCAGGCAATCGTCCAGAATGTGCCATCAGCACAAATCATTATCATGTCGGTCCAGAGCGAGGCTGACTATTTGCGGCGAGCCATGTTGGCTGGCGCGCGCGATTTTCTGATGAAGCCTTTCTCCGGCGATGAACTGGTCTCGGCGATTCGCCGGGTGCACCAGATGCGACCGTCGGACGCAGGACGAGCGCCGCAGGTGCAAACAGCGCAGCCAGAGCGGGGGTCGCGACCGGCGCCTGTGAAGACGGAAGGTCACATCGTATCCATATACAGCCCCAAAGGCGGCAGCGGTTGTACGACGATTGCGGTCAATCTGGCCGTTGCATTGGCGGAGCAGGGGCACGAGACATTGCTCATAGACGGTAGCCTGCAATTCGGCGACGTTGCTGTCACGTTGAACATGAAGCCGTCGACGTCAATAATCGATCTGATCGATCGTATGTCGGAGTTGGATGCTGATCTCGTCAGCAGTGTAGTCGTAAAGCATCAGAGCGGATTGAAGGTATTGATGGCGCCGCCGCGCCCGGAAATGGCCGACCTGGTGACCGAAGACAAAATTAAGACGCTTCTGGAGCTCTTGCGCGAGAGTTTCGACGTCATCATCATCGATACCAGCTCCAGCCTTAACGACGTGGCTTTAGCTATGCTAGATATGTCGGACCGCATTTTTCTGGTGACGCAGCAGAGCCTCCCTACCTTGAAGAACGTGAGCCGCTTCTTCGACCTGGCCGAGACGCTGGACTATGAGCGAAAGAAAGTGCTCTTGATAGTCAATCGCGCTTCTGAAAGGGCCGGAATTTCGGTCAAGGATATTGCAGATACGCTGAAGCGTCCTGTGATTACGACGATTCCGGTAGATGATGAACTGGCCAGTCGCGCGGCCGACCAGGGGCGACCACTGGTGTCTGGCAAGAATCGTAAACGCCCTATTGCCGCAGCCTTGCTCCGGCTTGCCGAGTTGACGCTGGTGCAGTTTGAGGACCGGCCTGAGACGGACAGACAGGAGCAGAAAAGTGAAAAATTGCCGCTGTGGAAGCGTCTATTTGGCTTTGGCCGGCGCTCTGAAGCGGTAAGCTAACTTAACGTCAACGTGCCCTCAATCAACGCAGGAGACAGACCGTGTCGCTATTAAAACGTATTGAAAACAACCAGGAACAGCCAAAAGGCGAAAACAGGGCCTCTAAGTTGCAGGAGTTACGGGTTAAGAGGACTTCGCCGGCGACCGGTTCTCGTGATGCCTTTGTTGACCTGAAGAATCGGATCCAGCAAAAGCTTATCGCTGAGCTGGATCCCAGTATTGACATCACGCAGACCTCGGAAGTCCGCTCGACCATCCAGGAAATGTTTGAGACGATGCTCGTGGAAGAGCAAATCGTCCTCAGCCGCAATGAAAAGCGAGTTTTGTTCGAGCAGATTGTGGCCGAGATCCTGGGCTTTGGTCCGTTGGAGAAATTCCTGAACGTAGACGGCGTCACCGAAATCATGGTGAACGGTCCCAAGCAGGTATACATCGAGCGCGATGGTAAACTGCAACGAGTGTCTACCACGTTTGAGGATGATGAACATTTGCTGCGCATCATCGACCGCATTGTGGCTCCGCTGGGCAGGCGAATCGACGAAGGCGCGCCAATGGTTGACGCACGCTTGCCGGATGGGTCTCGTGTGAATGCGGTCATTCCTCCCATATCTATTAACGGGCCCACACTTACAATTCGTCTGTTCTCGAAGATCCCGCTGACAATTGAGAACCTGATTGAATTTGGCTCAATTACGCCGGAGGCAGTGGAGTTCCTTAAAGCCTGCATTCTGGCGCGATTGAACCTTGTGGTGAGCGGTGGTACCGGTTCTGGTAAAACGACGCTGCTCAATATCCTGTCCAACTTCATCCCTGATACGGACCGCATTGTCACCATCGAGAACGCTGCAGAGCTGCAGTTGCGCCAGGAGCACGTGGTCACTCTGGAATCTCGCCCGCCAAATGTGGAAGGGCGCGGTGCAGTGTCTATCCGTGACCTGGTGGTTAACTCCCTGCGTATGCGCCCCGATCGCATTGTCGTCGGCGAGGTGCGCAGCGGAGAGGCGCTGGACATGTTACAGGCCATGAACACGGGCCACGATGGTAGTCTGACCACGTTGCATGCTAACAGCCCGCGCGATGCACTGGCCCGTCTGGAGACAATGGTGCTCATGGCCGGTATGGAATTGCCGCACCGCGCCATTCGCGAACAGATTGCCTCCGCTCTGGATCTGGTCGTGCACACAGAGCGCATGCGCGATGGCACGCGCAAGGTTGTTTCCATCAGTGAGATCCAGGGCATGGAAGGGGAAGTGATCACCATGTCCGAAATCTTCCGCTTCGAGCAGACCAGCATCGAAGACGGCAAAGTCATTGGTCGCCTGCGCCCGACGGGCCTGCGGCCGAAGTTTATGTACAAGATCCGCGAAGCGGGTATTATGTTACCGCCGTCGATCTTTGGTATCGGTGTTCGTAACCGCTAGGGAGGGATAGACTGTGTCTCCACTCATCCTGCTTGCCGTCGGAATTGCATTACTGATGATGTTTGGCGCCGGCATCGCGCTGCTGACTGGCGGACGCGGTGAAGTTGACGAGCGCATGCAACAATTCGTCGTCGGCGGCGAAGTGGAGGCGCTCGACGCCGAAGAGTATGACGTACCCCGTCCCGACATGGCGGACCGGTTGGACGAGGCGTTGTCTGAACGCGGCTTCTTTGAGCCGATTCGGAAACGAATCGCCATGGCCGACCTCAAGCTTCGGGTGAGCGAGTACATCATTCTGCAGGTGCTCGCTGCATTTGTACTTGCCGGTGTGGCCCACTTCGTATTCAGTCTTTCCATCGTCGTCGTGGCCATACTGTTCATCGTCGGGCTGCGCGTCCCACGCATGTACATTGGCTATGCCGCCAATAAGCGTCTGCAGGCTTTTGAAAATCAGTTAAGCGATACGCTGAATCTCTGGGTCAACGCATTACGTTCTGGGTATAGTGTGTTGCAGGGTATGGAGGCAATCGCTACGGAATTGCCGCCGCCTGTCTCCAGAGAGTTCGAGAGAGTGGTTCAGGAAGTTCGCCTCGGTCTGGGCTTGCCGCAGGCGCTGGCTAATATGCTGCGCCGGGTTCCCAGCGAAGATCTGGACCTGATTATTACGGCGGTCAACATTCAGCGAGAGGTTGGCGGCAACCTGGCCGAAATCCTGGACGTGATCAGCCACACCATTCGCGAGCGCGTACGGATCAAGGGCGAGATACGCACGCTGACGGCGCAGGGCCGGCTGACCGGATGGATCATCAGCCTTTTGCCCGTCGGTCTGGGAGTTATGCTTTATAGCATTAACCCGGAGTATGGCAGCCAGCTTATCGTCAAAGAAGAGCCATTCATCATTCCCGGTGTCCTGCCCTGTGGCTGGCTGGTTCTGGGCGTTGGCGGCTTCATGATTTTGATGGGCGCCCTGGCTGTGCGCAAAATCGTCGATATTGAGGTATAAGCCATCGAGCTGACGTTGAACTCCAGACACTGACCGGCGGAGGAAGATATGCCAGTAGCCGTTGTCCCTTTAATCGCCATCATCGCTATTGTCTTGATTATCGCCAGCGTTTTCTTGTTGCGGCGTGCGGAAGAAGATCCGCTTGGTATGCGCATCGACGAGTATGCGGCGCGAGAGGAAGCGGTTTCCATCGAGGAGATCGAGCTGTCGCTGCCTCTGACAGATCGCATCATCGTTCCCATCTTGCGCGGGGCGGGCGATTTCATCACACGTTTTGCACCACAGTCAACGTTGGAACGTACGGCGCGCCAGTTGAAATTGGCCGGCAGCCCCCGTAATATGTCCGCGGCCGAATTTTGGGCCATCCGCGGCATTGCTACTGTGGGGTTGGGTGGGCTGTTCTTCTTTATGATGGTGCGCTTCGACGTGGAGGGCAGCCGGCGAATCCTGTATGGACTCCTCTTTGCCGGTGTGGGCTTCATGTTGCCGCAACTGTGGCTGCGGTCGGCGATCAGCCGCAGGCAGCAGGCAATTATCAAGAAACTGCCCGATGCTCTGGATCTGATGACCATCTGTGTGGATGCCGGTCTTACGTTCGATGGCGCCATGGACAAGGTATATGAAAAGTGGCGTGATCCACTCTCTATGGAGTTTGGTCGCGTTATCTACGAGATGCAGTTGGGTAAGTCGCGGCGGCAGGCATTGCGTGACATGGTCGATCGCATTGAGGTAGCCGACGTAACCAGTTTTGTGGCCTCTGTGTTGCAGGCAGACCAGCTTGGCGTCAGCATCGGAAAGGTGTTGCGCATCCAATCGGAGCAGATGCGCATACGCCGCCGCCAGCGGGCGGAAGAGAAAGCGCAGCAGGCGCCGATCAAGATGCTCTTCCCACTCGTCTTTCTCATCTTCCCGGCCATGTTCATCGTGCTCCTGGGTCCGGCAGCGTTCCAGGTGATGCGTAGTGGAGCCCTTGGCGCGCTTGGAGGATAAACCTAAACCCTGAAAGGCTCTGTACGGCTTTCTACCGGCAGGCGCCATTAAAGGATAAACAGCATTGAGTGCGGATCGCGCTCACACCTCTGCTTCCTGGCGGATTAGATTACGCCACCTCCTGAATGATGCTGTAAACTTCATTTTACCCTCTGTTTGTGTTTCGTGTCGCGCGCTTGGCGCGCCATTTTGCGATACATGCCGGCACTCCCTGCGCTTGCTGCGGGACCCTCTTTGCCGGCGCTGCGGACGCCCCATGCTCGTGAAGAACGATATCTGTAGATTTTGTGTGGACGATCCACTACCGTTGACCCAGTTGCGTAGTGTGGCGGCATTCGAAGGCGCCGCTCGCGATGCTATCCACGCCTTGAAGTATGAAGGTATGTTCGGAGTGGCGCCGGCGCTGGCGGGGTTGATGGTAGAACGCTGGCCGGCGTGGGGCGCTTCAATCGATCTTGTTGTTCCAATTCCCCTCCACCCTGAACGCGAGCGAGAAAGAGGGTATAATCAATCTGCGTTACTGGCCGAACGCCTCTGTGAAGAACTGGACTTGCCAGGCGATGGAGAGGTTTTGCGGCGCATTCGGCACACGCGCCCGCAAGTGGGCCTGGATCGCGAACAGAGAAAAGAAAATGTTGCCGGGGCATTTGTCGCCCTGTCTGAGGTAGCCGACCTGAACATTTTATTGATCGACGATGTGTGTACGACCGGTGCAACGTTGAGCGCGGCGGCTACTGCGCTGCTCGACTGCGGCGCGCGACAGGTCAGCGCCTACTGTCTCGCGCAACCTGTTGAGGCCTGAACGTAAATCTGAAATTGTGGCCGATTGGCTAATTGTTGCCCGAGAGTAGGGTCAATAGGAGAACACGATGGATATCTTGATTCACAGTCATAACGTGGAAGTCTCGGATCGTTTACAGCAGTATGTCGAGAAGAAGACGAAGCGGCTGGACCGTTACATGCCCAACCTCACAGAGGTACGCGTAGATCTTGCTGAAGAGAACACGCGTAGCGCTGTGGAGCGCCACGTGGCGCAAATTACGATTCGCGACGAACGGGGAACCATTCTGCGGGCGGAGGAGAGAAGCAACGATATGTTTGCCTCCGTTGACATTGTCGTCGATAAGCTTTATCGTCAGATCAATCGCTATCGCGGTAAACGCCGTCGCACTCGGCGCGGTGGCAATGATAACGCCGCTGCCTTTGAACCGTTGCCCGTAGATGAGGCTGTGCTGGAGGAAGAAGTCGACACCCGTGAAATTGTGCGGCGCAAGCGCTTTCCGCTGCACCCCATGTCTGTCGAGGAAGCTGTGGAACAGATGGAGTTGCTGGGACACGACTTCTTCGTGTTTTTCAACCCGGACGAACAGGGTGTTAACGTCGTCTACAGGCGTCACGACGGTAACTATGGCCTTCTGCTTCCTGAGCTTGATTGACCACTTAGGATGACGAGTTGGGGCAACCAGCCAGACGGCCTGGTTGCCCTTTTTTTGTGAGTTCTTGATTATGGTTACAGCGGTGGTTTTGGTGGGCGAAGGTGGGAGTGACGAGGGGCCCGATGCCTGGGTGCAACGGGCGCGCCGGGCTGCGGCGCTCGATTTGCTCTTCCAGCTTTCCAAACAGCCCTTGATAGAGCGACTTGTGCTGGTGTCACCTCTGGAGGATGGTCTGGAGGGTGCGCCGGTGGATGATTTTGTGCGCAGCGACCCTGGCCCCATACACGTTGGCCAGGAGCTGTCGGCACTAACGGATCGCCTGGGCATCTCGCGCCTTCTTTACTTTGGCGGCGGCTCCGCACCTCTATTGCAAGACGGAGCGCTGTCGGCCATCGTTGAGCAACTGGCGCGTGCGGAGCAACTTGTCGTAACGAATAATCAATATGCCAGTGACTGGGCGGGAGTTACGCCGGCAACGGCAATAGGCGACTGGGTGCCTCGATTGCCACGCGACAACATGCTGGGCTGGGTTCTGTCCTCGCAAGCAGGCATGCCTGTGCAGGCGCAACCGGCCAATGCCGCCAGCCGCCTGGATATCGATACTCCGATCGACCTTCTGGCGTTACGCCTGCATCCAGATACCAAAGAGAATTTACGCCAGGCGCTGGACGCTATGCCCCTTCCGCTGGCGAACCTCGATGCGGCCCTGACGGTGCTGGCGACGCCCGCCAGCCACGTATTTATCGCGGGGCGACTGGGGCCGAGTGTGTGGCTGGCCATTAACAGAGCCACGCGTTCCTGGTTGCGCGTCGTGTCCGAAGAGCGCGGCATGGTTTCCAGCGGCCGGCAAGAGCGGGGAGAGGCGCGTTCTGTCATCGCGGCGCACATCGAAGCCGTTGGAATGCGCACTTACTTCGAGATGTTGGCCGAGTGGTCCGATGCCGCATTTATTGACACCCGTGTCCTGCTGGCTCATCATGGGCGCTGGCCCGATCCCACCAGCCGTTTTGCCTCTGATCTGGGCAGGATAGCGCAAATTAACGATGAGTGGCTGCGAGCGTTCACGGAGGAAGCAGTGCGCGCGCCGATACCTGTGGTACTGGGAGGACATGGTCTTATGTCTGGGGCGATGCTTGCATTCTGCGAAATCATGGAATCGCGGCCCGCTGTTGAGAGTGTTTAGTTCTGGCGGCGGTCTGCTTCTTGGCGGTGTTGATCCAGCACCGGCTGCAGGGCGTGCCATAGGGGGCTTTCCTGGCGCTGGCCGCGGCGGTCGAGCGTGCTGCTGGCCAACACCACACCCTGCCGGCAGCGGGCGGTGAGACCACTGATCAGGGCGCTCAACAGCTGGTTGCGCGCGCGGTAATCTTGGGCCATGGTCCAGGTTTGCTCTTGCGGCCACTGCGGCGACAGGACGAAAACGTTGCTCAAGGGTTGGCGCGGCGTATCCCACCAGGCGATGCTGCTGACGTCCAGCCAGAGCTGGACGGCGCTGACACGATTCGCCAGCAGATAGCCGTGCACCGTGGAGATGAAGATGCCGTCGGCCTGCGGTGGCTCTCCAGACGGGGGCGGATCAGGGGTGACCAGCCCGTCGTTTATCGCGGACAGGAAGGCGCGACCTGTCGCCGCGTTTCCCTGCAGGCCCATCTGTGGCCCGGCACGCTTCAGACGGGCGGCAATCTCGGCCAACCACTGCACGGTAGCTGCAGCAGAAGGGGCGCCGTCTGGCGCGAAGGGCGGCTGACCCAACACGTCGTCATATAGCCGGTGCAGGAAGACGTCCGGCGTCAGTTCGCCGTGCGCAGCCAGCCACTCACGCAGCTCTTCCAGATGCTCCGCCTTTTCCTGTCCGGCGCGCTGGGCATCCTCGGTGGTCAGTTCACTGATCGGCAACAATATTCCATTTTCTTCATCGTAAAGGCCCTGAACCAGCAGGCTGGCCCGTGCGGGATCGATCGCGGTGTGACTCAGGGCGATTGCCTCGGCTACGTCGAAGGGATCTGGTGGAAGGTCCCATTCCGGGTGCGCCAGGGCCAGCCAGGTGAGCAGAGCGCGCGTCTGCGCATCGTCACGAGGGCTGGAGCGCCGCCGGGAGATGACGTAGGGCAGGTTAAGCTGGCCGAGCGTCTGGGACAGTGTGTGTCGCAGGGCGTCGTCCAGCATCGGGGTAACGATGGCCACGTCAGCGGGCGCCACTTCAAGCGCTTCCAGCAGCGAGGGGAGGGCGCGCGCGGCATCTTGCGCCATCTCATGCCGGTAGCGGCTTTGTACGACCTGTAGAATGGCTTCGTGGGCTCGCCCTGAGGGCGCGTCACCGGCCTCTCTGGTCAGGTAGCGGCTGACGGCGTGCGACAGATGCGCCAGCGGCTCACGACTGACAAACCGGGTATCAAAATGGAAGGTGTGTGCGCTGTGCTGTTCGAACTGCTTTGCTCCCTGCGGATCAGCGGACAGGAACCGTTTATAACCCCCGCCCAGATCGTAGGCGATGGCCGTAGAAGCAACTTCCGGCATCAGGCTGGCAAGAAAGTGTTGGCCCGCCGGCGTTTGTTCTTCGACGTTGTCCACAATGATGTGCCGAAAGCGCTCGCTGAAGTAGCGCCGGAAATCGGCGTGTTGCAGAAGCTGCGTGTCAAAGACGCGTACGGCGAGCGACACGTCAAGCAGGCTGTGCTGGCGACAGTGCTCGCGGAACTTTTCGGCAGCGGTAGTTGCCTCGCGCAGATGCTTGCGCTCTTCTGCGCTCTGCGCCCAACTCCGGGCCTGACGCTCGTTGGCTTCGGCGAGCGAGAGGCCGTTCAGGGCTGAGCGATTGAGGGTATCCAGCACCTGGCTCACAATTTGCTGCGGCCGTACGTGTAAATCGGCAAAGGCGCCTTCGCGTAACATGGGCCGCACGATTTGCCACATTAACAGCTGGGCCAGGTCGTAGTGCAGGTAGGTGGGCGGTTGGTAAGGGTGCGGGAATCCGGCGGGTCGGGCTACCAGGGGCCAGAAAGTGTGCACCATCTCCCGCGCCAAAAATGTGTACGTCGTGGTCATCAGGTCCCCGTCGGGTTCCCGCCCGCGACGCCGCAGGTGTTCCAGAAAGTGGCGCCGATCTTCGGCTTCAGCCACCAGAACCAGAACGGTGTACGGAGGTTCCCCCTGCTCTAACAAATGCCACAGACGTTCGTAGAGCGCCGTTGATTTTCCCGACCCGAATGGTCCCAGAAGGAAGCTGGAGCCCCCGGCCGTTACGACCTCTTGCTGAATTGCGGTCAGTTCGTTCAATGCGCCAATCCCTGAAGCTGTTGTGGCAAGCGCAGATGGACTTTGCCCAGGAAGATGTCATCACCGTCGAATAGCTGCAGGCCGTAGCCTGGATGGACGCTACTGTTGCCGGAAGCGCAGATGGACTTTGCCCAGGAAGATGTCATCACCGTCGAATAGCTGCAGGC
>JBMCFH010000055.1:0-19560 GCA_048620455.1 Chloroflexota bacterium | reverse complement strand
AAGCGCTCGCGCAACCCCAGCAGGCCCACCCCGCCGCGCACGTTTACAGAACTGAGGCGACGGCTGACGCTGGACATGCCGACGCCGTCATCTTCCACGCTCAGTTGCAGATCGCCGTTCTCATACGTCAATTCAACCCTTACGAAGTGAGCCTGCGCGTGCTTGGCCACGTTGGCCAACGCCTCCTGCAGGAACCGGTAGAAACTGATGCTGATCTGGTCAGGGATCGAGGGCACGTCCACGCCCTCATACTCGATCTGTAGACCCGCCTGCCTGGCAAAATCGCGGCACAACGTCTGCAACGTGGCGTTCAGCCCCACCATCTCCAGCGCCGGCGGGCGCAGAGCGTGGGAGGCGGCCCGTATTTCCTTGTGCGCCGTCTCAGCCATCGCCGCCGCTTCGTGCAACTGTTCGCCAAGCGGCTCGTCTTTACCCAGCTGTTCCGCAAGCATCGCCAGGTTGATCTGCAACGCCGTCAGGAGCTGCCCGGCCGAATCGTGCAATTCGCGCGACAGGCGACGGCGCTCCTCCTCCTGAGCATAAACGATCTTGCGGCTCAGCTCGCGCATCCGTTCGTAAGAGTGAGCGTTTTGGATAGCAATGGCTGCAATCTGAGCCACACCCACCAATTTATCCTGATCGTCCGGCGCAAACTCACTCCCATCGGCCTTGTTGTGCACTTCGAAAATCGCCAACAAATCGCCATTATTATCCAGCACGGGCGCGCTCAGAAGTGATCTGATACCAAAGCGCTCGCAAAAGTCTGCATCAACCAGATCATCCTCTGCCACCGCGTTCGTCTGGTAAGGCGTCTTGCTGCTGATCGTCCAGCCCGGCACACCTCGCCCCGGCGGCCACAACTCTTCGATCGCCACCGCCTCTCCCTGCTGATAGTAAGTGCGCGTCACAATACCCTCAGGGGCAGCCAGCCCGGCGAAACCACTCTCCGCCCGCGTCAGAACGATCGCTTCCTCAATCAGCATGTTCAGCAGCACATCCAGGTTCAAAGTAGCGCTCAGCTTGCTACTCAATCGCAGCAGCGCGCGCATCGTTTCCTCCGCCTCCTTGCGTTCCGTGATGTCCTGCCACAGGGAAAGCGCGGCGTAAATGTCGCCCTCCCCATCTGTCAGGGGCGCGATTTGCAACAGGTACGCGCGGCCCTGGTAATCCACCTCGCGAGAGACCGCTCTGCCACCCAGCGCCTGCCGGTACCAGCGCGCGCGGCTCTCTGCCGCCTCCTCCGGCAGCACTTCCCAGATCGTCTTGCCTTCCACCATGCCGCTCTCGAAACCGATCGCCGGCAGCACAGGTCCCTCTGCCAGCCGGTAGCGAAGTCTATGATCGACGACGAACACGGCCCCGTTCGGAATGTTATGGGCAATCGAGCGGTAAAGCGCCTCGCTCTGGCGCAACGCCTGCTCCGTTTGCTTCAATTCCGTCACATCCTGGCACGTTCCAACCAGATACAGTGGATTGCCCTCGTCGTCCGTCTCCACCCGGCCGTGACTGTGTAGAACGCGCACCGTGCCGTCTGGCCACAGGATACGCTCGTAATATGCGAAAGGTTCGTGCGTCTCAAACGCCGTGCGCACAACCTCGTCCACATACTCCCTGTCTTCGGGATGGATGCACGCCAGAAAGGCTTCGTAAGTGCCGTCGAACGCATCCGGTTCGAGCCCGTAGATGCGAAACATTTCCTCGGACCAGGTAACTCTGTTGCTCTGCACATCCCAGCGCCAGCTGCCCAGACGCGCAATGCGCTGCGCCTCTGCCAGCTCTCGTCGGCTGGCCCTCAAACGCTGCTCCGCCTCGTGACGCTCGCTCACATCGCGCACCGCGGTGATAATCAGCAACCCCTGTGCTGTCTCCAGCGGGCTGAGGCTGACCTCCACGTGCACCGTCGAGCCATCTTTTCGTTGGGCCACCAGATCGAGATCGCGCCCCATTGGTCGCGCACGCGGCTCAAGACGATAACTCTCCCGATGTTGCCGGTGTTGCTCGTGTAACTCCCCGGGGATCAACAGTTCCACCGGCTGTCCCAGCAACTCATCGCGCGAGTACCCAAAGAGCTTCTCAGCCTGCGAATTGACCAGCACAATCTGGCCCGCCTCGTCCACAATAACCATGCCGTCAGGCGCCGACTCCAACAGGCTACGGAACCGCCGCTCGGCCTGTTGATGCTCCTTGATCTTCTGCTGCAGCTCCGCCGTGCGGCGCGCCACGCGCTTTTCCAGCTGTTCGTTGAGCCTCATTGCTTCGTGAAAGAGGCGGGCATTCTCTACTGCCATACCCGCCCGCCGCGCCAGCTCTTCAGCCAGGGTCACGTCCTGCTCGTCAAAGTAACGCTCCGATTCGGCCGATGCCAGCGTCAGCGCGCCAAAGGCCCGTTCTCGCCCCTTCAAAGGAACCACGATAAGGGAACGGAGTTGCAGCTGGCGCAACAGTGACAAATGTTCCTCATCGCGGCCCGAGCGCACCAACAGATCGTCTGTAATTCTGGCATACACTTCTGTTTGCCCCGTGCGCAGAACCTTCCACACCCCACCATTAGCCTCAGGGTCGGCCGGATAGCGGCGGGAAAGCTCATAGGCCAGCTCCACCTTCTGCCGGTCAACGTGCGCCACAGCCACCCGGTTCAGCGAGCCGTCTTCCTCAAGCAAATCAACCGCGCACCAATCGGCCACCCAGGGCACCGCCAGGCGCGCCACGCGCCGCAACGTCGTGTCATACTCCAATGACCTGGCCAGGATTGCGCTGGCCCGCACCAGGAATTCCAGTCGCTGCTGCGCATCCTCCGCCCGCCCGCGCGCTGTTCGCACTACGTGCAAGGCTCGTTTTTGCTCGGGGTCATCCGGACGGTCTGTCCAATTCTCGCCGCCACTCACGATAACCACTCTCTTGCTGTGAGTTTCACGCTACTCCTATCACCCGTTTACAATACGTCACGTCCAGAGTTTCGGCTGCTATTATACACACAGCGAAGAGGATATAGAAATGAGGATTTGTCGAAGAAAAGTGCGAATAAGCGTGCGGCGCCATATATCCGTCGCGGTCGATTTCCTCGGCAACCTGCTCCGGTGACCGTCCGGTGCGCCGCGCCAGAGTGTCGACCACCCGCCACAGCCGCACAATCTCCTCCGCCTGGATCTGAATAGCGCTGGCCTGCCGATGGGGCAAGCTCAAGAGCTGGTTGGAGATTGGTCGACTGGAGATCGAGGATCAGGCGTGGCGGTGGGCGTTTATCCGCTCGCGCAACTCCCCGGCCGCAGCACGGGCGGCTTCCACGAAGTCGCTCCCGGCGGAAGCGTAAAGAACAGAACGGCTGGCGCTGATCACGGGGCCTGCGGTGGCGTCCGGCCCGTGGCGCACCGCGGCCTGCAAATCGCCGCCCTGGGCGCCGATACCAGGGATGAGGAAGGGCGCGGCGGGCGCCAGGCGGCGGGCCACGGCCATTTCCTCAGGATAGGTCGCGCCCACCACATACCCCACCGTGCCTTCGACCTCCCAGGCGCGGCTCAGCACAGCAGTGGACAGGCCCGCTTCGCGTCCCAGGTCGCCCTGGAAGTCGGTGGCGCTGGCGTTCGAGGTGCGCGCCAGGACGTAGACCGCCTTATCCGGCCGCTCGCCGACCATGGGCAACACGGCATCCGCGCCCACGAAAGGATTGACCGTGACGGCGTCCACATGCCACACGTCGAAGAGGCCCGCGCCCCAGGCGGCCTGGGTGTGCCCAATGTCGCCGGTCTTACAGTCCAATATCACGGGGATGTCGTCGGGAATATAGGCGATGGTGCGCTCCAGGGCGATGACGCCCGCCGCGCCCCACTGCAGATAAAATCCCAGGTTGGGCTTATAGGCGCAGACCAGATCGACAGTGGCGTCGATGATCGCCTTGTTAAAGGGTAGCACCGGCTCGTCCCACTGCATCGCCGGCAGTGGTAGACGCGCCGGGTCGGGATCCAGCCCCACGCAGAGCCAGGAGTTGTTCTTTTCTTGCGCCGCTTTCAATTTGTGCAGATAGGTCATGGTTGGCCCCATTGTAACCGCTGGTCGTCGCGGGCCAAAATTTCCATGCACGTGTCATGTTTGCCCGTCGTCGATTCCTTCGCTCCCTCTCTCCACGTTAATTCCGCGTGAGACAGTCGTTGACAGACCGCCGCTACCTGCTACACTATAGTCGCTCCCCGCCCTGAGGTGGTACGGATCGCGCCCGCGACACCGGCCACCTCTTTTTTTTGCACACGGCTCACGCAGCGCTTTCTTCCGCCGCGTTGCGGACGGTCCACGAGAGGAACATGACAAGTGGCATGATTATCACGTGACTTCTGCCACTGCCTCCATCCACGTTGTCGCGGTAAGGTGACAGGGATTCAGGACAGAGTCGGCGTTTTATCCAGGCGGCCTGCACAGCCACTGCTTTTCATAATGGTCGGCTCTGTCCTGCTAACGTATAGGAGGATTTATGAACAGGCTGTATGGCAGCGCTTCTCCTGAATTCAATGGGGTTCCCACCGATGCCAGTGACGATGAGCGCATGAGTCTACTCATCGACACCCTGGGCGCATACATCGAATATTTCCATGGGGGCGGCCTGGAGTTAGTGGACTTCGACGGGCACACGCTGCGGGTGCGCATGACCGGCGCCTGCCGCGGGTGCAGCCTGGCGCCAGCTACGCTCCACGGCTGGATCGAGGGCACGGTGCGCCCGTTCTTCCCCAACCTGGAGAAGGTAATCGCCGTCGCCTGAATAGCGCGGGCGGGGCGTTCCATTAAGGCTGTTCAGGCAGCGGGCGCGGCTCGCAGCACACCCCTGTTAAACTGGATCAAGAGATAGGGCGGCGCTTCAACCAGCGGCGCGGGCAGCCGGCGCCGGGCATCATAGTCGATGGCACGGTGCAGCTGCACCGTGCGGCCGGCGACGGAGAGCGGGTAGCGAAACCTCCAGTGCGCCGTTCCCTTCATGAAATTGAAAGCACGGCGAGCACTCCAGGCGAGGTCTAGTTCGAAGTCCGCAGCGCCGGGCGCGGACTGATAGCTGCCGCCCTCCGGCTGCGGGCGACGCGGTAGCGTTCCGGCCCGCAACCGTTGCACCGCCTCCACAAAGAGCGCGCCGCCGCGCTCCCCGGCAAATCGTTCCCGTTCCGCGCCCGTAAGCCCCTCGGGCCAGACCAACGATTCCTGCAAGGCAATATCCCCCGCGTCCAGCGCCTCACTCATGAAGTGCACGGTGACGCCTCCTTCCTCCAGCCCGTCGCGCAACTGCCAGAACAGAGGAAACGGGCCGCGGTAGGCGGGCAACAGAGACGGATGTAGATTGAGAAAACCGTGACGCGGCAGTGCCAGCAAGGCGGGCGGAATGCGGCGCGAAAAGCAGGAGACGAACACGACATCTGGCTGCAGCCGGCGCCACGACTGTTGCACCGCCGGGGAGCCGGGATCGCCACTCTCGAAGACGGGAATACCCCGTTCCCAGGCAAGGTGGATGATGTCTCGCTCCATGTAGGTTGTAGACACCGGCAATTGGGAGACGGGCGGCGGCGGCTCCAGCGCGCGCATCTCTGTTCCGCCTGTCGGTCCGGGCGTGACCACGGCGGTAATGGCACAGCCGGCGTCCAGCAGCGCCGCCAAGGGCGCCAGAGAAAGGGGACCGGACATGCCGAGATAGATGATACGCATTTCTTACGAACCAGTATTTTGACGCCACATGCGACTGCATCTATTATACCAGGGAGGAGTTGACATCCACTGTGTGCCCACTTCAGCGGCACACAATGCGAACAGAGGTCTATTATGGCGCGATTTGAAAAGACGATTACGCTGGTTGAGTGTGCCCGTTTTGGGCAGGAGTTGCCGGCGTTGGAGCGCCCTCCGTTTCCCGGCGAGGCGGGCGAACGAATCTACAACAACGTTTCTAAGCTGGCCTGGAGCATGTGGCAGCAACAATCCACTATCCTCATTAACCACTACGGTCTGAACATGGCCGATCCGCGCGCCCAGGAGTTCCTCATGGAGCAGATGGAGGAATTCTTCTTCGGCGAGGGCGGTCAGCAGGTGAACATGGATCCCTCCACCGCCGCCGGCGCGCCGCGCAAGAAGTAGACGGACGCTTCAGCCGGGGGAGCCGCCAACGTGCAGAGGAATGACAGGGTCGATGCGAAAGCGTAGCTTAGCGTGCGCCTCGCGCAGGGCGGCCTCTACAGCGGCGGGGGTCTCTCCACGGGCGAAGATAAAACCGAGATAACTGTCGCCTTCGGGCAGCGGATTTAGCGTATGATTGAGGGGAGCGGTGATTTCCACACCGGTGACGCCGGCAACGGCGCGGGCCTCCTCCACGCCGTCATAGCCGCGCAGCAGCCCGCCTTGGGGGATGGGAATCATCATCACCCCGCGCGGCGTCGCTTCGCGATGCGCGTCTTCCACACTCATGCCCACCGCCTGGCGCAAAATGAGGCTTTCCAGCGAGGTATCGACGCCAAAACGCAGCACGCGGGAGCACAGCCCGCCAATGGAGCGACCGGCAATTTCCAGCAGCCACGGGCCGCGCTCGTTGATGCGCAGTTCGGCGTGCACCGGCCCCCGCTGCAGGCCCAGGGCCCGCGCGGCGTGCGCCGTGTGTTCCGCTATCTCCTCTTGAACCGACTGCGGCAGGCGCGAGGGGGTGACGTAAATCGTTTCTTCGAAGAAGGGACCCTCCAGGGGGTCGGGCTTGTCGAACAGAGCCAGAACATGTAATTCACCATCGTCCAGAAGCCCTTCCAGCGCCACTTCATCCCCCGGCAGGTAATCTTCTACGAGAAATGACTTCGGACCGTTCCCGGCCTCACTCTCCTGTAATATTTTTGCCAGACGCTGCAAAGCCTGCACCAGTTGCGCCGCGTCGTCGGCGCGGATCACGCCGCGGCTGCCCGAGAGGCGCAGCGGTTTGACGACGCAGGGATAAGAAACCTGTTGCGCCACCTCTTGTGGGTCGTCCGCCGTCGTAAATTGCCGGAAGCCGGGCACCGGCACGCCGCGTTGGGCCATGAGCGTGCGCATGCGGTATTTGTCGCGCGCGGCCTGCGCCGCCTGAGGATCGTTGTGCGCCAGGGACAAAGCCTGGCTGGCGCGCGCGGCGAGCAGCGCGCCGCTGTCATCCACGGACAGAATGGCGTCCACCGGCCGATCTTCTGTGAATTCCAGAATGGTCCTCACGGCAGCCTCGCCGTCCGCAAAGGGGATCGCCAGCAGGTCTGGCGCGGTGTGGGCCAGCGCTTCCGGCGTGTCTACGATGCGGATCACCTCGATGTCCAGTTGCCCGGCAGCGTCCATGAAGTCTCCGGCGCGGTACGTGCTGGACTTCATCAGCAGCATGACGCGGCGGGGAGATCCTTCGCTTTGCTCAGGATGACACGGACTCTGCTCAGGGGCGCCCGCGTGTCGCCGTGAATCGTTAACAGCCATGTCCTTATTATAGTGAGAGTGGCGGGATGTTGCCGCCCTGGGAAGCAGCGCCGGCAGCGAGGCGAGCGACACAGCCGCACCGGAGGGGACGCGGCTGTGTCGCTGCGAGAGAGGAAGAAAACGAAAAAGCGGGTACGCTTTGTGCCCGGTAATCCTACGCGTCGTAATACAGGTAGAACTCGTAAGGGTGCGGGCGTAGGCGCAGGGGATCGACTTCCCGTTCGCGCTTAATGCGAATCCAGCTTTCGATCAGATCCGTGGTGAACACATCACCCTTGAGCAAGAAGTCGTGATCCGCCTCCAGCGCGTCCAGCGCCTCATTCAACGATGACGGCACCTGGTCGATTTTGGCCGCTTCCGCCGGCGGCAACTCATACAGATCGTAATCCGCGGGATCGCCGGGGTCTATGCGCTTCTGGATGCCGTCGATGCCCGCCATCAGCATGGCGGCGAAAGCCAGGTAAGGGTTGGCTGTGGGATCCGGGCAGCGGTATTCGATGCGCTTGGCGCCGGGACTATCCGAGTAGCGCGGGATACGAATACCCGCAGAGCGGTTGCGCTGAGAATACACCAGGTTCACCGGCGCTTCGAAGCCGGGCGTCAGGCGCCGGTAGGAGTTGGTCGTCGGCGCACAGAAGGCCAGCAGCGCGGGCGAGTGGTGCAGGATGCCCCCAATGTAGTAGAGGGCCGTTTTCGATAGCGCTGCGTAGCCGTCGGCATCATAAAACAGCGCTTCCCCCTCTTTCCAGAGACTGTTGTGCACGTGCATCCCTGAACCGTTGTCGCCGAAAATAGGCTTGGGCATAAAAGTAGCCGAGTAGCCGTACTGCCGGGCCACGTTCTTAATGATGTACTTGTACCACATCTGCCAGTCGCCCATGTTGGTCAACGTGTTGTAGCGCAGGTCGATCTCGTGCTGGCTGCCGCCCACCTCGCTGTGGTGCATTTCCACCTCCAGCCCGGCCTCGTGCAACAGGCGCGTTATCTCCGAGCGCAGGTCCTGGGCCGTATCTACCGGCGGCGCCTGGAAGTAATGCTCCTTATGGCGCGCGCGGTGCCCCAGGTTGGGCCGGCTGCCGTTGCGTCCCATGTTCCACATCGAGGCCTCGGAGTCCACGAAGTAGTAGGCCGCCTGCGGCGTGCTGTCGAAGCGCACGTCGTCGAACAAGAAGAATTCGGCCTCGGGCCCCCAGTAACTGGTGTCGGCGATGCCCGTTTTCTTCAGATAGCGCTCCGCAGCCTGGGCCACGCGCCGCGCATCGCGCGAGTAGGGCGTGTGAGTTACCGGATCGTAAACGTTACAGATGAGGCTGAGGGTAGGCGCCTGCAGGATCGGATCGCGCACGGCGCTGGTGGCGTCCGGCAGCAAAATCAGGTCGCTTTCCTCGATGTGCTGGAAGCCGACGATTGAGGACCCGTCGTAGCCGATACCTTCCTCGAAGCTCTCTTCACTCAGAGCGCTGAGGGGCACGCTGACGTGACGCCACAGGCCCAGGAAATCGACAAACTTCAGGTCCACAATCTGCAGTCCGTTCTCTTTGCCATAGGCCAGAACTTCTTTGGGCGTGGACAGGGCCTCCGGCGCCGCCCCATCGCCGTTGCTCGCCACGCGCTCCGCCTTCTTCTCACGCAATTTGTCTCCCATAAAAACCTCCTTTTCCACATAAAACAGATCTTCACACGCTTCATCCCCTGCGGGGCACTCCCGGGCCAAAAACGAAAAACGCCTCCACACACGCGACGACGCTGTCGCGGTGGGAGGCGTCCTGGCCTCAAAGTGACTATTCTTTTGTAGCGAGCGAACGACAAAGCACACTCGTCCGGCACGCTGGTACCAGCATAAGACAAATGGCGCGCGCGGTCAATACCACAAATTGCAAAAAAAGTGTTCGCTCCACATTAGACAATATGCATAGACATGGTGGCCTCGTCGGTTTCTGGCATAATGACTCCACAACATCTGAGTGATTTGTAACGTGAGGAGGATTTAGATGAAACGCCTGTCCGCGATGCGCCTGACCCCCATCGCCCTGATTTTGCTGATAGCCATGCTGCTGGCTGCCTGCAGCCCGAGCGAGGCAACGGCGCCGGCTGCCACTGAGCCGGCGCCTACAGAGCCGGAGGCCACGGAGGAAGCGCCGTCGCCCACGCCAGAGCCCGAGGAAGCCACCAGCACCGTCCCGGCAGCCACAGAAACGCCGATGGAGCCCACAGCTACGGCGACCGAGGCGGCGCCCACAGAGGAGGCAACGGCAGCGCCCGAAGAGCAGGCACCGGAGGAAGCCCTGATCACGGAAGAGGAAGCGATTCTGATCCTGGAACCGGGCTCCGGCTCGCGAGTCACCAGCCCCGTGCGGGTGGCGGGCGAGGCCGATCCCACCTTTGAGCAGAATCTGGTGGCGCGCATTGTGGATCTGGACGGGCAGGAACTGGCGACGGTGCCCACCACCATTGGCGCAGAGCTGGGCCAGCGCGGGCCGTTCGAATTCGAGTTGCCCTTTGAGATCGCTGAGGAGCAGCAGGCGTTCATCCAGGTCTACGCCACCAGCGCCCGCGACGGCGGCGTCACACACCTGGCTTCGGTCGGCGTGACCCTGGCGCCGTCCGGCGAGGAAGACGTCGTACCCGTGACGCCCCACGCCGAGCGCATTGTAATCGACGAACCGGCTACGGCCGACACCATCAGCGGCGGTGTGGTGGCGGTGAGCGGTCGCGGCCTTGCCAGCTTCGAGCAGACGCTCATTGTGGAACTGCTGGATGCCGAAGGCGAAGTAATCGACTCCCAGCCGATCATCGTCGACGCGCCGGACCTGGGCCAGCCGGGCGAGTTCAGCACGGAGCTATCGTACACCGTCGCAGAGACAACGCCGGCGCGCATCGTGGTGCGCGATCCCAGCCCCGCTTTCGGCGGCGACGTGCACCTGAGCAGCGTTGAAGTGACCCTGGAGGCGGAGTAGGCGCGAAGCTCAGCCTATCTGCACGCGCACAACCTGCACGCCGTCCTGCACGTCAATTTCCACCACGCGCGGGTCTTTCTGGCGCTCGACGATGCTGATGTCGCCGCTGCGTTCCAGGCGCGCTTCTTTCACCTGCTCCACATTCCCGATCTGGGCGTTGGCGCGCACCGCAGAGAGCAAATCTTGCTCGCTAATGTGACTGGACCGCATTTTGTCCCACAGAATGTCGCCGTCGCTCACCAGGACGCGGTCGGTGCCCTTGACCAGATCGCCGAAGCGATCGGAGTGGAAACTGAGCACGGCGAACAGCCAATGGATGAGCACCAGGGCCAGCGCGCCGCCGAGAATTGTCTCGAAAAAGGGCGCGCTGGCCGTAATGGCGCGACTGAGGACGGAACCAAGCATGAAGCCCAGTATGACGTCCAGCGCCGCGTGTTTGCCAAGGAACCGCTTTTCGCCCAGGCGCACCAGCACAATGGCTGCCAGGTAGACGATGACGGCGCGAATAGCCATCTGCCACAGCGCCGCGTTGTCTGCGCCCAGGCCCAAGAGGTCGGCCACGATGGGCCACTCTTCTCCAATCATCGCACGCCTCCTGCCCGACGCCCTGCAACCGCAGACGCCGAACCCCCACTAATAATACTGGTTTATGCGCGGCCCAATACCGCTGCCAGCAGGGCCATACGCACGTACATGCCGTTTTGAACCTGGCGGAAGTAGGCCGCGCGCGGATCCTTGTCTACACTATAATGGATTTCACCCACGCGTGGCAGGGGATGCATGACCACCATCTTCTCTTTGGCCTGCTCCATCAACTCCGGCGTAATCACGTAATATTCCTTGACCGCCTCGTACTGCGCCAGGTCGCTGAAGCGCTCTTTTTGCACGCGGGTGACGTAAAGCACATCGGCGTTTTCGATCACGTCGGCCACGTCGTGCGTCTCGCGCACGTCGATGCCGGCGTCAATCACCTGGTTCATCACCGTCAGCGGCAACCGCAGAATCTCAGGAGAGACGAAGCGCAGGCTCACGTCATAGTGCAACAACAGCTTGGTCAGCGAATGTACCGTGCGCCCGTAGCGCAGGTCGCCGACCATAGCCACTTTCAGGCCGTCCAGCCTGCCCAACTCTTCGCGGATGGTAAACAAATCCAACAGAGCCTGGGTGGGATGCTCGCCGGCCCCGTCGCCGGCGTTAATCACCGGTACGCTGGCGTAATCGGCGGCGGCGCGCGCAGAGCCGATCTCGGGGTGGCGCAGAACGATGATGTCCGAATATTGCTCCAGCGTGCGCACCGTATCCGCCAGCGTCTCGCCCTTGCTCACCGAACTGAACTGCACGCCCTGGGTGATGGGAATCACGCTGCCGCCCAGGCGCTCGATGGCGGCGATGAAGGAGGAGCTGGTGCGCGTGCTGGGCTCATAAAAGAGACAGGTGAGCACGTTCCCTTTGAGTAAGTCTGCCGCGCCCACGCGCTCCACCATCTCGCGCATTTCGCGGGCGCGGGCGAAGATATACTCCAGGATGTCAGGCGCGAACTGATCCACGGAAAGGATGTCCATCCCGCTCAGGCCGTTGCTTTTCCAGCCATTGTCGCCGGCCATCTTCTCCAGGTCGAACAGTGGTTCAAGTGTCGTTTTTTCCATCTTATATCTCCTGTACTAAAAGATCTGTCACTGGTACTGCAAACATTGAATCAGGGTAAAATGTGGCCGCTGCCGGGCGCAGCCAGCACCTGGCCATTCTCATAAACAGTCTCGCCGCGCAGAATGACGCGCTGCACGCGCCCGGCGACGGTCATACCGGCGAACGGTGTCCAGCCGCACTTGCTGTGAACGTGGTCGCTGCTGATAGTCACCGGCCGGCTCACATCCACTTCCACGCGCGTGTCCGGCTGCTCTGGCAGGCCGAAAATACGCCGGGGATTGTGGGCCATCAGCTCCTCCAGCCGCTCCTGAGTCAGCCGCCCCTCGGCTACAGCGGTGAGCATCAGCGGCAGCGACGTCTCCAAACCGGGCACGCCCGGCGGCGGCTGAGCGCTATGCTTCTCCTCCAGGGTGTGCGGAGCGTGGTCGGTGGCGATGCAGTCCACCGTGTCGTCAATATGATCCCACAGCGCGGCGACGTCCTCCTCGGTGCCCAACACAGGGCGCATATCGCCCAGAGGCCCCAGGCGCTGGGCGTCGTCACAGTTCAAGAAGAGGTGGTGCGGGGTGACCTCGCAGGTCACGGGCAGACCGCGGTTCTTCGCTTCGGCAATCAACTCGATTTCCACCCGGCGGCTGATGTGGCAGAAGTGTACGGGGCGATCGTAGCTGGCAGCCAGCCCGATACCCACGGCGACGCTCTGTTCCTCGGCGTGCATGGCGATCGGCTTTTCCCACGGCCACTGGCGGAAGCACTCGAATAGCGTGGCGATGTCGTCCACCCGCAGCGGGCCGAAGGTATCGTTGAGGTAAATCTTGAGGCCCACCGCATCTGCTGCGAGGTGCGGCAGAGCGTCGGTGTGCGCCGGACTGGCCCCGGCGAAGAGGCCCACGTCACAGCGCGCGTTACGCCGCGCCCGCTGCCGCGCTTCTTCCAGCACCGGCGGGGTTGTCAGCGGCGGGCTGGTATTGGGCATGGCCAGCACCATCGTCACGCCTCCGGCCAGCGCCGCCGCCGTGCCGCTGGCAAAATCCTCTTTATGCTCGCCGCCCGGCACCCGCAAATGGGTGTGCACGTCGATCAGTCCGGGCAGAGTAATGGTGGTCAAAAGGTTACCTCAAGTTAGTTGCAGGTGGGCCGGTCACAGGTTGCAGGTGCAGGTTGCTGACCGGTAACCCGCCGGCCGGTCTCGTGGCGAAAAAAAAGCCCGATCCTCTGAAGGATCGGGCCAATAAGCGCCTCGCTTTATATCCTATTTTCCTGTTTCCTAGCTTAACCCAGGCTAAGAACGGTACAAAAAACGGTCGCATTTTCCTCACCGGTCCGCTCTACACACTGGGGCGCTATGATACCATCCCCGGCCCAAAATTCCAAATAGTTTCTCCCGGCGCGCAAAGACGACTATCCGTTCGCCACGGGAGGCTGGCTCGCCAGAAATGCCGCCAGCATCACCAACGCCGAGCCCACCACCAGGCCGATACTGACAAAGCCGAACCAGTTCCACCACGCCAGCTCCCGCCACTTGCCCTGCCCCACGCGCCAGGCCAGCCACACCGTTCCCGGCAGTGTGAAAAGCAGCAGGGCCACGACGACCAGCGCCGGCAGGCCCGCGGCCCACAGCAAGGGCAGCATCAGATAAAAAGTAACCAGCGCCAGCTGCAGCAGCCGCGCGGCCCGCGCCCCGCCCAGACGCACCACCAGCGTCGCCTTGCCCACCGCCGCGTCGCCACGCGCATCGGGAAAGCCGATGACCAGCAACATCACAAATTGCAGCAACACCAGGGGCGTCACGGCCAACAGCGGCGTCACTCCCAGTTGACCCGCCTGCAAATAGTAGCCCACCAGCGGCGTCAGCCCTGCAATTAGCAGCGCGCCCGCCGCCTCTCCCAGGCCGCTGGAGTGCAACCGCAGCGGCGGCGCACTGTAACTCCAGGCCAGGAAGAGGGCCAGGAGCAACAGGGGCAACGCCAGCGGGCCAGGGCGCAGCGCCAGCGCCGCCACCAGCGTGGCGACCACTGCGGCGAGGAACGCCAGCAGCGCGGCCCACAGCGCCAGCCGCGGCGCGACCCGTCCTTCGGGCAAGATACGGCTGCCGCCCGACCAGCGCGTGGGGCTGGGATTGGCGCGATCCGCGTCCAGATCGAAGTAATCGTTGCTATAATGGACCATCACCTGCGTGGCGGTCACCGCCGCCTGCCCCCATAGCAGCGCCGCCAGGCTCAGGCTGGCCCCGTCATAGAGGGCCATGGCTGCACCCAGTCCGTACAGCACAAACCCGCCCGCCAGAAACAGGGGCCGGCCCAGGCGAATGAAGGCAATCAACGCACGCAGGAAACCGGCCATCTCGCCCTCAGCCTATGGCCACGACAGAAAGGTAGGCCAGGAAGGGGATCAGCGACAGCAGGCTGGCAGCGCGCGCCGGCAATGCGGCAGTCCCGCCGCCGCGCAGAGCATAGATCAGGCGCGATGGGAGGTAAAGCAGCAGGTTCAGAATAAAGATGCCCGCAATCACCCCGCTGCCGTCCCCCGGCACGGAGAAGCGGCTCCACACCGCCTGCCATATGGCCGTCGTCGTCACCGCCATGAGGTTGACGCCGCTGAAGGCCAGCAGGGCCACCGGCACGAAGCGCGCCACGTCCCACGAGCGCGCAGGCTCTACATCCGTGGTCAGCAGCAGCATGTAGACCAGCGCAATGCCCAGCCAACTGGCGGGCGTCAGTAGCAGGTAGATGGTAATCGCCGGCTCGTCCAGCATGCCGCGGTTGATGTCCACCACTGAATCCAGAAAGCCGGAGACGTAGGCCGTGCCCAACATCAGCGCCAGAGCGAAGAAAACGCCGATGGTCCCCAGCACACGGCGGTCAAAGAAGAGAGAGGCGTGCGCGGGCTCCTCATCACGCATTTTCTTGATGGCCACAATCGACAGGCAAAATAGAAGAAAGATCGCGCCGATAATCACCGTGTTGCCGAATCCGAACACCTGGAACCGCTCGCGCAAGGGCGGTAGCAGCAAAAGCGCCAGGCTCACGCCCAGAACGTCAGCCACCATCGGGGGAAACTGTCTTAGAATGAAGTTCATTGAGTTCTCCGTTTGTCAAAAGCGGCCTATTGTATCATGGGGCGACGCGGGGCCGAAGCTTGACAGCCACCGGGTGGTCATTACCATGGATTGCAGGACAACACAGCCGGCAGGAGGGCATTCATGCAGGTCGCAATCACAGCCGACGTCCATCTGACCACAACCGCGCGCCACCCCCAACGGTTTGCGGCGCTGGAGCGAATTCTGACCGCGGTGAGCGGGCGAGAAATCGGACACCTGATCGTTGCCGGCGATCTCTTTGACGCCTCCCAACGCAACTACGCCGAGTTCGAAGCGCTATGCAACCGCCCGGCCTTCGCCGATGTGCAGCTGGTCGTCATTCCCGGCAACCACGACGCAGAGCTACACAGCTCGCACATAAGCGCCGCCAACGTGCGCGTGATCGACGAACCGGCGTTGGAAACATTCGCCCAGAGCGCGCGTCCCTTCCTCTTTATCCCCTATCAACAGGGTCAGACCATGGGCGAAGCGATCGCTCCCTTCGCCAATAAATTGCCGCCGGACGAATGGGTGTTGGTCGGTCATGGCGATTGGGCCGGCGGCGCGAGCACCGGCAACCCCTACGAGCCGGGCGTGTACATGCCCCTGACACACAGCGACGTGCAGCGCTTTCGACCCGCCTCTGTTTTTCTCGGTCACATTCACATCCCCGTCGACAGACCACCCCTGTACTACGCCGGATCGCCCTGCGGTCTGGATATCACCGAAACGGGTCAGCGGCGTTTCCTGACTTACGATGTAACCGCCGGCAAAGTCCTCTCCACGCGCATCAAGGCCCCCGTGCTCTACTTCGACGAAACCTTCGTCGTGGTGCCCGCCGACGACGAGGCTGAGTACGTGCGCCGGCAGATAGATGAGCGCATCGCCTCCTGGCAGCTGGAGCCGGGAGACGAAGACAGGGTGCGTGTGCGCGTGCGCCTCCGAGGCTACTCTGCCGACAAGCGCAAGCTGGCGGACGTGGTCAGTCGAGAATTCGAGCGCTACCACTTTTATGAACAGACTCAGCCCGATCTCTCAGACGTCTACGTCACGGATGACCTGGAGCTGGCGACCATCGCCGAGCAGGTGCGCCAGAAGATCGAGGCGCTCGATTGGCCACAGGAAGAAGGCGAGCCGGCGCCTGATGAGATTATGCTGGAAGCGCTACACGTGATTTACGAGGGAAGCTAACCATGGCCATTCACATCGATCGTCTTTCTGTGGAGAACGTGGGCCCGATCGGCAAATGCAGCCTCGATTTCGGCCACTTTAACCTCGTCTACGGGCGCAACGAACAGGGCAAAACCCTGCTCGTCGAATTTCTCATCCGCGCCCTCTTCAAGAACCAGAAAGGGTGGACCCTGCGCCCCACTGACTGTCGCGGACAGGTCTGGGTCAATGGCCTCTCCGGCGACGGTGCGCTGGCCTTCACACCCGACTCGCGCGAGAAGCTGGAGGATCACTGGAACGACGCCCTGTCCGGTTTGCCGCCGCGCGTCAGCCGCCTGCTTGTGGTCAAAGGCGCGGAAGTGGCGCTGGACGGCAGCGTCGCCGGCGGGATCGACAAGCAAGTGCTGAAAGAGTTGCTGTCGGGACACAGCGTCATCGACGCTATCAAGGGGCGCATGCAAAAAACGGTGCTTGGCGCCTCAATCGAGGACGGCGCCATTATCGGCGACCGCCGCGGGCGGCTAAAAGAACGCCTGGAGACGCAGGAAGAAAAGAAACGGCTGGACGACCTCCTGCAACGGGTGAATCGGCTCTACTCCGGCGGACCGCGCGCCGTGCTGCGCGCCGAGCAGCAGGCAGTCGAAACGAAGCTGGCCGAAATGGAGCGCGCCCGCCGCCATCACGCCTGGCAGCTGGCGCAGAGGATCGAGGCCCTGGAGGCGCAACTAAGCCGCCTGCCCCAGGCGGAACTGGACGACCTGCGCATGGACGTTCGCACCTTTCGCCGTGACGTGGGCCAGTTGCGGAGTAAGCAGCGCCGGCTGAACGACTTACAGGAGAAAAGCGAGCAGTACCGTTGGTTGCAAGAAGCGACAGAGGTATACGAGCAGCGGGAAACGGCGCATTCTCTACAGGCCAACTCACTCTGGCTAGTCGTCGCCGCCGCCGCGTTGGTGGTCGGCGTCCTTTTCGTGCTTCTCGACGTCCCCGCGTTGGCCCTGCCGGCGTTGCTCGTCGCCGCCGCCACAGCCGCCTGGTACATTCGCGCCTTGCGACAGGAGGCGCAACAGGCCGGGGCCATCGACGAGGTGCAACGGCTGGAAGATGAGTTCGAACGGCGCTTCGAGCGACCGCTCAGTGGATTGCCCCTGTTGCGCCAGAGGGCGCAGTCGCTGCAGGACGACCATTATGAGGCGCGGACGCTGGAAGCACAGGTGCAGGAGGCGCAAGAAGCGCTGCAGGAACAACGCGCGGACATCGCCGCTCGCCTGCACAAATTCACCGACGAGCCGGGCAAACCGCAAGAGTGGGCCGACCGCGTGGCAGCGCTGCAGGAAGAGCGCGAGCGGCTGGAGCGAGAGAAGCGGGGTCTGGCAACGGAGCTACAGCGACTGGACGTTGCCCCCTCCGACTACCGCCGCCAGGCGGCCGGCGTCGCGTTCAGCCAGGAGACGCTGGACACACTACGTGAGAAACTGCAACAGTTGCAGGAGAAGCTGGAGGAGGAAATCCGCGCTCTCGATGATCTGAAGCACGACATCTGCCGCCAGACAGACGACGAGATCTCCATCAACTGGCAATTGCTGTTGCACCACTTGCAAGAGAAACACGCTACTGTCACCGGCGACTACCGCCAACAGACGGCGGGGATCCTGGCCCGCGTGCTGGTGTGCGAGGTGCTGGACGAGCTGCGGCAGGACGAAGATGCAAAGATCCGGCGACACCTGCGCTCGCCGCGCATCGCCGTGCCGCTCCAGGCCATTACCAACCGTTACAGGGAAGTGGCGCTTGACGGGCAGGAACTCTACGTATCCGACACATTCGGCCGCTTCAGCCTGGGCGACCTGAGCAGCGGCGCCCTGGAACAGGTGCTGTTGGCCCTGCGCCTGGGCGTGGCGACCACCCTCCTCGACGATCAGGCTCTGTTCCTGATCCTGGACGACGCCTTCCAATACTCCGACTGGCAACGCCGCGAGCGCCTGCTGCAGCAAATGGTGGTGCTCGCCAACGAGGGCTGGCAGGTGATCTACTTCACCATGGATGATCACATCCGCCGGCTGTTCGACGACGCCGGGCGCAATCACTTCGGCGACGGCTATCGCAGCTTCGATCTGGCTGCTGTGGATTGACGCTCACCTCGTGCCCCAAAAATGGGGCAACGGCGCGGCCTACGTCATTTGACCCGCTAAAACGTGAAGAATATCACAGGTAGGCCGGAAAGCTCCTGAGTACAATGACCCCGTCGAGTTACCCTGACCGTACGATCCGGGCACAGCAAGCGCCATTGTATGGCGCAACAGACCCGGAGTAACTTATCTCATGTGGAGAAACAGAAATGATCGCTGGATTAGGACACATAGAACTACTCATCGTTTTTGTCATCGTCTTGCTGCTCTTCGGCGTGGGACGCATCGGCAAGATCGGCCATGAATTGGGCACCGGTATACGCGCCTTCCGCGAAGGCGTGCGTGAAGGCACCGAGCCGGCTGACGCAGACGAAGCCAGCGCCGACGACGCGTAGGAATCAGTCGTGTATCGCGTACACGAAGCACGATTGGAAACGTTACAGGCAATCCTGGAAGAGTCGTCGGCGCGACATTCACACCTTTGCCCGCGCCAGATACTGGGAGCGCGCGTGGGCCTCGCCGGCGCAGCGGCGCTGGGCCTCGAGCTGCCGCGCCGCGACAAGCGACTCCTGGTCATTGTAGAAACGGATGGCTGCTTTGTGGATGGCGTCGAAGTAGCCACCGGCGCCACGGTGGGCCACCGCACGCTGCGCGTCGAGGACTATGGGAAAGTAGCCGCGACCTTCATCCACGTTAAGACGGAGGAAGCTGTACGCGTGGCGCCCCAACTGGACGTGCGTCAGAAGGCTTACGCTTACGCCCCGGAGGAAAAACGGCGCTACTTCGCCCAGTTACAAGGTTACCAGTTGATGCCGGATACGGAGCTGTTGGACGTCCGCCCCGTGCGCCTGGCGACGCCGGTCAAAGATATCGTCAGCCGCGCCGGCGTGCGCGTCAACTGCGACATCTGCGGCGAGGAAATCATCAACGAGCGCGAGCTGGCAATCGACGGCGAGCTGCTGTGTCGTGGCTGCGCCGGGCCCGCTTACTATCACGAGACCGAGGAAGTGCCCGCCGCTTTGGTCGCCGCGTAGAGCGCTCGGTTCAATAAGCTCCTGCCACGCCTCGACCTGGGCCCAGGCGCGCCGTCCGGCGCTGGCCCAGAGTCCCGTCCCCCTGCCCTTCGTCGAGCCTGACTACT
>JBMCFH010000054.1:0-19799 GCA_048620455.1 Chloroflexota bacterium | reverse complement strand
CCGGTAGGCGCCGGCCTCATCTTCTTGCTGGTGTTGGGCATCTACATCTATATGGATCGCCGGGAGACGTCGCTGCGGGAGCGATATGATGCGCTGCCCGACCAGAGCAAGCAACGCGTGCTCATTGCAGGCATCGCAGCGGCGTTGATCGCTATTTTCGTTTTGCCCCAAATCCTGGGCGTGTTCCTGAGCGAGGTGCTGGATCTGGTGGGCATCTTCTTGTTGATGGGTCTTGGCCTCAATTTGGTGGTCGGATTCGCAGGATTGCTGGATCTGGGTTACGTCGCTTTCTTTGCCGTCGGCGCCTATACGACGGCTATACTCACCTCGCCTTCCTCGCCGGCGTTTGCCCCGGAAATTACATTCTGGGCAGCGCTGCCCTTCGTAGTCGGCGCTGCGGCGCTGGCGGGCATCGTCGTGGGTACGCCGGTGCTGCGCATGCGCGGCGATTACCTGGCTATCGTTACTTTGGGATTTGGCGAAATCGCGCGCATTCTGTTCATTTCGGAAGCGCTTTTCCCCTATGTGGGCGGCGCGCAGGGCATCACGCAAATTCCTACGATCTCCATCGGCGGCTTTACAGCGAATTCGCCCCCGGAGTTCTTTTATCCCATTGCAGCCCTGGTCTTGTTGGCGATTTATGCGACGTGGGCGCTGGAGAATTCGCGCATCGGACGTATGTGGAAGGCGATGCGGGAGGATGAATCGGTGGCCGAAGTGATGGGCATCAACACGGTGCAGGCCAAGCTGACGGCATTTATCATGGGCGCCATTATCGCCAGCTTTGGCGGGGCGCTGTTCGCGGCCAAAATTGGCTCGGTTTTCCCCCACAGTTTCAACATTGTGGTCTCAATTCAGGTTTTGGTACTGATTATCGTCGGCGGCATGGGCAGCATTCCGGGCGTCATCGTGGGGGCCATTGTGATCATCGGATTGCCGGAAATGTTGCGAGAGTTCGCCGAGTTTAAGTTCTTGATGTACGGCGCCCTCCTGATCTACATGATGTTGAACAAGCCAGAGGGCTTCATACCTTCCCGCGAGCGGATGCGCGAGCTGCACCAGGAGGAGTTGATGCAGGATGCCTGGCTGGCTGATGAGCAAAGTCAAAAAGAAGCGGATGCGGCGGCTGCCGGCGCGGCCGGTGGCGGCCAGGATTAAAGAAGAGGACAGATAGAGCGATGGCATTACTGGAAACGATTGGGCTGTCCAAGGACTTTGGCGGTTTGCGCGCCCTGGATGATCTGGAGTTTCATATCGACGAAGGGGAAATCGTCAGCGTTATCGGACCCAACGGAGCGGGCAAGACGACGTTCTTCAACGTGCTGTCAGGGATGATGAAGCCTGACGAAGGGGAAATCTGGTTTGATGGGCACAATCTGGTGGGACTGCGGCCGCACCAGGTATTGAAGCTAGGCATCGCGCGCACCTTTCAGAACGTGCGGCTCTTTGCCAATATGACCGTCAGAGAGAACGTCATGGTCGGGCAACATGCACGCACCCGCTCTGGTATTCTCGGCGCCCTGTTGCGAACGCCTGGTTTTCGCAAGGAGGAGGAGGCAACGAGTAAGAAGGCGGAGGAAGTGTTGAGTTTCTTCGGCACCCGCCTTGTCGGCTACCGCTTTGAACAGCCGGCCTACGTGCTCTCCTACGCTAACCGGCGGCGGCTAGAGATCGCGCGCGCCATGAGCACGGAGCCGAAGATACTGTGTCTCGACGAGCCTACGGCCGGAATGAATCCTCGCGAAACGAAGGAGCTGACGCAACTGATCGCCAGACTGCGCGACGAGAAAGGCTTTACGATCATCGCCATCGAGCACGACATGCAGGTGGTCAGGGGTATATCCGACCGTGTGGTTGTGCTGGACTATGGCAGGAAGATTGCCGAAGGTTCTTACAAAGAAGTCTCGCAAAATGAGCGGGTTCTGGAAGCGTATCTCGGCAGGAAGGAAGTAAGGGTATAAATATGGCGCAGAGCATCAGCGAGAATGGAGATAGCCGGAAAGCGGTCCTGGAGCTGCGGAATGTAGACACTCACTATGGCCCGATTCAGATTTTGCATAACGTTAACGTCGTCGTTTATCCCGGGGAGATTGTGTGCCTGCTGGGTGGCAACGCCAGCGGTAAAACGACGACGCTCAAGACGATTCTGGGCTACGTGGAGCCTACTCAGGGAGATGTCTTGCTGGACGGCGACAGGATCAGCGGACTGCCTACGCAGACAATCGTAGACCGCGGTATTTCGATGGTTCCCGAGAATCGCCGTCTGTTCAAGCGAATGACGGTGCGCGAAAATCTGGAGATTGGCGCCTACCTGCGCAATGACCGCCGCGGGATTGAAGAAGATATGGAGAATATCTTCGAGCTGTTCCCGCGCGTGAAGGAGCGTCTGAACCAGCGCGCCGGTACATTAAGCGGCGGCGAGCAGCAGATGGTAGCCGTGGGCAGGGCTTTAATGGCCCGGCCGAAGGTATTGCTCATGGACGAGCCGTCTATGGGGCTTGCGCCAATCCTGGTTGAGCAAAATTTCGAGATCATCCAACGAATTAACGAAGAGGGAACCACCGTTTTTGTAGTGGAACAGAACGCTAACATGGCTTTGTCCATTGCCGACAGAGGGTATGTACTGCAGACGGGACGTATTGTCCTGTCGGACACGGCCGACAATCTAATCCATAACGAACAGATGCGGCAGGCATACCTGGGCGAGACATAGCCTGGCCAGCGGCCCGCACAGCCAGCACACGACAACGCAATATGCAACTCCACATTCTTTCAGCCGAAGACGTGCGACAGGCGCTGCCCATGGCCCAGGCCATCAGCGGCATGAAGGGCGCCTACGGCCAGTTGTCCGCGGGCGAAGCCACCGTACCGTTGCGCACCCAGGTCGCGGTTCCCCGCTACGGCGGCGTTTCCATCTTCATGCCCGCCTATCTGACCGGCAGCGACGATCTGGCGGTAAAGATCGTCTCCGTCTTTCCCGAAAACGCAGAGCAAAATCTACCGACGATTCACGGCCTGGTTTTGGCGCTGGACGCCGAGACGGGCCGCCCGTTGGCGCTGCTGGAAGGCGGCACACTCACGGCCATTCGAACCGGCGCCGGTTCGGGCGCAGCGACCGACGTGCTGGCCCGCCCAGATGCCTCAGTCGTAGCCATTATCGGCAGTGGTGTGCAGGCGCGCACGCAGCTGGAAGCGGTGTGTACAGTACGGGATGTGCGCGAGGTGCGCGTCTATAGTCTGCACGCGGAACACGCCAGGACTTTTGCCCGCGAAATGGCCGGTCGGGGCCCGATTCCTGATGTAATCGAAGTCGTCGATAGCGCCGCGCGCGTCGTTCAGAACGCCGACATCATCTGTACGGCTACCACAGCAGCGCGCCCCGTCTTCTCCGGGGATTTGCTCTCCGCGGGCGCTCACATCAACGCCGTGGGCTCCTTCCGCACCGACATGCAGGAAGTCGACGTCACTACCATTCGCCGCTCCCTCGTCGTCGTCGATTCCCGCGACGCCGTGATGGCCGAAGCCGGCGACATCGTCGTGCCCCTGGAAGCAGGGGAGATTGACGAGACACATATCCACGCCGAGCTTGGCCAGATCATCAACGGCGAGCGCCCGGGACGTAGCAGCGCTGAGCAAGTTACTTACTTCAAATCCGTTGGCGTCGCCGTGCAGGACGCCGTCGCCGCCAGCCTGGCGCTGACCAATGCGCAACGACAGGGCCTGGGCACAGTCGTCGAGCTGTAATAGAGCACTGAGCGCGGGCGCATAAACCCGCTTCATGAGAACGTTTTAACGTCCCTCCCCCCTTCTTGTTACCCCCTATTCCCCTTGTTATACTCGCGCCGCACCGCTGGTTGCAATTCTGTCTGACCAGCGGGGCGCATAAAGCTACTTTCGAGGAATCAAGGTATGAAAATCGTGCGCTATCGATCCCTGCTGCTTGTCGCCGTCTTACTCACGATCACCGCGCTTGCTGCCTGCCGGCAACAGGAGTCGGAACAGCAAGCGACCCCTATCCCCCCTACTCCGACCAGCGTAGAGGATCCAACTGCCACCCCGGTCGCGGAGGATGATAATTTTCTGACCATCGCCGCCGACGCTCCCTTTCCGCCCTTTGCCATGTTCGATGAGTTCGGCAATGTGGTTGGTTTCGACGCGGAACTGGCGGAGAACCTTCTGGGTCGCACCGGTTACGAGTATGAATTTGTGGTCACCAGCTTTGACGGAATGTTGCAGAGCGTGGCTAACGGCGAGTTCGACATCGCCATGTCCGCGCTGACCACGCCGGAACCGGTACCGGGTGTCGCCTACAGTGAGCCCTACCTGGAGGTGGGACAGGTGATGGTTGTGCTGGCCAACGAAACAACCATCACCGATTACCGCAACGTGCCGCCTGGCGTGCCCATTGGCGTCCTTTCCAACTCGTTGGCCGGACATCGGGCAGCGACAGAAACTGCGGGTATTCCCGAGGACAACCTGGTTTATTACGAGACGGTGGGCCAGGCGCTGCAGGCGCTGATTGACGGCGAGGTCGCAGGGGTCATTATCGATCACGACGACGCAGAACATTACGTGCGCACCCACTACGAGCAGCTCAAGATTGCGGGCGGCTCGGGCCGCGATGCCTGGATCACACACCAGAGCTACGTGATTGCCGTGCGCGATGACCGGCCCGATTTGTTAGAGAGCATCAACGAAGGGATCGAAGAGAGCAAAAGCGATGGCGCTATCGAGCGCATCACGCGGAACTGGCTCGTGTCCAGGGAAACGATCGATGCCGGCGAGTCTTTGATCGGCACGCCGGACAATCTGATTGTCATCGGCGTGATGGGCGAGTTGACCAGCATTGACCCCGGCGATGCGCCAAGCCAGCCCGGTTGGGAAGTAAAGTACAATACGATGAGCGGTCTGTACATGTTCGATACAGACGGCGCCCTCGCGCCCGTCCTGGCTGACGGACCGCCTGAAATTTCCGAGGATGGGCTTGAGTATACGTTTACGCTGCGCTCGGATCTGACCTTTCCGGACGGCAATCCGCTGACGGCGGAAGACGTACGCTGGTCCATCAGCCGCGCCGCCTCCTTTGGTAGCTGGCACGTAAACACCTTTCTCAAGGATAGCGACGACGACGGCGTCGCCGATCCTGACGCCGTGCAGGCGCCTGACTCTTCCACAGTGCGCATCCTCTTGCAGCAGCCCACATCCTACTTTTTGTACCTCCTGGCCACGCCGCCCTACTTCGTCGTCAGCCAGGACTGCTATGCCAGCGATTCGGAACCGGCGCGCAATTGTAACGGCATTGGCCCCTACGAGGTTATTGAGTGGGAAACGGACGGCCGCACACAAATTCAGCTGCAGGCAAACCCGCAGTGGCCCGGCCCGGAGCAACCGGCCGTGGAAAGCATCCAGTTACGCTTCTACCAGGATGCAGCCAGACTGAACAATGCCCTTAATCTGGGATCAATCGATATGGCCTGGGGAGCGATTCCCGAGAACACGTTCGCCGAACTGTCAGCCATCCCCGGCGTACGCGAGTGGGAAGGCCCGCCAACGTTCAAAAGCTATCTGGTGTTCCAGCAGGAAGACACCCCCTGGAGTACGGTCACCGTGCGCCAGGCCGCCGCCCATGCCGTGGATCGCGAGGCATTGGCCCGCGACGTGTTCCAGGGACGGCGACAACCGCTGTACAGTCCCCTGCCGAGCAGCGTTCCCGAGCAGGTAGAGACAGAACCGCGGCGCGATCTTGAACGGGCCCGCGAATTATTGCGGCTGGCGGGATACAATATCGACAACCCTCTCGTCATCCCACTCTGGTACCTGAACGACGGGCGCTACACCTCTTTGGAGGAAGCGTATGCCGAGGCTCTTAAGCAACAACTGGAGGAGACGGGTCTGATTCAGGTGGAGCTAAACGGCGCGCCCTGGGACACGTTCGGCGCGCAGATAGCTGAGTGCAACTACCCCACGTTCCTGTTGGGCTGGCCCCCCGTCGGCTGGCCGACGCGTTATCCCGCGGCGATGGGCTGGCTGGAATACTTTGTCACGAACACCGACTCATTGTGTTCGAATTATGAGAGTACGACGATGGACAGCCTGATTGATCAGGTGCGCCAGCTAGATCCGGATGACGAGGTGCAGCAGCAGGACCTATACCGGCAGATTCAGGAGCTGTGGGCGGAGGAACTTCCGACCCTGGACCTGCTGCAATCAACGCCGCGCTTGCTGGCAAGGGAGAGTGTCGACAACGTGCACTTTGACCAGATGGGGCTGCTCCATTACGTGACGTTGACCAAAGCAGCCGGCGAACAACAGAGTGAGTGATTACCCTTCGCTGCGGCGCGTCTTCAGCTTCTGACGTTTGGCGGCGGGTCCCACGACGCGCTCATTGCCTTCGATGATGCGCTTGATATTGGGGCGCAACGACCAGACGACGACCAGACCCGTCAGGATGCCGCCCACAATGTAGGCCGGCGTGGTCAGGACACCCGCAAAGTAGAGGATGGCGAAGATAAGCGGGATGATCGCAGCCATCGTCAGCGAAGCCACGGAGGCCATACCTGTCAGGAGCAACATGCCCCCGACGACCGCCGCGCCGACCAGAGCCATGGGCCACCAGACGGCGGCAGCCCAGCCTACGTTAGGACCGGTGCCCGCGCCGCCACACCACCCCAGGAAAATTGACCAGTTGTGGCCGATGATCGTGAACAGCCCCACGGCGATCTCCGCCCACGGCAACCAGACGTCAGGCAGTACGGAACCGAAAAGCGCGCGGGCGATCCAGATAGCCGCTGCGCCTTTCAACACATCGCCGATGGCCGTCAGCCCACCCACCAGCGGGCCCGCCGCGCGCATGGCGTTGGTGCCACCGGTGCGGCCACTTTTGACCTGGCGTAGATCCAGCCCCCTCGTAATCTTAACAAAGATCCACCCGAAGGGGACTGCGCCGAAGAAGTAACCAATGACTCCCCCGAGCAGTACATACACAGCATTCATGAATTTTCCTCTCCCTCACATCTTTATAACCGGCAGCCGTGACGGTCGTGCAGATTGTGACCTGCGGCGGGTCAATACGCCAGCCGGCCCTCAACCTTATACAACACAGCCTGAATTCAAAAGTTACACAATGAACATCATAATTTCATCAACCTGGCCTGCGACAATGGAAAATGCACGGGCGACCGGCTTCTGCGGGTCAGCCAGTGAAACAATTACTTGTGCTGCCTGCGGATAGAACGCCTGGTCCACATCGCTGGTCGACGGCGTCTGCGGGCCGGCAGGGTGGGAATGGTAGATGCCTACGAGATCCCATCCCTCTTTCTCTATGGTCAACATAGCCTGCACTTGCTCGCGCGGCTCCATCTCATAAGCCGTGGGACTGGCTAATACATTCGCCACCTCAAACAGGCGCGCCACGCGAGCTTCGCGTCCTGCCAGCAGGCCACATGCCTCCAGTGGATGCGCGGCCTGAGCGTGCTGCAGCATCTGCTCGTAGATCCGGTGTGGGATTATTATGCGATCGCGCATTGGGCAAAAAAAGACCCTTAGGGCAGCCAACCCTAAGGGTCACAACTGCTCGCCTTTGACGGTCACGATTGGATACCACCCTCGGTCAGGCGCCGCACGTCGAGGAGTCGATCCGCTTCCTCAGCACTCAAATACCCTTTCTCCACGACCACGTCGCGCACCGTGCGATCCGTGCGCATGGCCTCCTTGGCCACTTCTGCACCCTTCAGATAGCCGATGACGGGGTTGAGCGCGGTGACCAGAATGGCGTTCTTGGCCAACCAGCCTTCCGCTTTCTCGCGGTTAGCTTCAATACCTACAACCAGCTTTTCCGTGAAAGCGTCCACAGCGTTGATGATAACGTCCATACTCTGGAACAAATTATAGGCGATGATCGGCATCATCACGTTCAGTTCCAACTGGCCCGCCTGACCGGACATCATTACCGTCAGATCATTGCCCATTACCTGGAACATGGCCATGTTGAGCATCTCGGCCATGACCGGGTTTACTTTGCCGGGCATGATGGACGAGCCGGGTTGCACCGCCGGTAGCTGAATTTCGGCCAGGCCGGTGCTGGGACCTGAGGAGAGCAACCGAATGTCGTTGGCAACGCGCGTCAGATCCTGGGCCAGCGTGCGCAGGGCGCCGCTAAAATGCACCGCATCGGCCATACTCTGCATCGATTCAAACAGGTTGTCGGATTCGTATAGAGTCAGGCCGGTCAGCCGGCTCAGGGTTTCGATCATCCGCTCGTGATATTCAGGATGCGCGTTCAACCCGGTGCCGGTTGCCGTTCCGCCAATGCCCAGGCGGCGCAGGCCTTCGGCGGCTTCCTCGATCTTGTCTCGATTCCGCTCCACGGCTCGCGCATAGGCGCCGAATTCCTGACCCAGGCGCACAGGCACTGCATCCTGCAGGTGCGTACGCCCGCTCTTCACAATTTCGTCGAACGCCTGCGCCTTTTCGCCGAGGGCGTTCGCAAGAGCATCGAGGGTCGATAGCAGTTCGTCCAACCGCCACAGCACCCCCAGGCGGATGGCCGTGGGAATCGTATCGTTGGTCGACTGTGCCATGTTCACGTGATCGTTGGGATGGACCGGCTTCGCTGCCGCGTCCAGATCATAACCGAGGCGTTCGTTGGCGCGGTTGGCGATCACCTCGTTCACGTTCATGTTGTGGCTGGTGCCGGCGCCCGCCTGAATCGGATCGACCACAAACTGGTCGGATAACTCGCCGTCCAGAATCTCATCGGCGGCGCTCATGATCGCCTCTGCGATTGCCCGTCCCGACACCGTCTCGCCATCCACCTCTGTTTCGGCGAACAGTCCCAGCTCCAGGTTCACTTCGGCAGCCGCCCGCTTTATGACGGTCATGGACCACACGAAAGCGGGATATGGCTTGAGGCCTGTAATAGGAAAGTTCTGAATCGCCCGTTGCGTCTGGGCGCCCCAATAAGCGCTCTGCGGGACCTGTACTTCGCCAAGCGAGTCTTTTTCTACGCGGTAATTCGTCTCGTTTGTCATGAATTCCTCCAGACGGGCCGTGTCATCTGGCAGCAAAAAAAGCCGAATTGGCGACCAACGTCCCAGAGGACGACGTCAACCAATTCGGCTTGCCAGAGGCATTTCTGTCGCCTTGAACAGCCTACATGTCAAGATGAATGTCGGCGCTGTAGAGCGCCAACACTTTGCCTACATGTCCAGGGCATCGTAGCCCGGGCCCATCGAGAAAAAGTCGTAGTTCGGCGGAATGTCTTCCGTCAGATCCATGACCTCGCCGCCTTCTAGCTGCTTGGCGTTGAGCACTGTCACCGGATGACCATCGACTTCGCCCTCGAAAGGCTGACCATCGGGCAACAATTCCTTGGTGTTGGCGATCCACTGTCCCGGACGCGCCTCATACTCAAACGGCACCTCTTCTTCAGGGAAGATGGCCTCGTAGGGGCACTCGGGGACGCAGGCGCCACAATCGATGCAAGTGTCCGGGTCGATGTACAGCCAGGGCCACTCCTCTTCGGGGTGTCCCAGCACCATACACTCAACCGGACAAACATCGATGCAGGCAGTATCGCGGAGACACAGTCTGGTAACAATGTACGTCATAGGAGATCTCCTTCGTAATGGCTAACGATTTGTGAACAATTACACAATTTAAGTTCACACCTCGCTCCCATTATAACGCATCCCAGACTATTTGGCAGCCTTATAATTCTCTGTGACCTGGTCCCAATTGACCGTGTTCCACCAGTTTTCGATGTAGTCGCCACGGCGGTTCTGATAGTTCAGGTAGTAAGCATGCTCCCAGACGTCAACGCCCAGAATCGGCGTGTCGCCCTGCATGTACGGGCTGTCCTGATTGGGGGTGCTATACACATCCAGGCTGCCGTCGCCCTTCACGACCAGCCAGCCCCAGCCAGAGCCGAACTGCCCGGCGGCTGTGCTGCTGAATTTCTCTTTGAACTCGTCAAAGCTTCCGAATGTTTGCTCGATAGCATTGGCCAGATCGCCGGACGGCTGACCGCCGCCATTGGGGCTCATTGCCTTCCAGAACAGGCTGTGATTGGCATAGCCGCCGCCATTGTTGCGCACAGCCGTGCGGATCGACTCAGGCACCTGATCGATGTTGCGTAAAATCTCTTCAATGCTCTTGTTTTGCCACTCTGAGTGACCTTCCAGCGCAGCGTTCAAATTCTTGGTGTAGCCGGCGTGGTGCTTGTCATGATGTATGCTCATGGTGCGAGCATCAATATTGGGTTCCAGGGCATCTTCTGCATAGGGAAGTGGGGGTAACTCAAATGCCATAGGTAACGCTCCTTTTGTTGAGATACGCAAATGGGGTCAGTTGGACGTTTATAAGGTGCTGGTCTAAGATTGCCCGTATCTATGGGACGTTTTTCTTAGACGTTTCAACCTTAACTACAAAATTCATTCTAGCCCTGCCCAGAGCCTTTGTCAAACAAACACAAATGGCCCATTCTCCCAACTCACCGGCCGCAGAACGGCCATTTCTTTCGCCGATCATCATCCTGATCATTGGCGTGCTGGCCACCTCTACCAGCGCCATCCTGGTGCGCTTTGCGCAGCGTGAAGCGCCCTCTTTGGTCATAGCCAGCGGACGTCTGACCCTATCTACGTTGCTTCTGCTTCCCTGGGCGCTCAGCCGTCGCAGCGTCGAACTGCGCCGCCTGCCGGGGCGTGGCTGGCAACTGGCGCTCCTCTCCGGATTCATGCTTGGGCTGCACTTCGCGGCCTACATCGCTTCCCTGGCCTACACTTCTATTGCCGCGGCGACGGTCCTCGCCACCAGCACACCCATCTGGGTGGCGCTGTCGGCGCCCCTGCTACTGAAGGAACCACTCACGCGCCGGCTGGCAGCGGGCATCGTGCTGGCCCTGAGCGGCAGCCTGTTGATCGGCCTTGAGGACAGCGGTATTGGGACACAGCCCTTGTTGGGCAACGCCCTGGCCCTGAGCAGCGCGCTCACCGGCGCCGTCTACCTGCTCATCGGGCGACATCTGCGACCGCGCCTTTCCCTGGTAAGCTATACGACCATCGTCTACGGTTGCGCCGCCCTGACGCTGCTACTTCTGACTGTAATCGCAGGCCAACGCCTCACCGGGTACAGTGCCTCGGTCTATATTTTGTTCTTCCTCATGGCCCTCTTTCCTCAGTTACTGGGCCACTCATCTTATAATTACGCCCTGCGCTTCCTGCCGGCGGCCTACGTCTCCGTGGCGATTATCAGCGAGCCGATCGGCGCCAGCATCCTTGGCCTGTTCATCTTCCGCGAAGTGCCCGGCGCTCTGGCTGTGCTGGGCGGCGCTCTCATTCTGGGCGGAATTGTGCTCGCCAGCCGGCGCAGGGAACATCGATAACATAGATTTCACAGACAGATAAACTGCCTCCAGGCAACCAATACTCCATCCGTCGCTTACAAAAGGCATACGTCGGGCCAACATTATTCTTATAGTAGTTTCATAGAGTATAGGGCACAAGACGCTGAGGCTGCCGTCCACTCATGTCATGCAGCACGCCACTATGACAGCGACCTATGAAGCACATCGTATTGGGAAGAGAGGCCGAAAATGACTACCGTCGTTGGCATTGACCTTGGTACCACAACCTCTGCCATAGCACTGATGAAAGACGGTCAGCCGACCGTGATAACCACCAGCGAGGGTAAACGCATTCCATCCGTCGTTTCCTTCGGTCGCAGTGGAGAACAATTTGTTGGCAAGAGAGCCAGACGACAGGCCGCTCTCAATCCCAGAAATACGGTCTTCTCTATTAAACGGTTGCTGGGCCGTCGCTATGGCGATCCTGAGACAGAGACCGAGCAATCGCGCGCACTCTATCGCCTGACGTCTGGAACGGAAGGAGGCGTCCGCGTAAACCTTCCACACAGCAACCGCAACCTCGCGCCCCAGGAAATCGCCGCCTACATTCTGAGAAAATTGAAACAAGAGGCCGAGACTTACCTGGGGCAGCCGGTCCAGCAGGCTGTCATTACCGCACCGGCCTACTTTAACGACACTCAGCGCCAGGCTGTGAAGGAAGCCGGTCGCCTTGCCGGTCTGGACGTCCTGCGCATTATTAACGAACCGACCGCTGCAGCGCTGGCCTATGGCCTGCATCGCGACATCAGAGAGACAATCCTGGTCGTCGACCTGGGCGGCGGCGCCTACGATGTGTCGGTGCTAGAGTTGAATAACGGCATGGTGACCGTGAAAGCGAGCCACGGCGACACCTTCCTCGGCGGCGCAGATTGGGATGCGGCTGTCGCCGACTGGATACTGGACAAGTTTCTCCGCCAATACGGCATAGATCTACGCAAGGATCACCAGGCTCTACAGCGCGTGTGGGAGGCAGCCGAACGGGCCAAGGTTGAGTTATCTACCAGTGAGCAAGCGAATATTGATCTACCCTTCATTACGACCAACGTGCACGGGCCGAAACATCTACGCACCACACTGACCCGCTCCCGTTTCGAAAAGCTGACTGCGCCGTTGCTACAACGGCTCGTGGATCCGCTGCAACAGGCACTGGATGACGCGAACGTGAGGCCCTCCGAACTGGACGCCGTCCTCCTCGTAGGCGGCGCCTCGCGCATGCCCGCGGTGCGAGACAGAATCAGATCCCTGACAGGCAAGGAACCCGGCTCCCAGGTCGATCCCGATGAGGTAGTCGTCCTCGGCGCGGCGCTCCAGGCAGGCATGTTAGCCGGCAACCTGCAGGAGCTACAACTACGAGAAGTAACGCCGCTCAGCCTGGGCCTGGAAACGATGGGCGGTCTGATGACGACCCTGATCCCACGCAACACGCCGATTCCGGCGCGGCGCACCGAGGTTTTCAGCACCATCTATAACGAGCAAACCTCCGTAGAGATTCATGTGTTGCAAGGCGAACGGCAGATGGCTGTTGACAACACAAAGCTCGGCGTTTTCCGGTTGGAAGGCATACCGAGGGCGCCACGCGGCGTGCCTCAGATCGAGATTACGTTCGAGATCGACGAAGACGGTATTCTACACGTCAGCGCCCTGGATCTGGACACGGGCGCCAGCCAGGCGCTATCCGTTTCCTCGGAGAGCCATCTGTCTGATACCGACGTGGAGGAGATGGTTGAAGACGCGGAACGGCACGCAGCCGAAGATCAGGAGCGACGCGACCTGATCGAGGCGCGCAACGTGGCACAACAGATTATTTATCAGACTGAGCGCAGCTTGCAGCACCTGAACGGACACACGCCTGACGCGGCCTGCCAGGAGAAGAAAAAGGAGATCGTGCGCCAGATCGCGACTTTAAAAATCGCAGCCCTGGGACAAGACACAGACGAAATTCGGGATCTGACCGCAGATTTGCAGCAAGCCAATCTGGTGCTGAGCCAGCTCGCGTATGGCAGCCTGCCCAACGACACGCCCACCGATAAATCGCTTGCCGGAGATTCATCCGGGGAGCGCAACGCGCGAACGGATATCACGATCGAAACCATCTGACCCCACTTCCCTTCGCACATCGATTAGCTGCAGAACGGTCACATCCGAGGCCCTTGCCTGGGCCTCGTTACATTTCAATAAGAACTGCGGTCGTGGGGCAAGCGTCGTTTTTCCTCTTATCGAGACGCGTTATAATGCCATTTCATGTACAGTATCGGCATAAACGCGCAATTGCTTTCTGGAGAAGCGGGTTACCGGCGCGCGGGTATCCATCACTACATCGCCCAGATCCTGCGCCACTTACCGGCGGACGAACGTTTGCGCTACCTCGTATTCAGTGAATACCGGGCGCAAGGCTCCGACCCCGGCCTGACGTGGCAGGATCCACCCTGGCCCACGAGCAACCGCTTTCTCCGTATCTTATGGGAACAGACGGCGTGGCCCCTGACCGCGCGACGCCGGACCATTGACCTGTTGCACAGCACTGCCTTCGTGACGCCCATGTGGGCGCCGTGTCCCACCGTCGTCACGGTCTATGACCTCAGCTTCATCGAATATCCCGATCGCTTTCCCCCACTGCAAAGACTGTACCTGACCAGCCAGACGCGGCGGTCCTGTCGCCAGTCGCGGCGCATCGTGGCCATCTCCGACGCGGGACGCGATGACATCCAGCGCCTGCTTGGCGTGCCTGCTGAGCGCATTGACGTAGTGCGGCCCGGCGTTGGCCAGGCGTTTCGCCCCCTATCTCCCGGGGCCATCGCCGCCTTTCGCCGCCGCAAGAAGTTACCAGACCGATTTGTCTTGCATGTGGGCACCTTGCAACCGCGCAAAAATATCCCTGTGCTCATCGAAGCCATGGCCCGCCTGCAGACACACACGTTGCCCCTGGTTCTGGTTGGGGGCAAAGGCTGGCTGTACGACGAGATCTTCGCCAGGGTCGAGACGCTCGGTTTGCAGGATCGGGTGCGTTTCACAGGATACGTGCCCGACGAGGAACTGCCGCTCTGGTACAATGCCGCCTCTGTGCTCGTCTTCCCTTCACTCTACGAGGGCTTCGGTCTGCCTGTCATTCAGGCCATGGCCTGCGGCACGCCCGTCATCGCCGCCGACACCTCAGCCGTGCCAGAAGCGGCGGGCGAGGCCGCTCTGTTCTTCGCACCACAAGACGTAGATTGCCTGTCCGAGCACATCTCGACTATATTAGAGAATTCCGATCTGGTTGTCAGTATGCGACAGGCCGGGTTGAGACACGCCGCTCAACACTCCTGGACCATCGCCGGAGAGGAAATGGCAAACGTGTATCGACGAGCCCTGGCCGAACCCTCGACAGTGGTCGAAGAGTCGGCCCTGGTTCATGAATGAGCCCCTGATGAATCGACGAAACGTTCGTAATTGGACCATCATTACGGACATCATTCTCATAAATCTGGCCTTCGCCTTCGCCTACGTGGTCAGGTATCGCTTTCAGTGGTTGCAGGAAACGACATTCCACGACCCCTACAGCCGATATCTGGGCCAGCAGGTCCTGCTGACCATCATTCTGATCGTCATCTTTTACCAGAACAAGGTCTGGGAACGGCGGCGCGGTGAATTTCTGATCGAAGAGATCTCGCGCGTGGGCTACGCCACGGCAACGGGCATAGCCCTGATGATGGCCATCACATTCTTCTTTCGCCCGCTCGCTTTCTCTCGCCTCTTGCTGATCTGGGCTCTGCTCTTTATCGTCGTTTTCATTAGCATCGCCCGCCTCCTGCGGCGCACCCTGTTGCGCTACTATTACCATCGCGGTCAAAGCGTTGACCGCGTGCTTATTGTCGGCAGTGGCGAGGCCGGGCGCAGCGTGATACGCACATTCCTGGCTCGTCCCGACCTGGGTTACCAGCCGATCGGATACCTGGATGATGGGAGCAGCGAAAACAACATCGGCCTGGGACGCATCCCGCATCTTGGCACCTTCTATCAACTGGATCAGACCCTCAGAAGCAACCGCAACCTCCACAGCGTTTTTATTGCGTTGCCGGCCGATATGCACCAGCAGATTCTGGATCTGGTGCGCATCTGCCAGCAACATGACGTCATGGCCAAGGTTGTTCCCGATCTTTTCCAGCTCAGCCTGCACCACGTGGAGTTCAACAATATGGCCGGCATACCCATGTTCAGCGTGCGTGACGTGAGCCTGGATCGTTTCGGCCAGATTCTAAAACGGGGTATCGACATCGCCCTGGTCCTCGTTCTTTCCGTGCCGGTTCTCGTGGTGGGAGCCATCGTCGCCGCGGCCATTAAACTGGAATCCGCGGGCCCCATCTTCTATGCTCACGAGCGCGTTGGGAAAGATGGTAAATTATTCTGCATGTATAAGTTCCGCTCTATGATCGTCAACGCCGACGACCACAAGGAAGCCCTGCTCCAGATGAACGAAGCGTCGGGGCCAATTTTCAAGATCAAGAACGACCCGCGGCTCACGCGCATTGGCCGTCTCATCCGCAGGTTCAGCCTGGACGAACTGCCTCAATTGTGGAACATTCTGAAAGGGGAAATGAGTTTCGTGGGGCCGCGCCCGCCGTTGCCCGAAGAAGTGTGCGAGTATCAGGATTGGCACCTGAGGCGGCTGGAAGTCAAAGGGGGCTTAACAGGTCTGTGGCAGGTGAGCGGGCGCAGCGACCTGACCTTTGATGAGCAGTGCTTACTGGATATTTACTACATCGAAAACTGGTCGCTGGCCATGGATCTGCGACTCATCCTGCAGACAATTCCCCACCTGTTGTCCGGTCGCGGCGCATACTGACCTCACTCTACACGCTGTGAGAGCCTCCACCAGGAACGGCGCGCTACATCTGATCGTCGGGAACGGTCGGCTGGTCGAGGCGAACGACCTCGCCATGCACATTGATTACGATACGGAATCCCAGCATGCCCAACATGTTGCGCGCCTGCTCCGGAATTCCCTGCTCAATGATCTGTTGCGCGTTGACGTTGCGCATCTGGGCATCCAGGGCCGCTTTGGTGAAGATGTCGTCTTTGCCCATCAGACGCATCGCCTCGGAGACGGCCATATCCTTATTCTCACTTAATTGGTCTAAAAAGAGTTGCAGAACTTGCCGGTCTACCTGCTCCGACTCGACGTGGCGCATGAAACCATCGTCGTCAATGACGTAGAATGACTCATCGCCGACGAGTTTGCTGGCGACCTGCTGTTCATCCTCATCAAACACCAGTCCATCGAAAAGGGCCTGTCTTGCCACGGTTATCCTTCACTTCATTACTTCATAACAGAACAGAGTCTGGTACTTCACGACTCAATCGTAACGCAATAGTCGGAGCATACCATAAAATATATCTAAAAAATGCGCCGCTCGTCACACTGTTTAACCTTCCTGTGGTAGAATAGGGTGCTACTTTTTCGCTCGAATTTTACTATTGCTTGTTAGGAGTGAGGGAGACCAATGCCGGAGTTTGAACTCGTTTCCGATTTTCAACCGACAGGCGACCAGCCGCAGGCAGTTGCCAGTCTGGTAGAGGGCCTTGAGAAGGATTACCGTTTCCAGACCTTGCTGGGAGCCACCGGCACCGGCAAGACGTACACCGTCGCCAACGTCATCCAGAACGTACAGAAGCCGACGTTGATCATCGCGCACAATAAGACGTTGGCAGCGCAGCTATATAGCGAGTTCAAAGAGTTCTTCCCCAAGAATGCGGTCTCCTACTTCGTCAGCTACTACGACTACTATCAGCCGGAAGCGTACGTGCCGCGGCACGACCTCTATATCGAAAAAGAGACACAGATCAACGACGAGATCGACCGTTTGCGGCTGCAGGCCACGTCCAATCTCATGAGCCGCGACGACGTGATCATCGTTGCCTCGGTCTCCTGCATCTATGGTCTGGGCAATCCCACCGACTGGGGCAAAGTGTCTGTTACGCTGGAGCGTGGCGAAAAGTACCGTCGCAACACCGTCTTGCGCCACCTGGTCGAGATTCAGTACGAACGCAACGATCTGGAACTGCGGCGCGGCGCCTTTCGCGTGCGGGGCGACACGCTGCAGATTATGCCCGCCTACGCAGAAACGGCGTACATGGTCGAGTTCTGGGGAGACGAGATCGAGCGTATCACGGAAATTGAACCGTTGACGGGCGAAGTGCTCGCCGAGCACTTCAGCGTCGAAATCTTCCCCGCCAAGCAATTTATCACCGACGAACAGAAATTGGCGCAGGCCATCAACGATATCGAGGCCGAGCTAAACGAGCGCCTGTCCTATTTCAAAGAACAGAAGATGTATCTGGAAGCGCAGCGTATTGAGCAACGGACCCTGTACGATCTGGAGATGCTGCGCGAAATTGGCTATACGACAGGTATCGAGAATTACAGCCGGCATCTGGACCAACGTTCCGCCGGCGAACCACCGTGGACCTTGCTAGATTACTTCCCGCGCGACTTTTTGCTGGTCATCGACGAAAGTCACATGACCATTCCCCAGATTCGAGGGATGTTCGGCGGCGACCGCAGCCGCAAGCAGACGCTGGTGGAATTTGGCTTCCGCCTGCCCAGCGCCCTGGACAACCGCCCGCTTAACTTCGAAGAGTTTGAACAGCGCATCAACCAGGTCATCTTTACCACGGCGACGCCGGGTCCCTACGAAGAAGAGCATTCGGAGCAGATCGTGCAGCAGGTAATCCGGCCCACCGGCGTCGTCGATCCGGAAGTAGAGGTGCGGCCCGTGCGCGGACAGGTCGACGACCTGCTGGGCGAGATCAGGCAGCGCGTAGAACATGGTCAGCGCGTGCTGGTCACGACGCTGACCAAGCGCATGGCCGAAGATCTCAGCGACTACCTTCTGGAAATGGGCATCAAGGTCCACTACCTGCACTCTGAAATACACACCATTGAGCGCACGGAAATTCTGCGCGACCTGCGCATGGGTGTGTTTGACGTCGTCGTGGGTATCAACCTCTTGCGGGAGGGGCTTGACTTACCGGAAGTCTCGCTGGTGGCTATTCTTGACGCCGATAAGGAAGGGTTCCTGCGCTCCGAAACGGCTCTCATTCAGACCATCGGTCGCGCCGCTCGCCACATCGAGGGCAAGGTGATCATGTACGCCGATCGCATCACCGACTCCATGCAAAAGGCCATCGACGTCACCGACGAGCGTCGCCAGATACAGATCGCGTACAATGAGGAGCACGGCATCGAGCCGCGCAGCATCATCAAGTCGGTGCGCGATCTGACGGACGACATCGTGCGCCATCAGGAAGCCGAACGCGAGCTGGCGCTGGCGGAGGAACAGGCCGTGTACACAACGGCCCGCGAAATGCCCAAAGCGGAGCTGGACCGCTTGATTAAGGAACTGGAAAAACAGATGAAGGCCGCAGCCCAGGCGCTGGAGTTCGAAAAGGCCGCCGTCTTGCGCGATCAGATACGCGAAATGCGCCAGACGTTGGCTCTCAAAGACGCCGGGGCCCAGGACGTACCGGAGTGGGAGCGCATGCGCCGCCTGGACGAGGCCGGAATTGAATATGGCGCTGATTAGCACTGGCGCCGATAAGGGCTGGTGCGGAGTATCGCCTGCCCCCTGGATCTATCTATGGAAACAATTTTGACACAAGAGCAGGACGACCTGCTGAAACGCACGCGAGATGTGCTGGGTCGCCTGCGAGAAGTTCTCGCCGATGTGAACGCCACAGAGGCCGACCGCGAAGCGCTGGCAGAATCTATCCGGCAGGTTGATCAATTCTTCCTGCTGGTGGTCGCCGGGGAGTTCAACAGCGGAAAATCGGCGTTTATCAACGCCCTTGTTGGACAGTCACTGCTGCAGGAAGGCGTGACGCCCACGACCAGCCAGATACACGTCCTCAGGTACAGCGAGGAAGTTACCCGCGAGCCGATCGACCAGGGCACGTGGGCGCACACCGCTCCCGTGGCGCTCCTCCAGCACATTAACATTGTCGATACGCCGGGTACCAATGCCATCCTGCGCGAACACGAAGCGCTGACCGCGGAATTCATCCCGCGCAGCGACCTCGTCCTTTTCGTTACCTCCGCCGACCGACCCTTTACGGAGAGTGAACGGCTCTTTCTGAAGCAGATTCAAGAGTGGGGCAAGAAGATCGTGCTGATCATCAACAAGATCGACATTCTGCCCGAGGAGCAGGATCTGAATAAGGTGGTGGCCTTCGTGCGTGATGCGGGCGAACGCCTGGTGGGCGACATCGCCGCCGTCTTTCCCGTCTCCGCGCGGATGGCCAAGCAGGCCAAGGCGGGTCAGCCTCAGCTCTGGGAAAAGAGCCGGTTTGAGTCGCTGGAAACGTACATACACGACACCCTGGACGATGAGGGGCGCTTCCGCCTCAAGCTTCTCAACCCCCT
>JBMCFH010000053.1:0-20191 GCA_048620455.1 Chloroflexota bacterium | reverse complement strand
TGGACATGACCCTGCCGTTCAGCGTGCAGACGCCGCAGTGGGCCAACTACGAGCCGTTGAGCATCAAGTATACGAAGCGAGTGGGAGGCCAGTATTTCGGGCTGGGTCGCAACAATGCCCACTGTCGCGCCAGCTTCCACCTGGCGTCGCATATGGACGGCGAAAAGCACTTCCACGCAGCGGGTCGCTCAATCGGCGAAATGCCCTTTGATTACTGGTTCGGCCCGGGCGCTATCGCCGACATTTCGGACGTGGTCAGCAACTCCAGCGTTTACACGCCGCAGATGATTGAAGATGTCGTGGAGGTGCGGCCCGGTGACATTCTGATCATAAAAACCGGTTGGTACCAATATGGCTGGGACAGCCCCGATTCCGATGAATTTCGCTATATGATCAAACATCCCGGCCCGTCACCCGACTTTGCCGACTGGTGTGTGGAGAAGAAAATCAAGTGGCTGGGCGTGGACTGTGTCGCGATGGAACATCCCATGAATACCATTCAACGCCAGTGGCATCCCAAGACGTTCGAGGAAGCGAACCGCAAGCTGATCGAGCAGTACGGCAAGGATTGGGATGAAATGTATCCACTTGATCAATATTACCAGGATATGCACCTGAACCTTTTCCCCAAAGGCATTGTTCACGCGGAAAATCTGGGTAAGGACATTGCCCGGGCGGACAGCGGTCGTTACTTCATCTCCGGCTTTGTGCAGAAGGGGATGGAGCTGGCGTCGATGTGGGGCCGGTTTGTGGCGTTCCCTGAGTAAAAGGATTTTCGCCACGAATTACACGAATTGGACGAATTATGAGAGATAAGAAGTATTTCGGAGAGCGGATCAAACGGAATGAAGATCCGCGGTTGTTGACGGGGCGGGCGCTGTTTGTGGACGACGTGCATCTGCCGGGGATGTTGCACGTGGCGTTCGTGCGCAGCCCTTACGCTCACGCGCGGCTGGGCGACATCGACGTTGGCCCGGCGCTGGAACGGGAGGGGGTGGTTGCCGTATACACGGCCGACGATCTGGGCGATTACTGGCAACCGGGCCCCTTACTGGTCTCGCCGCCGCCCATTGAGGACATCGTCTTTCACGAGCGCACACAGGTACCGCTGGCGCGGGGTAAGGTGCGACACGTGGGCGAAATCGTGGCTATGGTCGTTGCCGAGAGCCGCTACGTGGCGGAAGATGCGGTTAACGAGGTGCTGGTTGATTACGAACCACTCGACGCTGCCGTCGAGTTGGAAAAGGCCGTGGCAGACGGGGCTCCGCTGGTGCACGACGATGTGCCCAATAACGTGGGGGCGCACGTGGTGCAGACCAAGGGCGATTACGAGGAGGCGCGGGCCAGGGCCGACGTCGTCATCCAACGGCGCTTTGAGTATGACCGGGGCACGGCGGCAGCCATGGAGAACCGCGGCATCGTTGCCGACTGGGACCGCAAGGCGCAGAAGCTGACCGTGTGGGACACGACGCAGGCGCCAATTCCTATCCGCAACGGGTTGGCGGGTATGTTAGGTCTGTCCGAGAACCAGGTGCGCGTGATTGCGCCGTTCATTGGCGGCGGCTTTGGCCCCAAGATCATGATGTTTTATCCTGAGGAGGTCCTGGTCCCCTGGGCGTCGCTGGACCTGAACCGCCCCATCAAGTGGATTGAGGATCGCTCCGAAAACTTTGTGGCCACCACTCAGGAGCGGGGACAGGTGCACGAGGCGGAGATAGCGCTGGATGCCGATGGCTGCATTCTGGGGATCAAGGACATTTTTCTGCATGACGGCGGCGCTTACATGCCCTATGGATTGACCGTGCCCATCAACAGCCAGTGCACGTTGCTCGGCCCCTATCACATCCCGAATTACTACTCCGAATTCAAGGCGCTTTTCACCAACAAGCCCATTGTGACCCCTTACCGCGGCGCCGGTCGCCAGCACGGCGTCTTCGTCGTCGAACGTCTGCTGGATCTGGCGGCGCAGCAGTTGGGTCTGGATCGCACTGAGATTCGCCGCCGTAATTTTATCTCCCCCGATGCCTTTCCCTATGACAACGAAATTATCTACCAGGACTTTGCCCCATTGGTATACGACAGCGGCAACTATGAGCCGGTTCTGGACAAAGCGCTGGAAATGATCGGCTATCGGGAGTTCGTGGACGAAGTCCAGCCCCGCCTGCGCCAGGAGGGCCGGCATGTGGGAATCGGCGTGGTGGCCTACGTGGAAGGCACGGGCATTGGGCCTTACGAGGGGGCGCGCGTGCAGGTACAGGCCAGCGGCAAGGTCTCGCTGGTCACCGGCGTGGGCACGCAGGGGCAGGGACACTACACCAGTTTTGCCCAGATTGTGGCGGAGCAGGTGGGCGTGGACGTGAGCGACGTAGAGGTGGTGACCGGCGATACCGACCAGTTTTACTGGGGCGCCGGTACGTTTGCCAGCCGCGGTGCGGTGGTGGCGGGCAATGCTATTAACGCCGCGGCACGGGACGTGCGCGAGAAGATCTTGCATTTTGCCAGCGAAGCCCTGGAAGCTGCCGAAGAGGATCTGGAAATTGTGGACGGTGAGGTGCGGGTGAAGGGCGTTCCCGACCGCACTGTGCCCCTCGGCCAACTGGCGCAACAGGCGAACCCCCTGCGCGGCGCGGTGAAACCGGGCAGCGAACCGGGCCTGGAGGCCACTAATTACTTCGGGCCAGAGCGCGGGGCCACCGCCAACGGCGTGCATGCGATGATCGTCGAGGTGGACCCGGAAACAATGGAGCTGCAGATCCAGAAATACGTCGTGGTTCACGACTGCGGGCATGTGATCAATCCTCTCATACTGGATGGGCAGATCCACGGCGGCGTGGCCCAGGGCATTGGCAATGCCTTCTTTGAGGAACTGGTCTTTGACGAGAACGGGCAGCTGCTTACCGGCTCCTTTATGGACTATCTATTGCCCACTTCGCTGGATGTGCCACGCGTAGAGGTGGGCCACGAAGTAACGCCGTCGCCGCTGAACCCGCTTGGCGTCAAGGGCGCCGGCGAGGCGGGCGCTATTCCTGTTGGTCCGTTGTTTGCCCAGGCCATCGAAGACGCGCTGCAGGTCCCTGGGCTGGAATTGCGTGAAATCCCACTGAGCCCCGACCGCCTGTGGCGACTGGTCAACTCGGCGCAGTCCACTTCGGAGGCGGTCTGATTTGCCATTGATAAGAGATTGGCGAACCTGCGTTCCAAAACCGTATCTCTATTGTCTTTTGAACGTTGATCCTGTTAAATGGAGAACTGCGACGGAACCATGCAAGTACAGGAACTGGTTGAGGAGAGACAAGGAGACATGAAAAAATGGAGCAGTTAAAGGGATTATACAGACTGGCTCGGCCATTCAATGCCTTCAGCGGTGCTCTTGCCGTCTTCCTTGGTGGCTACGTCGCGGGTACCGGCGAGTGGTTGAACGTGGCCCTTGCCGCTTTCGTCGCTTTTCTGGTGACGGGAGCGGGCAACGCCTGGAACGATTATCTGGACATTGAGATTGACAAGATAAACCAGCCGCATCGCGCGCTGCCGTCCGGACAGGTACCGCCCTGGACCGCCGTCGCCCTCTCCCTGGTTCTGACGCTGGTGGCGCTGGTCATTTCCGCCTTCATCAACCTGCCCTCCTTCCTCATCGTGCTCGTCTTCAGCATCATCCTTTACCTTTACTCCTGGAAGCTGAAGAGCACCGTCCTGCTGGGCAACCTGACCGTTGCCGTGACCTCGGCGATGACCGTCATTTTCGGCGGCACCGCCGCAGGTAACGTGCAGCCGACACTCTGGTTGGCTGTGATTATTACGACGGCGATTCTGGGTCGCGAAGTACTTAAGACGATTGCCGATTACGAAGGGGATTTGCGCGAGCAGTGCCACACAATCGCCACCGTCTGGGGGAAGCGCACGGCCCGTATCTTCTTTTACGTGACGACGGGGCTGACGGTGTGGGTGATGCTCGTTCCCTACCTGATCAAAGTATACCGTGAAGATATTTCCTTCTGCTCAGTGGTAGACGTTTGCTCCTTCTTCGCTCCCTTCGCCGACGTACTACCGGTCTATCGTCCGGTCTACGCCTATATCGTCGCCTTTGGTGTGTTTCCCGTGGTGGCCTACGTGGTCCTGCAGGTGAAGCGTGGTGTGCCCGGCAGCCGCCTGGAGCAGTTGAGCCAACTCCTCAAATATGACTTCCTGATCTGGTTCGTGGCCGTTATTCTGGGGGCAGCCGGTTAACAACACTCTGGAGGGCCTTATCGGCTATCGCTTCCTGACACGTCTTTCCCCGTTCATTCTACTCTCATTGATTCTGATGCTGGTGGCCTGCCAGGGCCTACCGTTCGATGGTGCGCAGCAGGCGCTGCCCACGTTAGCCGCCGGCATTTCTGATCCGCTGACGCCTCCACCAACGCCGCCGATCACCCCTTCGGCAGAAGGCGCCGTCGTTGATCCCACAGTTGAACCTCCGGTCACCGAAGCAGCAAACACGGCGACGCCCACGACCGCGCCGGCGCCAACTGAAACAGCGTGGACCGTCGCGGTCGATCCCGCCGTTCCCGGCGACCTGCAACGTGCTGTGGAAGCGTTGATTGCAGCGCAATCTGGTCGCTTCCGCCTGGCGCAGGAAGGCGAGCGTGCAGACGTGCAGCTGGGGCCGGGCGAGGACCATTCACTGTCGACCTGGGTTTATGCGGTCGCCGTGCCATTCGCCACCGTGGACGACACGAGCACGCTGGCGGACCTGCAGCAAAATTGGCAGACGGGCGGCGCGCCACAGGCCGTGCTCGGCGAGCAGGTACAGGAATGGCTGGCGCAGGCCTGGGGACCGGGAGACGCGGAGACGGTGGCTGTGGAAGAAGCGGCTGGCGCTCTGTGGCAGCGCCGTACGGCGTGGAGCCTGGTGCCATTCCATCGCCTGACACCGGATCTCAAAGTGCTGGCTGTGGATGGTCAATCACCCCTCGACGCGGGCTTCGATCCGTCCTCCTACCCTCTGGTACTGGAAGTCGGGGTCAGCGGGCAGGATCCGGCGCTGGATGCCTTCCTGGCGGCCTGGGATGGTCCCCAAAGCAATTACCGCCCGCAGCGCATCACACGCGTGGCGATGACGGGCGTGACGGCCTTGGTGCGCGCAACCGCTTACCAGATGGAAATTCGCGGCGTGCTCTATCCTGGAGAGGAGGTGGCGCCTGTGTTGCAGGCGGCGGATGTGGCGCACGTGAGCAACGAGGTTTCGTTTGTGCCCGACTGCCCCACGCCGCACTATATCGGCGATCCCGTCTTCTGCTCCGATCCGGGCTACATGGCCTTGCTGGAGGAGTTGGGTGTGGACGTGGTAGAGCTGACCGGCAACCACCTCAACGATTGGGGGGCGCAATACGTGCCGTACACGTTAGACCTCTATGACGAGGCAGGCATGCGCTATTTTGGCGGCGGACGCGATCTCGCGCAGGCGCAGGAACCGCTGCTCGTGGAGCATAACGACAACCAGATCGCCTTCGTTGGCTGTAACCCCGTGGGTCCCGCCGGTGGCTGGGCCACGGAACAACGCGCCGGATCCGCACCCTGTGAGTGGGAGGCGTTCCAGGAGCAGATTGGCGCGCTGGACGATGCGGGCCACGTGGTGATTGCCACGCAACAGTACCAGGAGATCTACGAGTATGCGCCCACGAGCCAGCAACGGGCCGATTTTGCGGCGTTGGCCGAGGCCGGCGCGGCGGCGGTTAGCGGCAGCCAGGGCCATCATGCACAGGGGTTTGACTTCCACGAGGGCGCCTTCATCCACTATGGCCTGGGCAACCTTTTCTTCGACCAGATGGATCGCATGGGCACGCGGCAGACGTTCGTGGATCAGTATGTGATCTACGAAAACCGGTTACTCAGCGTGGCTTTGTGGACGGGTCTGATTGAGAATTACGCTCGCCCACGGCTGATGACGGCGGAGGAGCGCGCCGACCTGCTCCAGACCGTATTTGAGGCCAGCGGCTGGTAGAGTTGCTATTGGTATATTGGTGAATTGGTGTATTGGTATACTGGTTTATTTGTGTAGGGGGCAGCCAGTCAGCGGTTTTCTTGCAGGTGATCCAGCAGCGCCTGCAGGCCCAGTAGATAACTGCGCCAGCCGAAGCCGCTGATCTGGCCCAGGCACACGGGAGCCAGCACCGATTTCTGACGGAATGGTTCGCGGGCGTGGATGTTAGAGAGATGCACTTCGACTGTGGGCAGGCCCACGCTGGCGACGGCGTCGCGCAAGGCATAACTGTAATGGGTGAAGGCGCCGGGATTGATCAGAACGCCACCGGCCCACTCGCGTGCTTCGTGGACGGCATCGATCAACGCTCCCTCGTGATTTGATTGCACGATGCGCAGGTCGGCGTGGCGCGCCTGAGCCGCCTCCCGCAATGCCTCGTTGATATCCTCCAGCGTCTGGTGACCGTAGATGTCCGGTTCTCGCGTGCCCAGCAGATTGAGGTTGGGACCGTGTAGAATGAGCAGGGTGATCATTGGAGGAGTTGTCTGGGTCATCGTTCCTTATTCCTTTGCCAGGCTTTGCTGTAACTTCCGCAGGCAGGCCAACACTGCTTCTCGCGGCACGTCGTCTGTGACAAAGACATCGCCCACGTCGCGCACCAGGACAAAGCGCAATTTGCCCTGTGCCTTCTTCTTGTCGCTACCCATCGCCTCGAACAATGCCTCTGCCGCCAGCTCCCGTGGGATTCGCGTGGGCAGGTGCAGGGCGTTGAGTATTCGTTCGATTCGCTCCTGCAGCGCGGCGTCGCAATGGCCCAGGTCTGCAGAGAGCGCGGTCGCCGCCACCAGGCCCATGGCCACAGCCTCGCCGTGGCGCACTGCATAGCCGCTCACCTGCTCGATAGCGTGGGCGAACGTGTGGCCCAGATTGAGGATGGCGCGGCGCCCGCCCTCGAACGGATCGTCCTGTACCACGTCGCGCTTGACGCGGACGGCCTGCGTAATGAGCGCCTGCAAGCGCCCGCCGGCGAAAGGCGGGGGCCAGCGCCATTGTTCTCTTTCCAACTGTTGCAGGAGGCTCGCGCCGGCGATAAGGCCGTGCTTCACCACTTCCGCCATACCCGCGGAAAATTCGGCGGGCGGCAGGGTGCGTAGTGTTTCCACGTCGGCGATGACGACGGCCGGTTGCTTGAAAGCGCCGACCAGGTTCTTGCCCTGGGGCAGGTCTACACCCGTCTTGCCGCCCACGCTGGCGTCGACCATGGCCAGCAGGCTGGTGGGGCACTGCACCAGGCGCACGCCGCGCATGTAGGTGGCGGCGGCAAACCCGGCGACATCTCCAACCACGCCGCCGCCGAGAGCCACCACTGTGCTGCTGCGGTCCAGCCCGGCCCCCAGGAACCGGGAGTAAAGTCGCTCTACGGTCTGCAAGGTCTTGTGCTGCTCCCCGGCGGGAATCGTAATCACGCCGGCTGCTCGTTCTATGAACGAACTGTAGAGTGGGCCGACGTTGCTGTCGGTGACCACCACGAAGTGGCTGCTGTCTAGCTGCGCCAGCGCCGGGAGGCGTTGCAACAGGTTGCTGCCCACGACAACGTCGTAAGAACCACCGGGATAGGTCGCCAGAACGTGTCCCGGCCGCGGCTTCGGTTCTTCCTGAAGAGCAAGTTCAAACTCTTGCAAGATTTCTTGCGCCACGGCGTTCGGGGGGCGATTGCTGGTCGCGATTTGCGCATAGCGCCCGTATCCTTCTGCTCGTTCTTGTAGCAACTCATGCACCCGCTTGGCCGGATCGTCTGTCTCCAGCAGCGGACGGCGCACGCCGTCGCCGGCAATGCGGGACAGAATCTCCTCCGGTTCAGCGCTGAGACAGAGCACGAGGTTGTTGGCTTCGAGCGCCGCGGCGTTGTCGCCGTCCAGCATCAAGCGCCCGCCGGTGGCGATGACCAGCCCGCGCTCAGCAGCCAGCTCCTGTGCCACTTGCGCTTCCAGGGCGCGGAAGGCCCGGGCGCCGTCGCCCGCGAAAATCTGGGCAACGGTTTTGCCCGTCCGCTGCACGATCAACTCGTCCGTATCCACAAAGGTGCGCCCGGTGCGCGCCGCCAGAAGGCGACCCACCGTCGTCTTACCCGTGCCCATGAAGCCTGTCAGGATGATGTGGTTTGAGGTCATGCCAGTCCTGTGAGTAAACGTCTTCTGGGCTTCGATTATAGCCGACTTTCTGGGGATCGAAATGGCGGCCGCCGATTACGATTTTCATTTTGCGGAACAAAATCGCGTTGGGGTGCGTCTATAAGAATGAAGGGCGTGATACGGCGCATAAAGCGACGTATGGAACGCCGGAATGTGAGACAAGCTAACAAGGAGAATTTGTAATGTTAAAGCGATACAGAAATTTCCTGTACCTAGCCAATTTGCTGGTTTTGGCTGCCCTGATGGTGGCCTGCAACCCCACCGCAGCCCAGCCGGCTGCGGCGCAGGCGGACGAACGCGACGGCGGCATCACGGTCGTGGGCGAGGGTGAGGCATTCGGCCAGCCCGACCGGGCAGACATCCAGATCGGCGTTGAAACCTTCGACGAAGACGTGGCCGAGGCGACCAATCAGAATGAGGCAGACGTCGAGAGTATTATGAGCGCTCTTGAAGAGTTGGACATTGCCACTGACGATATCCAGACCAGCAACTATAGTCTGTGGGCCGAACAGCGCCATGGGGACGAGGGTCCGGAAGGGATCACCGGCTATCGCGTCAGCAATGTCGTCAACGTCACGATTCGTGACATTGACGCCGTCGGCGAGGTTATCGGCGCTGTGACTGCCGCGGGCGCTAACAACATTCATGGCATCACCTTTAGTGTGGCCGATCCTGCCGCCCTGGAGGAAGAGGCGCGCGAAGCGGCAATCAGTAACGCACGAGAGAAGGCGGCGTCGCTTGCTGAGTTGAGCGGCGTGGAACTGGGCGACGTGGTCGCTGTGAGCGAAGTAATCGGCCAGCCCGGCCCTCTGATGGAAGGAATGGGTGGTAGCCCCGCAGCGCAGGATGAGGCCGCCGCTTCCCCCAGCATCTCGCCCGGCGAACTGGGTTACTCGGTACAGGTACAGGTTACGTTCGACATCCCTTAGCCGATTTTCGCGAATAACAGCCACAAATTCCTGGCGGCTGTGGGCAACCGCACGTTGCCCACAGCCGCGCTTTTTTTTGCCCAGGGACGGCGCTGGCATATACTGGTTGCTCTATGCTCTTTACGGTGAAGCGTCGTGTCGCATCCTCTCTCCTGCTTGCCCTGCTGCTGGTCGCCGTGAGCCTCGGCGTCGCACGATGGCTCGATCTTTCATGGTCGCTGGCGCTGCCTGAACGAGCGGCGTTGCTGGTGCTGCTGGGCCTGGCAGCCGTCGCACTCAGCGATGTATTGCTGCACGGTCTGTTGTGGCTGATGTGGCGCGGGGCGTACCTGCGGCGTTACGGGCGGCTGGTGGGCTACTTCTCGCAGCAGAGCGCCGCAGCCGTTCTCGCCGGCGGTCTGCTGGCGGCGTGCGAGGAGTTGTTCTTTCGCGGCGTTTTGCTGTCGGGGATAATCGAGCGGCTGGAATGGGGCGCGGTGGCAGGGTTAGTCATTTCATCCACTGCCTTCCTGTTACTACATCTAGTCCTGCGCGCGGACCTGGGCATCTTTGGACTGTGGGCGTTCTGGGAAAGCATACTGCTGGGGCTGGTCTATCTCCTGAGCGGGTCGCTGCTGGTCTCGCTCCTGGTGCACGCCGCCCATGATGTGATCGGTTTTGGTCTTTTTGCCCTGCAGCGTCGCAGCGGCTGGCTCCTGCCGCAAGGGTATGAGCTGCCGGAGCATGGGGTGGAACGACGATGAAGGTGCTGCTCACCGGCGCCACCGGCTTTGTGGGGCCGGTCCTGGTGCGTCGGCTGCTGGATGCCGGTCACAGTTGCACCGTCCTCAGCCGAAACCCGGCGCCCGCCCGTGAGAAACTGCCCACCGCCGTTCGCGTGCTTGGTTACGATGATCTGTGGCCCACGGCAGATGCTGTTGTCAACATGGCGGGTGAGACTGTAGCGGGTCTGTGGACCGCGAAGAAGAGGCAGCGCATTATGCGCAGTCGCGTAGAAGTCACGCGCCGCCTTGTGCAATGGATGAAGGAACTTTCGTCGCCGCCGCGTGTGCTGGTGTCGATGTCCGCTGTTGGAATTTATGGTCACCGGCCTGGCGAGACGTTGACTGAGACATCCGCACCCGATCCGGAAGGCAAATTCAGGGCGCGGGTGACGCTGGCCTGGGAGGCGGAAGCTCTTGTCGCGGAGGCGCAGGGAGTGCGAGTGGCGCTGGTGCGCCTTGCCAACGTGCTGCACCCGGATGGCGGGTATCTTGGTCGCCTGATCGACGTGTATCGGTTCCTGCCCGTCGTCGTGGGCCTTGGCCATGGCGATCATTATTTTCCGTGGATCAGCCGCCGGGACGCAACGCGCTTCATGTGCTTTGTCCTGGAGCGGCAAGAGGCGGCGGGCCCCCTGAATGCCGCCTCGCCACAGCCGGTTGCCAGAAAGAGGTTCAGCGCGCTGCTGGCTCGGGCGCTGGGCAAGCCCACCGCGGGTCGCCTACCCGACTGGCTGCTGAAACTGACGCTGGGTGAGTTCTCCAGCACGATTGTCGACAGCCAGTACGTGCTGCCTGCCCGCGCGCGGGAGTTAGGGTTTCGTTTTGAAGATGAAACGTTGGAGGAATATTTGGGAGATTGGATAAGTGGTTGATTGGAGATTGGATGACTGGAGATCAATCGGGTGCCAACTGCTAATCTCCAATCTCTGATCTCCAATCTCTGATCTCCATTCTCCAGTCACCTCTCCCATCCCTCCTGCCGCGCCTCAATTTTCTCTTTGAATTCCGGCGGCACGGACACCGTTTTCTGCGACTCGTAATCGTACATAACCATCGTCGTGCGACCGGTGGCTACCAGACGGCCGTCCTGACCGTCGATCTGGTAGATGATGTCGAAGCTTTTGTTCCCGAAGCGAGAGACGCCCAGTCCCACCTGCAGCGTTTCGCCAAAGCGGGCGGGCGAGTGATAGCGACAACACGCCTCGCCCAGGATAATAGGAAAATCACGCGGTTGCTTGATGGAGAGTAAGTCCATGACCATCTCCCCACGGGCGATCTCCATGTAGGTAAAGTAGACGGCGTTGTTCACGTGGCCTAGAGCGTCTACATCGCGGAAACGAACGGGCACGCGACTGTGGAACGGGAACTCTGTTGCACTCAAGGGAACCTCCCACTGTGGGTATCGTCGACTGAATCTATAGAAACCGTGCTGGCTGCGTTCAGTGTACCAGCATTTGCCGGCGCTCCAAAAAGAGGGGGAGCTTTTGACCGGTACTGGCCTGCTGCATAGAATTGGACCAATGGATTCAATACGTGCCTTTATCGCCATCGATCTATCAGAGGAAGCGCGCGCGGTGCTGGCAGATGCCAGCGAAACGTTGGCCCAGCGTGTGCCTTCAGGAGCTGTTAAGTGGGTATCGCCACAGAAGATACACCTGACGCTCCGTTTTCTGGGCAATACGCCGCTAGAAAAACTGGATGAGTTATATGCCGCCCTGGACCGCACGGTCAGCGCGCACAACCCATTCTCGTTGCACCTGGACCAGCTCGGATGCTTTCCCAGCGAGCGCCGCCCCCGCGTCGTCTGGGTGGGGGTGCAGGGTGACACGGCGCGGGCGCAGTCGTTGCGGAATGACGTCGAGGAAATGGTGGCGGCAATGGGCTGGGAACCAGAGCAACGGCCATTTCGACCGCACCTGACGCTGGGACGCGTCAAACAAAAGGGAGCTACCCTGGATCTGCCCTGGGGCCAGGGCGTGGCGCCGGCTCGCATAGGGGTCGATGCCGTGCACCTGTTCGAGAGTCAGCTAAAGCGGTCCGGCGCGGTCTATACGGTGCGCCATACCAGCCATTTGTATGGGGCCGGCGCGTGACTGAGTTTACGGTCGATACGCCGATAGAGTCCGATCGCAGCACGCCGGTACGTTGGATTGTTTCCCACGTCATGCGGCACAAGACCTTTCTGGTTCTCATGTTTTTGGGCGCACTGGGTAACGCGGCGCTCGCTGCCGTCGTGCCCGTGCTCGTCGGCATGGCCTTTGACGCGGCTCTGGCGACGCCGGCTGACGTTGGGCTAATCGGCTTCGCTGCGCTCCTGATCGTCGGCAGCCAGATCGTGCGCGCTCTCTTACAGCTGGGTCGCAACTTCTCCAGCGAAGTGCTCGGCCAGCGCCTGGAGCGGGACACGCGTTACGAGCTGTATGTCAGCCTGCTCGGTAAGAGCATGACCTTTCATGATATGCAGCCCGTGGGCGACACCATGGCCCGCGCCACCAATGACGTGCGTGAGATTAACCGGCTGTTTAACCCGGGCATCAACCTCGTCGTAGGCTCCGCGAACTTTCTGATCATGCCCCTGATCATCGCGCCCCGTTACGACGTTGCCCTGTTGGCGGCGCCTGCTTTCTTCCTGGTGACCTACGTCGCGGCTCTCGCGGGGTACCTGCGCGAGTTGAATCCCGTTACCGACCGTGTGCGCGTAGCCTTTGGTCTCCTGAACAGCCGGCTGGCCGAGGCGATTGACGGCATTGAAACCGTCAAGGGGGCGGCGCAGGAGGAGCAGGAGATCGACTATTTTCGCAATAACGCGCGCGAATATCGCGACGCCGTCGTCGAACAGGGCCACATAGAGGCCCGCTTCCTGCCTTTGTTACTGCTGGGTATTACCAATGCAATAGGGTTCACACACGCCTTCCTACTATACCGGCAGGGGGCCATTGCCGTGGGCGACATTATCGCCTATATGGGTTTGCTAAGCCTCTTCGGCTTTCCCACATTTGTTTCCCTCAGAGCTTACTCCCACGTTTCGCTGGGTCTTGCCGGCGCCCGCCGCATTTTGAATCTCATCACCGGCGAGACGACGCTGGATGAGAATGTGGGCGGCTACAGCGCGCCAATCGAAGGTCATATTCGCTTTAAAGACGTCAATTTCGCCTATGTACCTGGCTCACCCGTGCTGCAAGAAATTGACTTTGAAATAGCGCCGGGCCAGACGCTGGCCATCGTGGGTCAGACAGGTTCGGGCAAAAGCACCATCACCAAACTCATTAACCGCACGTATGACGTGGACGAGGGGTGTGTGTTGGTCGATGGGGTGGATGTGCGGAAGTGGGATCTCGCTGCCTTGCGCCGCCAGATTTCGATTATTGAGCAGGATATCTTTCTCTACTCGCGCACCGTGGCCCAGAACATTGCCTTTGGCTGTCCCGATGCGACGCGCGAGGAGATCGTTGAGGCGGCGAAGGCGGCGCAGGCCCACGAATTCATTCTCTCATTTCGTGATGGCTACGACACGGTGATCGGTGAGCGGGGGGCGACACTCTCCGGCGGACAACGCCAGCGGCTGGCTATCGCCCGCGCCTTCCTGACAAACCCACGCATTCTGATCCTGGACGATTCGACCAGCGCCGTGGATAGCGCCACGGAGGATCGTATCCAGCAGGCGATCGCGCGGGCTGCCGAGCGGCAGACCACCATCTTGATTACTCATCGCCTGTCACAGATACGATGGGCGGACAAGGTCCTGTTGCTGCGCGGCGGGCGGCTGGTCGCGGTCGGCGATCACGAGACGTTGATGGCCGAACAGCATGCCTACCGGCGCATTTTTGAGCAGTACGCCGGGTAGCCCCGGCAGATCTACTGGCGCCCATTACTCGTCGACCTCTATCCCCATCTCGTCCAGTTGCAGGACGCGTTCTTCGCCACCCGGATCAATCGTCAGCGTCCAGTTATCCAGATCGAAGTGGAACGATTCAGTGTGGTCTTCGAAGGCCAGCTCGCCCCACACAGCAGCGTCGCTGCGCCCGTGCAAGCGCAATGACGCTTCGTGCCAGCGGCACCAGAATACAAGTGGTTTCATTGAATTACTCGATTGAGTCGTTTACCGGTTGCGAATGATCACGTCCAACGTTGGCGTTGAACTTCCAGGACGTTGGGCAACTTATCGATGCGCTCCAGTAACCACTCTAGCTCCGAGAGATCGCGTACCTCGGCTACCATATACACCGTGGTGATGCTGTTAGCCGTCGTCTTCTTGGTCCTGGGTAGATTTATCTTGCGCCCCTTCAGCACGTTCGTGATATCCTCGATTAGGCCGGGCCGGTGATAGGCGCGGACTACGATGGGAATGGGATACGTGTCCTCTTCCACGCCCCACTCGACTTCAATGAGTCGTTCCTGTTCCGAAATGTGCCTGAGGGTCTTGCAGTCGGCGCGGTGCACAGTGATCCCCTTGCCGCGCGTAATGTAGCCGCGGATCGGTTCGGGGGGGATGGGGCTGCAACAACCGGCGAACTTGGTGTGCAGGCCGGAAACGCCGAGCACCGTCAGCCCCTTGCTGACTCTGGGCGCCGGCTGTTCCAGCAGCGGGCGCAGTTCGTCGTCCGGCTTCAGTTTCTGTTGCAGCGAGGCAATGGCGCCGCCGATCTGCGTGCTCTGAATGTCGCCAAATCCCACTTTGGCCAGGAACTGTTCCACATCATCATAGCGCAGCGCCTCGGCGATGTCTTCTATGGTGTAGACCTCGCCAAGACCGAGCCGTTTTAGCTCGCGCCCCACGACCTCTCGCCCGTGTTCGATGTTCTTGTCCCGCTCTTGTTGGCGGAACCACTGGCGAATCTTGCTGCGCGTGCGAGCGCTGCGCGTATAGCCCAGGTTTTCGTTCATCCAATCGCGGCTGGGCCCGCCCCGGCTTGCAGTGATGATGTCCACACGGTCACCTGAGCGCAGTTCATGCTCCAGGCTGACCATCTTGCCGTTGACGCGCGCGCCGCGGCAGCGATGGCCCACTTCGGTGTGTATCTGGTAGGCGAAATCAATGGGCGTGGACCCCGCCGGCAGGTCAATGACGTCTCCACGCGGTGTGAAGACGTAGATGCGCTCGTCCAGAAACTCCTTCTGTAATTGCTCGCTTTCATCCTGCGTGTCGTCCGCCTCGCGCAGATTGCGGACCAGTTGGCGGAACCAGTGGATGCGCTTTACGTCGGAGGCGGTAGGGTTGCCGTTCTCTTCCTTGTAGGCCCAGTGGGCGGCAATACCCAGCTCCGCTTCCTTGTCCATTTCGTCTGTGCGAATCTGGACCTCCAGGGTCTGACCATCCTCATCCATTACCGCCGTGTGCAATGACTTATAGCCGTTTGGCTTGGGGGAGGCGATGTAATCGTCAAATTCTTGCGGAATCGGCTGCCAGAGGCTGTGCACGGCGCCCAGGACCTGATAACAGAGGCTGCGCGCCTCTTCGTCTCGTTGCTTGCGGCTCTTTGGTTCCTCGCCGTTGTCATTCTGCGTGTGCAATACGACGCGCAGTGCGTGCACGTCGTAGATCTGGTCAAAGCCCACGCCCTTGCGCTCCATTTTGCGGAAGATGGAGTAGATGTGTTTGGGACGCCCGGTGACAGATGCCTCGAATCCCATTTCATGGATCATTTGCTTCAGGCGCTGGACCGATTCGTCAATCTTGCGCGTGCGCAGGGCGCGACGCTCGTCCAATTTGCCGGCGATATACTTATACTGCTCCGGCTGCAGATAGCGAAAGGCCAGATCCTCGAGTTCCCACTTCAGCTGCCAAATACCGAGACGGTTGGCCAGGGGAGCGTAGATGTTCATGACCTGCTGCGCAATCGCCTGGCGCCTGACAGGGCCCAGAGCTGCTGCCTTACGCAAATCCTGCAGGCTGTCGGCAAGGGCGATGAGGATAATGCGCACATCCTGCTCGATCATAGCCAGGATGGCGCGGCGCACCTGCTCAAGTCTTGGCGAATCGCCATTCTCGTCGTTGGCTTCGTATTCCTTCTGTTCGGCGTACTCCTGGAGGTTGTTGAAACCGACGACAAGCCCGGTGACTTTGGGTCCAAAAACCTGGTACAGCGTTTCTTCCTTCTGGCCTGTGTGGTCCAGGAGGGAATCATGAAGCATGGAGGCGACCAATGTGTGATCGTTGACGCCAAGGCGCGCAATAATCTGTGCCACGGCAAGGTCGTGCTCCACGAATAGCTCACCCGACTTGCGATGGCGACCACCATGAATTTCCGTGGCAAACTCATACGCCTGCCGTAACTGCGACCGGATATCGTTACTGGTGTCCGGCGGCAGGCCACTAATCAGTTGTGACAGCGTCAGGGAAGAACCTTTGCTCATAACCAATAAAGTGGTAACGTGCCCGTGACCGATATCGGGCGCGTCACCATCATCTGTCTTGTCTCCCGGCACTGGGCTCGCTTGCCGGTGCGTAAAAAAAGGCGCCCCTCTGTGCGAAGGACGCCCTAATTCTCTTGTTCACGCGGTCCGTAAGAGAAATTAAGCGCTCCCTTCGCCTTTGTCGTCCATGTGGCGAGCGGTGTCTTCGACGTCCTCAAGCGCCTCTTTGCTCGCCTCAGCAGTTTCGTCGACTGCTTTCTCGGCAGTGTCAAGCGCCTCGGTTGATGCTTCCTCGGTTCGCTCGGCTGCCTCGTCAATGGCGGAGGTTGCCTTCGCTTTGCTTCGTTCTGCCGTCTGCCTGAACGCCTGTTGGCCCTCATCGATGGCTTCGGTGACGCGTTCCTTGCCATGTTCAATGGCGCCGGTTACACGGGTACGACCTTCGTCAAGCACAATCCGCGCCTGTTCCTGGGCCTGCCCGGCATACGTTTCGGCAGTGGAGCGGTACTCGTGCAGCCGTTGCTCGCCCGTTCGCCGCAGCTCCTCGCCGCGCGCAGCCAGTTGCGCGCGCGTCTCTTCGCCAGAGCGCGGGGCCAGGATAAGGGCGGCTGCTGCTCCGACCAGACCGCCAACCACAAAACCGGCTAAAAAGGCGCCAGTGTCTTCATTACTGTTGTTACTCATTTTCGATTCACTCCTAGTCCGGCAAATTCTTTTTCGGGTCGCCAAATAACGCTTTGAGGCCTGCGCGGATTCCGGCAACGTAAGCAGTAGCTCTGGTCACCGGCTTCACTACGTTGTCCCCCACAAACGACGTCGTACCGCGTACCATGCCTACCGTTTCGTTCGTCTTCTCCAATATCGGCTTGATTTCAAATTCCAGCATGTTGACCAGTCTTACCAGCATGACCAGCATTATGACTAGAATAATACCAAAAAGGCACGACTCCAGGGCGAGGGCAATGATAAAGATGTCCCGTATCGCTTCCACTGTGGGGGCGTGATTGCTGGCTGCCCAGAGAATGAACCAGATTAGAAGCGCAAACAGAACCACGCCTACAACCGCGCCTACGACGATGTACCAGGTCGGTATGCCTTTCCGTTCCGCTGTCTGTGGCCTTGGTTGCTCTGTCATTGGAGCTTCAACGTTCATAGCGTTACCTTAAAATCAAGTATAGCATCAGTTAATTTCAATGGTCAACCGGCGCGATGGCAGACAGATTCTAACAGGCTACGCAGTCCTGACGAGAAACCAGCTCGCGAGCAACGCGCCCCAGGCGCCAACGCTGGCGGTCAGGAGGTGTATGGCGCCCAATCTCAGTATATCGACGTTCATGAAGTCGCCCAGAAAGTGGCCCATGGCGAATCCCAACCAGGCGGCAATGACGTAGACGAGGATATGACGGGCCGGCCCACCAAGAATGACGTGGAACCCGGCGCCGTACGCCGTCGCCAACAAGAAGCTGAGTACCAGGCCCGACGCCGCAACGATCATTGACCTTTCTCTGCTCCCACCGCCTCAGTAGCTCTGCCGCCAATGGTGACGCTGTCGGCGATAAGACCGCCGCCCAGGCAAAGCTCTCCATCATAGAAGGTCACGCCCTGCCCGGATGTTGCGCCGAAGACATGGTCGTCAAAACGTACGCGCGCGCGACCATCAGGCAAGGGAATAACGGTAGCCGTGGCCGGCCGCGCCTTATAGCGAATCTTGACCTCGGCGCGCACAGGATCATTGGGTGGCGTACCGGACAACCAGCTCACGTCCCGGGCCAGCAATTCGCTGCGGCCCAATTCGTCGCGCGTGCCCACAACCAGCGCGTTGCGCGCCACGTCCTTGCGCAAGACGTAAATCGGCTGGCCCACGCTTATGCCCAACCCCTTGCGCTGACCAATGGTGTAGAACATCAGTCCCTCGTGGCGGCCTAGCTCTTCCCCATCCTGGGACACGATGGGTCCAGGCTTCACGCTATCAGCGGCGTATTCGCTCAAGAAGCGCCGGTAGTCCCCGTCGCCCAGGAAGCAGAGATCCATGCTCTCTTGCTTGCTGGCTACCGGGAGATCGAATTCCCGGGCCATGGTGCGCACCTCGTCCTTTGTAAATTCGCCGACCGGGAACAGGACGTGAGCCATGTCTTCCTGGCTTAAGACGTGCAGAACGTAAGATTGGTCCTTGCTTTCGTCGATAGCCTTTAGCAGCTCATACCCCTGCGCTCCGCGTCGAATACGGGCATAATGGCCCGTCGCCAGGTAATCGGCGCCCAGGGCGCGGGCGCGGTCCAGCAGGTAGCTGAAACGGATCTGGCGGTTGCACTCGATGCAGGGATTTGGCGTCCGCCCTCGCGCATGCTCGTCAATAAAGAACTGCACGATGGTCTTGCGAAAGTGGTCCTGCACATCCACGACGTAGAAGGGGATGTCCAGTTTATCGGCCACGCGGCGGGCATCCGCCATCTGGTCCGGTGTGCAGCAGCGGTTGAGAGGGGCATTTGCGCCGCGCCCGGGTTCACTCCACAGGCGCATCATCATGCCGATCACCTCATAGCCCTGCTGCACCAGCAGGGCCGCTGCCACAGAGCTATCGACGCCGCCACTCATGGCTACGACCACACGTGGCTGCTTATTCATACCATTGCCGTTGCTTTCAACCGTCATTCTCTTCTTGCTTCGTTTCTTCCTGTTGCGATCAGGTTGTCGTCAGGCGTCGTCAGGCGTCGTCAGGCGTCGTCAGGCGTATTGTACGTTCAATTGGCGCAGCGTGCGCACAATTTCGGGCAGCTTCTGTACGACGTAAGCGACATCCTCTTCAGTATTCTGACGTCCAACCGTCAGGCGCAGCCCGCCCTTGGTCCAGGCTTCATCCAGGCCGATGGCCTGCAAGATGCGCGACGGTTTAGGATTGCCCGTGGAGCAGGCCGAGCCGCTGCTGGCTGCAACGCCGGCCATATCCAGGTGCATCAGCAAATCGTTGCCGTTCACATCGCGCAGGGCGAAACTGGCGTTGTGTGGCAGCCTCTGCTCAGGGTGACCGGTTAACACGCAGCCCTCGGGAATGGCCCCCAGGATTCCTTCGACGAGGCGATCACGGAGCTGTTGGTAGTGGCTGACGTTTGCCTCACGCTCGTCCATCGCCAGGCGCAATGCTTCTGCAGCGCCTACGGCGTAGGGTACATTGGCCGTACCTGCCCGGCGCGCGCCTTCCTGGCTGCCGCCGGTCAGCGACGGCACCAGCTCGACGCCGTCACGAACGTAGAGAATGCCCACGCCCTTGGGGCCGTAGAATTTGTGCGGCGCGAAGCTGATCAGATCATAGGGCATTTTCTGCACATCCCACGCTTCCACCGCGGCAGCCTGGATGGCGTCCGTGTGAAACAAGATGCCTCGCTCGCGGGCCAGTGCGCCGATCTCGGACACCGGTTGCAGCGTGCCTATCTCGTTGTTGGCAGCCATGACGCTGATGAGCACGGTATCGGGGCGAATCGCGGTAACCACATCGTCCACCGTGACCTGCCCATACTCGTTGACAGGCAGAATGGTCAAATCAAAGTCGAACAGGTCGCGAAGCTGTTTTGCAGTGTCCAGTACCGCTTTGTGCTCGACAATAGTGGTGATCAGGTGGTTGCCGCGACCGGCCGCTCGCGCAGCCCACATGACACCGCGCAGCGCAAGATTATCGCTCTCAGAGCCGCACCCGGTAAACACGATCTCGTCGGGAGTGGCATTCAGGAGCTCGGCAATCAACTGCCTGGCGCTGTCCAGGCCTCGGCGCGCACGCCGGCCGAACTGGTGCACAGATGAAGGGTTGCCATACGTCTCTGTCCAGTACGGCCGCATCGCTTCCACAACACGGGCATCGACTGGGGTGGACGCGCCATGATCCATGTAGATATTTCTATTGGCGTTCATATATGCTTTCGCTGTTTCTCGTGGCGTCGGGCGCCTGCTGCGTCTAACTCCACTGTACTGTACCAGAGGCCTGTAAGCAATACATATGCG
>JBMCFH010000052.1:0-20257 GCA_048620455.1 Chloroflexota bacterium | reverse complement strand
CAGCCATCATCATCGTCGGCGTCCTCGTAAGCGGCTATCGTCGCCTGTCCGGAAGGTAAAGCACCATAGGGCGCCAGACAGCGAACCAGTGCACAAGAAGGAAACCCTCATGCTCAATCCTTATTTCCTGATGACGATCCTGTTCATGTCGCTGGCAGCGCTGACCGCGCTGGACAACTCGCTGGCGTCCTTCAACCTGCTCTCCGCCTATGGCGGCATCCGCTGGCTGCGCGTGCACTTCATTACGCTGGGCACCCTGACCGAAGCCGCCTTCTGGCTGATGCCCGCCCTGGTCGCCGCTCGCCAGAGCCAGCCGCCGCCCAAAACGCGATGGAGTACGTGGCTGGCCCTCAACGCCGGCATTGTCACACTCCTCATCGGCATTCCGCTCGTCAACAGCACCCTGATCCTTACCGGCGGCACCCTGGTCTTCATCGCCGTCATGATGCTCATCAAACAACTGGCGGACATGGGCGCAAAGCCGGTAGACGCCGGCAGCGGGCAGGGCCGCCCCTTCTACATCGCCGGCCTGGGCTACTTCCTGCTGGGCATCATCGTGGGCACCGGCCTCTGGCTGGGCTGGGGCGCCTGGCTGCGCATCCAGGTCCCCATCGAGGTGCACATCCACGCCAATAGCTGGGGCTTCATCTCCTTCCTCTTTGCGGGAATCCTCGTCGACGCCTACCCTCGCGTCACAGGTAAGGCGCTGGCCTGGCCCCGCTCCGTCTCCGCCATCTTCTGGCTGCTGGTCTTTGGCGCGCTGGGTCTGGTGCTGGGTCCCTGGGTCGGCTCCAACTGGTTCTCCGTGCCCGGCCTGCTCATGCACACCGCCGCCACCCTCCTGCTGCTGGCCAACGTCGTCAAGCCCATGCTGGGCCAGCGTTGGGAAGTGGGTATGTGGCACCTGACCACGTCCTACTTCTGGTTCTTCGCGCCGGTGTTGGTCGCCCCCCTGATCATCGCCGGAGTGCCCGGCTTCCCCGGCGCGGGCATCGAAGCCAACGCGCCGCAGGCCCTCGTCTACGGTTGGATGCTGCAATTCGGCTACGCCATCCTGCCCTACTTCTTCACCCGCATCTTCCTGCCCGACGAACAGGCGCGCCTCGGCGGCAACTGGTTCAGCCTCATCGCCACGCACATCGGCGGCTTTATCTTCTGGGTCAGCATCTTCGCCCTCGACATCCAGGCCCCATTGCAGGGCGCAGCGTATGCCCTGTGGCTTCTCTCCCTGTTGCCCATCGTCGTCGACATCTGGGGCATCGTGCGCCGCGGCCTGGAAAAACAAGAGGAGCGCAACGCCGTAATCGATCCCCTCATTGGCGACGCCCGAACCGCAGACTGAACGCCGTCAGGTAAATCAACAGCAGTAATTAGAACGAAATCTAACTGAAAGGAGACACACAGTGAATACAGCAACCAGCATCGCAGACACCAAAGCAGCCGTCCACTATTCAACCAACGGACCCGAGCCTCACATTCTTTTCCACAACGAACAGCTCAAAGTCATCGTTGCCGGCCTGGCAGCCGGCCAGCAAATTCCCGAACATCCCGAAGCGCTGGCTGTGTATCACTTCCTGGAAGGCAAAGGGCAGATGACCGTCAACGACGAGACCATCACCGTAAGCCCCGGCGCGACCGTCGTCACCCCCGCCGGCAGCACCCGCGGCGTCTTCGCAGAAACGCAACTGTCATTCCTCGCCGCGCGGGTCGCCCAATAAGCCCGTCGACAGCGCCGGCAACCGCACCAGCCGGCGCTGCCGTCTCCGGCGTTCGTCGCATCCGCTCAGGTAGCAATCGCTTCCAGCCCTTCCCGATCACGTATATAAATGGCGCTGCGCTCTACTTCAATCAGCCCCTCCTCCGCCAGCGCGCTCAGCGCCCGTTGCGCCACGTCGGGCACCGTGCCCAGCCGCGCCGCAATCTCCGCCTGCGTGTACCAGCGCGGCCGGTGCAGCACCTCGCCCGATGAGCCGGGCCGCGAATCTTCCAGCAGCAAGCGCGCCAGGCGCCCGCTCACCGTGCGCAAAGAGAGGTCCGCCACCAGGTCCACCAGTTCCAGCACGCGCGTGGCCATGCGCTGAATCACGAACTGTGCCAGTTCAGACCGCTTCCGCAACATCTCGCCCACCGCCTCGCGCTGCAAAATCCACAGACCCACCGGCTCCAGCGCCACCGCCGTCGCCGCATTGGGCCGGTCCGCCAGCACGCCCACCGCGTTAAACGCCTCCCCCGGCTCCAAAAACTGCAGCACCTGCTCTCGCCCCTCGGCCGACATTCTCGTCACCTTCAGCCAGCCGCTATGCAAATAATACAAACCTCGCGCCCGCTCCCCCTCCAGAAACACCACCTCTCCCGCCTCATACTCGCGCCACACCGCCCCCCGCGCCAGCTCGCGCAGGATCGTCTCGTCCACCCCCTGTAGAAAGGGAATGGTCTTCAGTTCCCTAATGAGCGTCTTGATGTCAGGCCGGTCAGTCATTTGCCGGATATTATACGTTCCCTCCCCGTTCCCCCCAATCAATTCCGACAATAAGCGTAGACTTCGCAGCTATTCCCCGCTATCCTGGAAAGAGGAAGTGAAATAACGTTCGAGGAGCGAGCAGCCTCACCTGTAGCATTTCCCTCCATAATGTCGTAAACTTATCCACACCGATCCAGGTTACCAATAAACAAATAAACCAATACACCAATAAACCAATATGTGCGGACGATTCACTCTAATTATCCCCGGCGAAGAACTGGCTGACGCCTTCGGTCTACCCCAGGCGCCCACCCTCGCCCCCCGCTACAACATCGCGCCCACGCAGCCCGTTGCCGCCGTGCGCCGGCACCCCGAGAGCGGGCAGCGCGAGCTGACCTACCTGCACTGGGGCCTGATCCCCTTCTGGGCCAAAGACACCAGCATGGCCTCGCGCATGATCAACGCCCGCAGCGAAACCGTCGCCGAAAAGCCCGCCTACCGCGCCGCCTTCAAATACCGCCGTTGCATCATCCCCGCCAGCGGCTTCTACGAGTGGCAGAAACAGAACGGCCAGAAGCAACCGTACTACATCCACCACGCAGAGGGCGCGCCGCTGGGCCTCGCCGGCTTATGGGAGCACTGGCAAGGGGCCGACGGTTCCGAAATCGAGTCGTGCACCATCCTCACCACCCGCCCCAACGACCTCATGAAGCCCCTGCACAACCGCATGCCCGTCATCCTCGAGCCCGAAGACTACGACGCCTGGCTACAGAGCGACGGCCGCAACCAGGAAGAGCTACAACACCTCTTGCGTCCCGCCGCCGACGACATGCTCCAGGCCTACTCCATCAGCACCTTCGTCAACCGCCCCCAGAACGAAGGCCCGGAGTGCATCGCCCCCCTCGCCGAGTCGTAAGAGCAGCCGTTACCCCCTGACCTCCGTGGTTCTGGTTCTCCCCAGCGACCACCGGCCGCCCTGCTCCGTGCCCCTCTTTGTCACTTAGTTCCCCCCAGCTCCTCCTCCCGAAAATAAGCCACCGTCCGTGACAGCCCCTCCACCAGGTCCACCGCCGGCTCCCAGCCCAGCTCGCGCCGCGCCTTCGCCGCCGTCAGGTAGATCTTGCGCGTCTCACCCGCTTTGGCCGGCCCGTGTACCGCCTCCTTTCCGTAATGCGTGATTTCACTCAGAATCTCAAAGAGCTGGTTCACGTTCGTCCCCTCCCCCGACCCCAGGTTGAAAATACCGTTCTGTTCCGTCTGTAACGCCAGCACATTGGCCCGCGCGCAATCGCCCACGTACACAAAATCCCGCTCCTGCAATCCATCCCCATAAATCACCGCCTGCTCCCCCTGCAACATCTGGCCCGTAAAAATCGCCACCACACCCGCCTCCCCGTTCGGGTCCTGGCGCGGCCCATAGACGTTAGGATAGCGCAGCACCGTGTAATCCAGCCCATAAAGGTGATGATACAAATAAAGATAATGCTCCACCGCGTGCTTGCTGGCCCCATACTGGCAGATGGGATTAATAGGATGCTCCTCATCGCAGGGCAAGTACGCCGGCTCGCCATAGACCGCGCCGCCCGTCGAGATATACACGAAGCGCTGTACCCCATACTGCCGCGCCAGTTCCAACAGCCGGATCGAGCCCAACACGTTCACCTCCGCGTCAAAGGCAGGATCCGCCACGCTGCGCCGCACGTCAATCTGCGCCGCGTGGTGGCTGATATAATCCGGTCGCTCCCGCTCAAACACCGCCTCCAGTTGCGGGCCGCGGATGTCCACCTCGTAAAACGTCGCCTGCGGATTCAAATTCGAGCGGCGGCCTGTGGATAAGTCATCCACCACCACCACCTCATAACCGTTCTCCAGGTACAGATCGACAACGTGCGAGCCGATAAACCCGGCTCCCCCCGTGACCATTACTTTCATCGTTGCTCCTTGTGCATGGTGCTGTTGATTGCCTCCCACTGAGAGCGGCAAACGGCTGCTGGCTTTTTGCAGCCAATTACCGCCAACGGCCCCCATTATAACCAGGACATGTTACAATGGCAGCAGGTAGAAAAATGGAACTCGTCGACCGGGAACACGCTTTCCGCGACCTGGATGCCGCCTGGCAGGGCGCTACCGGCAAGGGCGGCTTCGTGCTCATCTCCGGCGAAGCCGGGATCGGCAAAACAGCGCTCGTGGAAACCTTCGTTCGCCACAATAAGCAGGCGCGTCATCTCTGGGGCGCCTGCGACGCGCTCTTCAGCCCGCGCCCCCTCGGCCCACTGTACGATATCGCCGCGCAGACAGAGGGCCGCCTATCGCGCCTGCTCAGCGCCGGCGCCGCACTGCCCCTGATCTTCTCCGCCTGCCTACAGGAACTCCAGGGGCAACCCACCATCGCCGTCGTTGAAGACATCCACTGGGCCGACGAAGGCACCCTCGACTGGCTCAAATATCTGGGGCGGCGCATCCATCTCACCCCCTCCCTCCTGCTGGTCACATTTCGCGACGACGCGCTCAATGCCCAACACCCCTTGCGCCTCCTGTTTGGAGACCTGGCTACCCTGCCCGCCATGCAGCGCATTCCACTCTCGCCGCTGTCGCCGCAGGGCGTAAAACGCCTCGTCGGCGAGCGCCCCATAGACGCCACAGCCCTGCACCGGCAAACAGGCGGCAACCCCTTCTACGTCACCGAAGTGCTGGCAGCGCGCGCCGAAGGCGTTCTGGTATCCGGCACTGACGGCGTGCCGTCCACCGTTCGCGACGCCGTCCTGGCCCGCGCCGCGCGCCTCTCCCAGCCCGGGCGCGCCGTGCTCGATGCCGCCGCCGTCATCGGCCCGCGCATCGAACCCTGGCTGCTGGCTGAAGTGACCAGAGCGCAGGACGCCGCCGTCAACGAATGCCTCGACGCCGGTATGTTGCAGGCCCATGGAGAGACGCTCGCCTTCCGCCACGAGTTGGCCCGCCAGGCCATTCTCGCCGCCATCCACGCTCACCGTCGGCTCTCCCTGCACAGGACTGTGCTCGCCGCGCTCAGAGCCTCGCCCACCACGCAACAAGACGCCATCCGCCTGGCTCACCACGCCGAAGCCGCCGGCGACCACGAGGCAATCCTGGCCTACGCTCCCGTAGCCGCCCGGGCCGCGCGCGCCGCCGGTGCCTTGCGCACAGCCGCCGCCCTGTGGGATCTGGCTATCCGCCACAGCGACGACCTGCCGCCCCGACAGCGAGCAGAATTCTACGCCGCCTTCGCTTCTGCTTCCCACGAAAACCCCGACCGCTCACAGGCCATCACCGCCCACCGCCGCGCCGTCGCCCTGGGCATGAAGGGCGGCGACCTCAATCTGGTGGCAAACAGCCTCTGTCGCCTTGCCGTCCTGCTGCTAATGGAGGGCCACTCCTCAGAGGCAGAGCAGTCCGCTGAGGAGGCGCTGGAGCTACTCGAGCCCCAGGGGGCCAGCCACGCCCTGGCAGTCGCCCACAAAGTGCGCGCCTTTCTGCACCTCAGCGCCGGCGAAGGCCAGCAAGCTGCTGACCGGGCCGCCGCTTGCCTCAACGTAGCCGCCGAACTTGAGAGCACCTCTCTGCACATCGAAGCCTACCATGCCCTGGGCATCTGCTCGCTACCGCTAGACCACGCCCGGGGCCGCGACTATCTCGAAAAAAGCCTGGCCCTCGTCCTCGACGAAAAAGCATACTGGGCCGCGGGCTCCGTTCACTGCGACCTCATTATGACCTGCGTGGACGTCTACGATCTGCGACGCGCCGAAGAACTGATCGCCTCCGGCCTGGAGATCACCGCCGAGCACGACCTGGATCTCTCCTGGCTCGTCATCCAGGCCTGGAAAGCCATTGTGCTCGTATACCGCGGTCGCTGGGACCAGGCCGAGAAGATCGCCGGGACCGTTCTGGAGCACCCGCGCCAGATGGAAGTCTTCCGCGTTGCCGCCCTGGTGGCCCTGGGCCGGCTGCACGCCCGCCGCGGCGCGCACCAGGCGGCGCAACAGGCGCTCGACGAAGCCCTGCACCTCAGCCGCCAGGTAAACAACCAGCAGCGGCTGGGCGTCGTTTACACCGCGCGCGCCGAAGCAGCGTGGCTGGCGGGCAACCGCGAGCGCGCCCTGCGCGAAGCGCGCGCCATCTACGATGTCGTCATCGCCAACAGGCAGCCCGGCTTCGCCGCCGAACTCGCCTACTGGCGCTGGCGCGCCGGCGAAACAGTAGAAACGCAGGACTGGATGGTGCGCCCCTTCGTGCTGGAGATTCAGGGGCAGTGGGACGGCGCAGCCGCCGCCTGGGAAGCGCTGGGCTGTCCCTACGAACAGGCCCGCGCCCTCGCCGCAGGGGACGGCGACGCCCAACTCAGGGCGCTGCTCATCTTCGAAGACCTCGGCGCGCGACCCATGGCCCACCGCGTGCGCCAGGAACTGCAGCGCGCCGGGGTGCAACCGATCCCACGCGGCCCGCGCCCCACAACCCGCGAGAACCCCTTCCACTTAACCAACCGCCAGCTCGAAGTCCTCACGCTGCTCACCGAAAACCTGACCAACGCCCAGATCGCCGCCCGCCTACACATCTCCCCCAAAACCGTGGACCATCACGTCTCGGCCATCCTCGCCCGCCTCGACGTCTCTTCCCGCGAAGAAGCCGCCGCGCTGGCCCGCCAACACCCCGACCTCTAGCCCCAATCCCGGAATATCCCCCTATGCACTGTGCTCTCCCGGCGCCTGATCAACACGCTCCTGGAAGCCGCCGACGGAAATCTGTAATATTCTACAATTACTGGTAATATACACGTTGTTCGCACTGGTACTTTCCATTAGGAGCCAATGAAGCATAATTTGGTCCACAGTCACGCCGATTTCTCCGCGGAAAGCGGCCATCTAGAAGCCAATTTCCTTGGTCCACCGCAGATCTATCTTGCCGGACAGGACCTTATACCGGCGCTCAGCGGCAAAGCTATTGGCCTCCTCGCCTACCTGATGTTGGGACCCTCGCATGGCTATCCACGCGATCATTTAGCATCTCTGTTTTGGGCAGAGACGGGCGAGGAACGCGCACACTACAATCTCCGCCGCACTATCTGGTCTCTGCGCAAGACGATTAACCCCGAGGATGCCCCTCTCCACTTCTATATACTCTATCGCGACGGCTACTATGCCTTTAACTTGGCGGCGGCGCACTGGCTCGACGTTCGCCATTTTCAACTGGCGACCGAAGCTCTTTCGTCGCAGGTAACTCCAAACGGATCTATTTCTCGATCCATAGCCGGCATGACCGAAACTGCAAGATTGTTGGAACAGGCGCGCAACCTCTACCGCGGCGACTTTCTGCAGGGTTGTCATCCTCCGGCGTGCGAGCCGTTTCTAGACTGGCTCTTTGTACAGAGAAACCAACTGCAGCAAGACTACATTCAAATCTTACGAACGCTGGCTGGTCACTATACGAGAGATCGCCGCTATACCGAAGCAATTACCTGCTGCGAAGAGATACTAGCCCTGGACCCGCTCCAGGAGGCGGTTTGCCGCGACCTCATGTTTATTTACTATCAAACGGGCAGACGCGACACCGCTCTCGAGCATTATCAGACCTTGAGCCGCCTGCTACAAAACCAGTTGGGCGTGTCCCCGGTGCCAGAAACAGAAAATCTATACCGTGACATTCGTGACGGGACATTAAAACTTGAGGGCGAAAGCTACGCACTGCCGCTTGCTCGCACCGCTCAGCCACTTCAAGAATTTTTCGTCGGGCGGGAACAAGAGTTAGAGAAACTCACAGACGCACTGCACTCGGCGCGCCAGGGGCAGAGCAAAATACTTCTGATTAACGGAGAGCCTGGTATTGGCAAGACGCGGCTCGTTGAAGAATTTTTGAGTGCCTACGATAACAACCCGGATAACGAAGACATTACCGTCCTGCGCGCCCAGTGTTTCGCCCATGATCAGGAGCTTCCCTATCAGCCGTTTATCGACGCGCTAAGAGGTTACTTTCCCTTTGCCGATTTCACTTATATTGCACAGCTTAGCGATCTGTGGCTGGCTGAAGTCGCTCGCTTGTTGCCTGAACTGTATGAATACCTGCCACGGCTTCCCGTCAGCGCCCCGATCTTTCCCGGCCAGGAAAAGAATCGCCTTTTTGAAGGGTTAGCCCAGTTCATCGCCCATCTCAGTCAGCGCCAGACAGTCGTATTATTCCTGGACGATTTCCACGCGACCGACCAATCGACCCTCGATCTGGTTCACTATCTGGCACGACGCCTGGGCGCCGCTCCCGTACTCTTCATCGGTACCGTGCAGCCAGAATTAGGTGCCACTCGCGCTGAAATGCGCCGCTTTTCACAGACGTTACAGCGCGCCGGCCGGCTGGTCAGGTTCTCGCTAGAAGCCCTCTCCGAGGCCGAAGCACGCGCTCTGTTGCGTCACACCACCCCGCAATCCCCAGACCTGGACGAGTTGGGAAGACGCCTCTACTCCCGTACAGGCGGCAATCCCTTTTTTATGCAAGAGCTTCTCAAGGCGCATCGAGATTCGCCAGAACCGGTCGACCAACCAAAGGAAGTGCCGCCTACGGTGTCCGATTTCATTTTGCAACGGCTTTCCAATTTGGACGCCCCCTTGCAGGAAGTGTTGCGCCTGGCGGCGGTATGCGGGCGACAGTTCGATTTCAAGGTTCTTGAAGAACTCTATGGACGCGATCAGCGAACGCTGATGGATCATCTGGCACAGCTCGTTGGACGCAGCTGGCTCGTGGATGCGCGCAACCACCCGCGTCGATACGAATTTAGCCACGGATTGGTACAGGAAGCGGTCTACCAGACTCTAGAGCTCCATTACCGGCAGAAACTGCACCGGCGTGTTGGGTCCGCACTAGAGAAACTACAGGGAATGGGCAGCGAGCATGTTGGCCTGCTCGCCTCGCACTTTTGGCGGGCTAACGACATGGCGCAGGCCCTGCCTTATCTTTTAGAGGCCGCTGACCGTGCCCGGAATCTCTACGCCAATCAGGAAGCGCTGCTCCATTATCGTCGGGCTCTCACCATCCTTGCTGACCCTGATTCGCCGGCGCCCCTGGACCGGCGAATTCAGATCCACCGTCGCCTTGCCGATGTCTATGAACGGATGGGGCGCTACGATGAAGCGATTGAGACCTATACTCAGATACTCCCACTTGCCGATTCGTCGCGACCAGAGCATCGACGCATCTATTTCGGCCTCGCCAGTGTGTACACGCGCAAGGGTTCCTACGACCAGGCGCTCAGCTATTTGCAGATGATCAGTCATCAAGTCTCAGAACCAGACGATGATCAGAGCTGGTTGGACGCCATTCGATGCGCTCGCAGCATGGGCCACGTCTATCTCCAGCGTGAACAGAGCCATCAGGCACTGGCTTCTCTTGTGCAGTCGCGGGCGTTACTGGATGCAGCGCAGAGCGTGACGGATGTAAATACGGCAGAAATTTACGACAGCCTCCTCTTCGAGCGCACGGCCATCTACGAAGGGATGGGCGATTGTTACTTCCACCTCGGCAATTATCAAGACGCCATCGATCATTACGAACAGGCGCTATCCCTTAGCCAATCGGAAGAACACAAGGCCTCTATTCCCAGATTACACCGGGGATTGAGTCGAGTCTATCGCCGTTGGGGAACGTATGCAGCAGCCGAAAACCATGCTCGAGAGAGCCTTTCTTTGGCGCGGGAGATTGGTGACGTTGCCGGCGAAGCTGCCAGCTATGGCGCCCTGGGTGATGTCGCTTACAACCGCGGCGATTTCGAGCAATCGCTTTCCCACTATCGTAAGGCGCTCGATACCTTTCTTCAGATCGGCGATCAACATCGCATTGCCGATTACTACATCTCGCTAGCTTTTGTAAAAATTGACCAGGGCGAGATTGACCAGGCTCATTCTTATCTTGAGCAAGCACTGGAGATTGGTCAGGCAATCCACGCCAGCATGGTGCTTGTGCGCGCCAATTATCATCTGGCCAAAATTGCGTTTGCTCGAGGCGATCTCGGCGGCGCCGAAAGTCGAGTTTCGCATGCAATCGAGCTGGCCCAGGAGGCCGGCATTCGTTTACTGGAAGCAATGGGGCTACGCCTGTTAGGAGAAATCCTCTCGCAGCGACAACAACCTCGTCGTGCCGAAGAGCAACTGGGCGAGAGCCTGCGCTTAATAGAAGGCCTCGGCGATCAGTTTGAGACTGCCTGGACCTTGCGCGTTTATGCACGCCTCCTGAGTCAAACTGATCGATCCCACGCGCGTGCGCAACTCGAGCGCGCGCTATCCATTTTTGCCCGGTTGGGGGCGCAACGCGAGTTTTCTATTACGCAGAGCGAGCTAGAAAAACTGGCAGATAACAGCGCTTGAAACAGTTTTTGCAACAGCGTTCTGCTATCATGCCGCCACGATAAGCTTATCGCAGAGTGGTACCCCTACAGTACATCATAATCAACACCACCATTTGAATCAGCCCTATCACCGTCCTTATTTCTCACCTAGGAGGAGAGTAGTTGCCATGAAATCAATCCGGAAAGTCACTATTCTTGTTTTGACGAGTATTGTCATGTGGGCACTCGTAAGTTGCGCCTCTCCGCCCCAGGCTTCCGAACCGGAGCGCATCGTTGAAACTGTTGTAGTTGAAGTCGACAGAGAAGTGATGGTAACCCAGGAAGTCATGGTGACACAGGAACCGGCTGTTGTAACGGCCACACCTGAGCCGCCCCCTGAACTGGCAACCACGATTCGCATCGACTCATTGTCTGAAGGCACCGGACAGAGTTTTGAAGAGCTGGTGGTCCAACCCTTTGCTCGAGAAATGGGCGTAGAGATTGAGGTTGAGCACGGCCTGTATGGCAGCCAGGAAGAATGGCTGGCCTCCGTTCGTGCCGCGCCTGGCGAATACTGTATTGCTACCTACCTCAGTGACTTTGGCCTCTACAACGGTATATCCCAGGATCTGCTGCAACCCTTTCGGCTGGACAATATGCCGAACTACGCCAACCTCGATGATCGTTGGGAATCTCGGGAACTCGTTGCTGGAGACACCAATGCTTATGTAGCCACTGTGGATATCGGTATGTACACCTTCGTCTACGCCCGGGACCAATTCGATGAACGGCCCTCGGATTACAATCCCCTCTTTGATCCCGACTACGCCGGACGCATCGCCCTTCGCGACTACGGTCTCTACCGCATCTTCCAAACGGCTGCTTACCTCGGCATCGATCCCAACAACATGAGCGAGGAAGAGGTAGATCAAGTCTTTGATACGATGGCCGAGCAACAAGAACTCGTGCGCGCCTACTGGAGCAGCGCCTCTCAGCTAGATCAGTTACTGGCGAATCGTGAAGTATGGATCGCTGACTACTGGTTCGACACCATCACTCGTGTCGGCGAAGACGGCACAAACAAGCTGGACCAGCTCGATATCGGTTGGTGGTTCCCGGAAGAGGGGGGACCGATTTGGGCCGGCGGTCCGGCAATAGCCGCTGGCTGCGAAGGTCTTGAGCGAGATACGGCCGAGATGATCCTCAACTATATGCTGCAACCCGATGTACTTGTGCAATACGTAGCTTCCCAGGGTTACATTCCAACGCTGGAAACCGAACTGTATGACGACGAAGCCTTCTTCGCCGATGCGCCTTATCGCGCTGCCTACCGCGATGCGATTCTCGAAACCGGCATCCTGCTCGATGTGGCCAGTGTGCTCGAGCAACAGGAAGAATGGAACGAGCGCTACGAAGAGATGAAGCTGGGCTCGTAACGGGGCCCCACTACTACCCGGGCAAGATTAAGAAAGGGGTACAGGTGACACCCATGCATCTGTACCCCTTACACTGTCAACGAAAGTAGGTTCCCATGATAGATGTCGATCTTGTAAACGTCACAAAGCGATTCGGCAAGATTCTCGCCTTGGACGATATTTCGCTGTCGGTTCAGCGTGGAGAGTTTCTGACGCTCCTGGGACCCAGTGGTTGCGGCAAAACCACAACGATGCGCATAATCGCCGGGCTCGAGAAACCCACAGCCGGCGCCATCTATATCCGCGGCGAAGACGTCACCTACACACCACCATACCGGCGCGACGCCAGCCTCATGTTCCAAAACTACGCCCTGTTCCCCCACAAGACCGTGTTCGATAACGTCGTTTTTGGCCTGAAGTACGGCAAGGTTCCCAAAGAGAAACACCAGAAACTGGTAAGCGAAGCGCTCGATCTCGTTCGCCTTCCAGGTATCGAATCACGCTACCCGCACCAGTTAAGCGGCGGTCAGCAGCAGCGCGTTGCTCTAGCCAGGGCTCTGGTGGTGCGCCCCGCCGTATTGTTACTTGACGAACCCCTCTCGAATCTTGACCGGAAATTGCGCGAGAGGATGCAAGTTGAACTGAAACAGATCCAGGAAGAGATTGGCATCACCTTTATCTTTGTCACACATGACCAGCAGGAAGCGTTGACCCTTTCCGACCGCATTGCCGTCATGAATCACGGCGTGATCGAACAATTAGGGACGCCCCTTGAAATATATGAAGAGCCACAGTCGCGTTTTGTAGCCGAATTCGTTGGGCAATCGAACCTCCTTGAAGGTCGGGTCATAAACAACAACAGCTCCGGGGCTACCTTTGAGACAACCAGCGGTCTAACATTCCACATACCTGCCGTACGGGGCTTGACCGACCAGGGCGGGTTGGCCTTGCACCTTCGTGCCGAGCGTATCCAACTCCACCGCACACAGCCTGACATCGAAACGCAAAACGTGATCCCGACGACGGTCGAGCGCTCCCTTTTTGTAGGCAACATGATCCAGTATTTACTCCGACTTCCGGGTGATGACATCCTTCTAGCGACGCAACCCAGTACTGGTGAAGCGCCCCTCGTACACGGGACACAAATCTGGGCCGCCTTTACCCCCAACGACTGCCTGGTTCTGAGAGGGTAACGATGCTTGCTGAAACGAAACAACCGTTCCTGCCAACGCTAATCAGCTGGTTCCAGAGACGCCGATTCTTCAGGAGCCTGCTGCTGGTAGGACCCGTCGCCCTGTGGCTTGGCGTGTTTTTATTATTGCCATTGCTCACCCTCCTGCTTTATAGTTTCTGGACGCACGGGACAGGCGGCGTCATCATTCCGGAGTTCACGCTAGAAAACTATACGCGCTTTTTCACGACGGCGATCTATCCTCGGATTTTACTTCGTTCCTTCAGCGTCGGACTCCAGACCACCTTGTTGTGCCTGTTGATGGCCTATCCAACGGCCTACTACCTTGCCAATCGGCGGTCTGACAGTACGACGCTCATCTTTTTACTCCTCGTCCCATTCTGGACAAGCTACCTCATTCGTATTTTCTCCTGGATGCTCATTCTGATGGAAAATGGTGTGGTCAACAGCACTCTCCTGCAACTTGGATTGATCGAAGAGCCGTTGCGACTCCTTTTCACCCCACTGGCAGTGGTCATTGGTATGACTTACTCTGGTCTGCCATTTATGATTCTCCCTATTTACGCCGTTATGCAAGGCATTGATCGCAATCTGGTACAGGCGGCCAAATCGCTGGGAGCCAACAATCTACAGGCGTTTCGCGAAATAACCCTGCCCCTCAGTCTCCCCGGCGTGATGGCAGGCTCTGTGATCGTCTTCATCCAGGGCGCCGGCAACTTCCTTGCGCCAGCCATTCTCGGTGGAACGGGCACCGACCTCATGGCGAACGTCATCGCGAGTCGCTTTCTTCAAACCTTTAATTGGCCCTTTGGGTCGGCGCTTGCGGCAATCTTTCTCATGGCCATGCTAGGCTTCCTGGTCATTGTCAATCGCTATATCTCACTGGAAGATATTTATGGACCCAATAAATAGCGGCGTGGCCAATACAAACACCCGGCCGTTAAGGGCCGAAAGAAAACTTTGGCATCGTTTTGATGGCGGTCAATGGATACTCCGTCTGGGCACCATTTTCGTCTATCTCTTTCTCTACTTACCTATTGTCGTCATCGTCGTAATGTCCTTCCATCCGGACCAATTTCTAACCTTTCCCCTGCCCGGCTTTAGCCTGCGCTGGTATTTTGAATTTGCCGACGACGATCTGATGATCCGCGCCCTTCTCAATAGTCTTGGTTTAGGTTTCGTTACGGCTATCGTTAGCGCATTAGTTGGGACACCTTGCGCCATTGGCCTTGTGCGGCTTAATTTTCCGGGAAAGCGTTTCTTCAACGCCTTTGTGATGGCGCCGATGATCATTCCTCAGATTATTACGGGTACCAGCCTGTTGATATTCCTCAACGCGCTCTCTCTTCCGTCGGGCTGGTTATATCTGGTGATCGGCCACGTTTTACTGACTTTACCCTATATTGTTATTACCGTTTCATCACAGCTGTACGGCTTTCCGAAGAATCTAGAAGAAGCCTCCCTCAACCTGGGCGCCAATGAGCTTGAAACGTTTTTTGAAGTAACCTTACCCTTGATCAGGCCCAGCATCATCGCCGGCATGCTCTTTGCGTTTACCATCTCCTTTCAGGAATTCGTCGCCTCGCAAGCCTGGGCTACGCCCAGTACTTATACCCTGCCAATCCGCATCTTCGGGCGCATTCGTGACGCACTTACGCCCGAGGTTAATGTGGTAGGCGTGCTCATGGTGGCCCTCTCCTTTGCAGTTGTCGCCGTCGTTGAACTCATCATCCGCCGTAACCGTGGAGGTAACCAATATGGGATATAGCCTGGCCATCGATACTGGTGGCACACACACCGATCTCGTCCTTGTCGGGCTCAAGGGAAACAACATCTGGGCGCTCAAGGTACCGACAACTCCGGCAGCGCCGTTGCAAGGTATTCGTCATGGGATCGAACGAATCACAGCGCTGGCCGGCGTCGACCCGCTTGAAATCGACGAGTTGGTTTATGGCACAACTATCGTAACGAACATGTTGGTGCAGCAGGAGTCGGTCGCACTCGGTCTGATCACAACACGTGGTTTTCGTGATGTGCTTGAGATAGGGCGAGCGTATCGAACAGGTAACATCTATGATATTCAAATGGAGCGTAGGCCCCCGCTGGTGAGGCGAGATTTGCGGCTGGAAGTAGATGAGCGCATAAACTTCCGCGGGGAGGTCCTGACGTCACTAGACGAAGCCGGCTGTCGAGCCATCGTGCAATCTCTGCGTGCACGCGGAGTCGACTCGATTGCTGTCTCTCTACTACATAGCTACATTAATCCGGCTCATGAACAACGAGTGCGCGACATCATTGTCGAGGCGCATCCGGACGCTCACGTGTCCCTATCCAGTGACGTGAATCCGGTGTTTCGCGAATACGAGCGCACCTCGACAACGGTGGTCAATGCCTACGTGATGCCACGCATGGTTCAGCATCTGGACGAATTTGCCACTTGCACGAACGAGCGCGGCATCACTTCGCAACTCTACACCATGCAGGCCAATGGTGGACGGGCTTCCTTTACCACGGCCCGTGAACAACCTGTCAATATCACTAATTCCGGTCCTGTGGCTGGGGTCATCGCCGGCACACACATCGCGCGCCTGGCCGGCTTCCCCAATGTAATCACCCTTGATATGGGTGGTACAAGCTGTGATGTAGGCCTTATCGAAAATGGTGAACCTAAGTTTGCGCTAGAGAGCGAGGTAGCCGGTTACCCTGTACAAATAAAAACGGTAGATCTCAGCATCGTCGGGGCGGGTGGTGGCAGTATTGCCTGGATTGATAAGGGCGGCGGCCTACGAGTCGGCCCGCAGAGCGCGGGCGCGGATCCCGGACCGGTCTGTTATCGCCGAGGGGGCCAGAAACCAACGGTCACCGATGCACACGTCATAACAGGCCGGATTGACCCCGAATACTTTCTTGGTGGTGACGTCCAACTGGACATTGATGCTGCACGTGCGGCCATCGACCAGCAAATTGCTCGCCCACTTAAAATGGACGTACTGGAAGCGGCATTAGGAATCATCCGGGTTGCCAATGCGGCCATGATCCGGGCTGTAAAACTAATCACAGTAGAACGGGGTCACGACCCGCGCGATTTTGCCCTGATGGCATTTGGTGGAGCTGGCCCCCTACATGCCTCGCAACTCGCTGACGAGCTGGAAATCCCGGTCGTCATTGTACCTCGTTTCCCGGGTAATACTTCGGCGCTAGGTTTGGTCATAGCCGACGTACGCCACGAGTATGTGGCCACCCGTGTTCAAAACGTAGACGACGCGCAGGTTGCCGAGATGGAAGTCACATTTCGCCAGTTGGAGGCGCAGGCCAATGTGCAGTTGGAACGGGAAAACATTCCGGCGGGCCAACGCCGCCTGACTCGCTCCTGCGATATGCGTTACTTTGGACAGGCTTATGAACTCAGCGTGCCCGTAGACGAACCACTGACCTCGCACGATTCGCTGCAGCGCCTCAGCAGTACCTTTCACGCTCTACACCGACGAACATACGGACACGCCATGGAAGGCGATCCCGTTGAGGTAGTTAATTATCGTGTGACCGCTGTCGGGCTCAAGGATAAGCCTGAATTGAACGGATTACCAGACACAGATGCCGGGCCACTGGCAAAAAAGGACCAGCGGGAGGTCTATTTTGGGGCAGGATGTCTCCCAACGCCTGTCTATGAGCGACGCCAGATGGCGGCGGGTATCCCGCTGCAAGGACCGGCTGTAATCGAGCAACTTGGCTCTACTACCATCCTGCAACCAGGACAAGTTGCTCGCGCCGATAGATTCGGCAACCTGATTATGACACTCGTAAGAGATGAAGAGGCTGCTTGAGGATGACGGTAGATCCAATCACGCTAGAAGTAATGCGTCACGCTTTTGAGTCGGTTGCCGAGCAGATGACGGCCACGGTGACCCGTACCAGTTATTCAACCATCGTCAAAGAGGGCAAAGACTGCTCATCTGCCCTTTTTGACCCGGCTGGGCGACTCATCGCAGAAGGCGCTAATGTTCCGATTCACCTGAACTGCCTTTCGCCGGTGCTAGAGACCATCCTCACCCATTATTTCCCCGCCTCTACTTTAGCAGAAGGTGATGTCATCATTACAAACGATCCCTATGCCGGCAGTGGGTCAAATGGATCACATCACACCAATGACATTGTTCTGGTGCAACCCATCTTCTGGCAAGATGAACTTCTAGGGTTCGCTACGATAATGGTGCATCATCGCGATGTTGGGGGCATGTGGCCCAACAACAACGCCTGGAACGAAGAGATCTGGCAAGAAGGCTTGCGGCTCCAGCCAGTCAAACTCTACCATGCGGGCCAGCTTGATGAACAATTGATGGCACTGATCCTCAACAATACGCGCGCCCCTTACAATATGCGCGGCGATCTGCTGGCGCAGATCTCCGCCTGCGCAACTGGGTTGCGGGCCGTACAGAAGCTGGCTGATAAATACGGCAGCGAGCTGTTGCTGGCATGTGCGCAAGAGCTGATGCGCTACTCAGAGCGACGCACGCGGGCAGAAGTGGCAAATATCCCGGATGGACGCTATTTGCATGAAGAACTGGTGCTAGAAGACGGGACAGCCGGTGGCCCATACCGTTTGAAAGTCGCCGTTGAAGTGCAAGGCGATGAGTTACTTGTCGATTTTAGTGGAACAGATGCCCAAATCTTAGGGCCCATAAACGCACCCTTCTCAGCAACTTATTCGGCCGCATCCTACACACTACGCTGTCTCACTGATCCAACCGTGCCCAGCAATGACGGCTGCCGTCGCCCAATCACCATAGAGGCGCCCGTGGGCACACTGGTCAATTCTCAACTGCCGGCAGCCACATTCCAGCGCATGGTCATCTGCCACTCTCTCGTCGACCTGATTATGGGGGCGCTGGCGCATGCCATACCCGACCGCGTGATGGCTGATTCATGTGGCTGTATATACAACGATGCTACCGGAGTAAATCTAGAAACACATGGAGTGGGAGGCGACGTAGACCACCGGCAGAAGTGGGGCGATGGGCCCAGTCAGGGCGGTCTGGGCGCGCGGGCCAGTAAAGATGGGGTGAGTGCCATGGCATGCCATGTGACCAACGTTGCATTGCCCCCGGCGGAACTCACAGAGATTGAGGCGCCGGTCCTCATACTGGAACGGTCGCTGCGTCCCGATTCGGGTGGTCCGGGGCGCTATCGCGGCGGACTTGGTCAAATATTTACCTGGAAATCGCTGGCGCATGACGTGCGCTTTAGCTGGACTTCCCAGAAGACGGAACTGCCGCCTCAAGGCATCTTCGGTGGCCATCCTGGCGCACCGGGTCGCTGGTTTATTGAGAAGAATGATGAGAAGCGCCGACTCACTAAGGCGATTGGCACATTCGAACTGGGCTACGGAGATGTCGTCAGTTGTTGGATGGCCGGCGGTGGCGGATATGGCGAGCCGCTGGAGCGGGAACCGCAAGCTGTCTATGAGGATGTAATGAGTGGCATCGTATCGCCGGAGAATGCACAGGAAATATATGGCGTCGCCATCAATGCAGACACAGGAGATATTGACTATCAAACAACGGAATTGCTGCGACAACGAAAGCGTCGTGCACGCACAAGCATGATGGCGCCGCAAACACGGGACGAACAAGAATGATGAAATCTACGACAGATATCAAGCGCGTTGCTGTGCTTGGCGCAGGCAACGGCGGGCACGCTATGGCCGCTGATCTGGCACTCGCCGGATTAGATGTCAACCTTTACGAACTGCCACAGTTTTCCTCAAACCTGAATGCTATCCGCGAAGCCAATGGTATTCACATTACGGGTGTGGTGCGTGAAGGTCATGCGCGACTGAACTGCGTAACCTCCGATATAGGTGAGGCAATCCGTGATGTGGACCTCATTCTTGTCGTGACACAGGCGCTGGCTCACGCCTCACTTGCCGAATTATGTGCTTCCTGCGTGGAGCCAGGCCAGGCTATCATCCTATTTCCAGGCTCTGGCGGCTCTTTGCTCTTTGCCCGACGGCTACAGGGACGTGATATTCCCGTTGCCGAAGCAGTCACACTACCCTATGCCTGTCGGGTGGTTGCGCCTGCTCGTGTCCACGTCCATGCTGGGCCCGGCATACGCGAAGTCATCGGCGTGTTTCCAGCGGCAGCTACGGCTCAAGTGGTGAAAGCTCTGCGCCAACTTTATCCCACCGCCTGTGAGGCAGCCCATGCCCTGGAACCTGCTCTATATAATCCAAATGTGCTTCTCCATCCTGTAGGCACCCTGTTTAATTTGGGTCGCATCGAGCATGCGGGCGGTGAATTCTGGATGTACAAGGAAGGGTTTACACCATCTGTATGGCGCATCGTTGATGCCTTGGATAGCGAGAAGATGGCACTACTTAAACAGCTCGGCCAGGAGCCGATCCCTTATCGCGCCCACTATGAATACCGGTACGGCAACCAGTGGGAGGATTTCGCGTCGGCCAGCAGCAAGGGACCCCCCAGCGCTGACACGCGTTATATTTCCGAAGATGTACCAATGGGAATGGTGCTCTGGAGCTCTCTTGGACAATTGTTAGGCGTACCTACCCCTACTGCTGATGCCATCATACAGATTTCCTCGGCAATTCACGGAGTGGATTATCGAGCGCGTGGCCGTACGATGGAACTGCTTGGATTAGGTGAAATGAACCGGGACACCCTTCTACAGTATTTGCAGACAGGCGAAACGACTTAGCTTGGCTTGCCGCTGCACTGATGCAAACACATGGCCTTGCTAAGAGCAACGATCTTGCAGTGTGGGTCATATTGGTCACTGTGGTAAATCAAACGACCCGCCGCTTGTCGCTTGCGCCGGGCCATGCGCAGCCCGCTGCAGACAGCTCTTCGCTCATC
>JBMCFH010000051.1:0-20264 GCA_048620455.1 Chloroflexota bacterium | reverse complement strand
GGAGGGCGAGGGGTTTTATGTGGAGTCGATTATGGCCGCAGATTAACGCAGATGGACGCAGATTTTTGGAGATTGGAGATCGGGGATTAGAGATCAGGGATTAGGATCGAATGACATTCGGGGCCGAGTGTTTTTCGGCATAGGAGTTTGAGGGATTGGAATGGCTGGAAAAGTGGTAGTGATGGAGAGTATTTTGGGGGCCAATGAGGCTGTGGCCTGTGAGAATCGGGCGCGGTTGGATGCGGCGGGGGTCTTTGGGCTGAACGTGATGGCTTCGCCGGGGGCGGGCAAGACGAGCCTGATCGAGCATACAATAAAGGGGCTGGCAGGGCAGGCGCAGCTGGCGGTGATTGACGGCGACGTGGCCTCCAGCATTGACGCGGACCGCGCGGCGGCGGCGGGGGCCATGGCGGTGCAGATCAACACGGGCGGCGGCTGTCACCTGGACGCGTCGATGGTGCGCCAGGGGCTGGACCAGCTGGCGCTGGATGAGGTGCAGTTGCTGATTGTCGAGAATGTGGGCAACCTGATTTGCCCGGCGAATTTCCAGCTGGGCATGCACGAGCGCGTGCTGGTGGCCTCGATTCCGGAAGGAGATGACAAGCCGTATAAGTATCCGGGCATGTATCGTGATGTGGATGTGCTGGTGATCAACAAGATCGACCTGCTGCCTTACATTGATTTCGATATGGCCCGCTTCCGCAAAGGGGTGGAGGCGCTGAATCCGGGATTGGTCACATTCCCCCTCTCCTGTCGCACCGGCGAGGGCCTGGACGCCTGGTTGTGGTGGGTCGAGGTGCACATGGAGACGGTGCGCGATGCGGCGCTGCAGTCGGTATGATAAGAGAACTTATGTGACACTGAGAACCACGGAGGATCAACGGGAGAGCCACGGAGATTATGAGCGGTGATTTTGATTTCGCCTGGTAGAACGAAAGGGTGATGGTGTGAGAGAGCAGGTGGCAGAGCGCGAGGCCCGGGCCATTGAGGTCACGGGCACGGTGCAGGGGGTCGGGTTCCGGCCCTTTGTGTATGGCCTGGCGCGGCGGCTGGGGCTGGCGGGCCAGGTGCACAACACCTCGGCGGGCGTGGCCCTGGTGGTCGAAGGCGCGCCGCAGGCGCTGGAGGCCTTTGTGACCGCCCTGCGCCAGGAAGCGCCGCCGCTGGCGCGGGTGGAGCGCGTCGTGGTGTCGCCGCGCCCCGTGGAAGGCCTGGAGCACTTTGTCATCGCCCGCTCGCGCGCCGAGGCCGGGGCCTTCCAGGCCGTGTCGCCCGACGTATCCATCTGCCCCGACTGCCTGCGCGAGCTGTTTGACCCCGGCGACCGGCGCTACCGCTACCCGTTTATCAACTGCACCAACTGCGGACCGCGCTTCACCATTATCCAGAGCATGCCCTACGACCGGCCGCAGACGACGATGGCGCCGTTCGACATGTGCCCCGCCTGCGCCGCGGAGTACGAGGACCCGGGCGACCGGCGTTTCCACGCGCAGCCGGTGGCCTGCCCCGACTGCGGGCCGCAGCTGCAATTTGTGGCGGGTGACGGTGCCGCGTCGGGGAACGGGTCGGGGCCATTTGACGGCGCGTCCGGCGACAGGGCGCTGGCGCAGGCGCGGCGCTGGTTGGCGGCGGGGCGCATTGTGGCGGTAAAAGGGCTGGGCGGCTTCCACCTGGCCTGCGACGCCACAAACGAGGCGGCGGTGCGCGACCTGCGGGAGCGCAAGCGGCGAGCGCAGAAGCCGCTGGCGGTGATGATGGCCGACCTGCAGACGGTGGCGCGCCACTGCCACGTCAGCGCGACCGAGGCAGAGCTGTTGCAGTCACGCGAGCGGCCCATTGTGGTGCTGGAGCAGCGGGCGGACAGCGCGCTGGCGGAGGCGGTGGCCCCGGGGCAGGCGACGGTGGGCGTGATGTTGCCGTATACGCCGCTGCACTACCTGCTGTTGCAGGCGGCGTCCGATTTTCCTGAGGCGCTGGTCATGACCAGCGGCAACCGTCGCGGCGAGCCGATCGTGGTGCACAACGACGAGGCGCTGGCACGGCTGGCGGGGCTGGCCGACGCCTTTCTGCTGCACGATCGCGCCATTCACGCACGCTGCGACGACAGCGTGCTGCGCGTGGCCAACGGAGCGGGGTTGCCCGAGGTACAGGCGCTCCCCATCCATTTGCGCCGCTCGCGGGGCTACGCGCCGGGCGCGGTGCGCCTGCCGCACGCCTCGCCGCCTTTGCTGGGGGTGGGCGCTGAATTGAAGAACAGTTTCTGCCTGGCGCGGGAGGAGCAGGCCTTTTTGAGCCAGTACGTGGGCGATTTGCAAAACTACGAGACGTTGCGCGCCTTCGAGCAGGCCGTGGCGCACCTGGAGCAGTTGTTGCCGGTGCGTCCGCAGGCGCTGGTCTATGACCTGCACCCCGATTATCTTTCCACGCGCTACGCGCTGCAACGGGCGCAGGCCGAGGGGCTGCCGGCGCTGGGCGTGCAACACCATCACGCGCACGTGGCAGCCTGCATGGCCGAAAACGGGCTGCGCGGCGAGCAACCCGTCATCGGCGTCAGCTTCGACGGCACGGGCTACGGCGACGACGGCGCCATCTGGGGCGGCGAGTTTTTGGTGGCCGATTATGGTTCCTACCATCGCGCCGCGCACCTGGCCTACGCGCCGCAGCCGGGCGGAGACAAAGCAGCGCGAGAGCCGTGGCGCATGGCGCTGTCCTGGTTGCGGCAGGCGGGCGTGGCCTGGGACGACGATTTGCCGCCGGTGCAACACGCGGCGGGCAGGCCCCCGGCGCTGGCGGCGTTGGAGCGACAACTGCAGAGCGGGGTCAACGCGCCGCCGACGTCGAGCCTGGGTCGCCTGTTCGACGCCGCGGCCTCGCTGGCGGGGCTGTGCCAGGTGAACGGCTTCGAAGCGCAGGCGGCGATGGCCCTGGAACAGGCTGTCGATGGCGCGGAAGAGGGCGCGTACCCGTTCGACCTGCACGAGGAGCGGGTGGATCCCTCGCCCCTGCTGCGCGCGCTGGTGCGCGACGTGCGCGCCGGCGTGGCAGCGCCGCTAATCGCCGCCCGTTTTCACAACGGGCTGGCGCAAATGGTGCTGCACGTGTGCCAGGCCCTGCGGCGCGACACCGGTCTGAACGATGTCGCGCTCAGCGGCGGGGTCTGGCAGAACGCGGCGCTGTTGCAGCGGGCCGTGGCGCGGCTGTCGGCGGCGGGATTTACGGTCTATGTGCACCGCCAGACGCCGGCGAACGATGGGGGTGTGGCCCTGGGGCAGGTGGTGGTGGGTCGGATGTTGATCGGTTGATTAGAGATCAGAGATTGGAGACTGGCTATGTGTCTGGGTGTACCGGGTCGGATTATCGAGAAATATGAGAATGAAGGGTTGTTGATGGGCCGCGTGGATTTTGGGGGCGCGGTGCGCGAGGTGTGCCTGGCCTATACGCCGGAAGCGGCGGTAGGCGAGTATGCCCTGATCCACGCCGGCTTTGCCATCAGCCTCATCGAGGAACAAGAGGCGCGCGAGACGTTGGAGTTGTTGGAGGAGTTGGAACTTGGTGAATAGATCCCAGACCGCGGTCCCTTGCCCACCTCCGGTGCGCCGTCCGCCGTCCGCCGTCCACCATCAAAGGATGCCCCATGAAATACGTCAATGAGTTTCGCGATGCGGCCCTGGTGCGGGCCACGCTGGCTGAGATTGAGCAGGTCGTGACGCGGCCCTGGGTCTTGATGGAGATTTGCGGGGGGCAGACCCACGCCATCATGCGCCATGGGCTGGACCAGCTGCTGCCGCCGCAGATTGAGCTGGTGCACGGGCCGGGCTGTCCCGTGTGCGTGACGCCGGTGCAGGTGATCGACCAGGCGCTGGCTATCGCCGCGCGCCCCGAGGTTATTTTCACCTCCTACGGCGATATGTTGCGCGTGCCGGGCGGCGAGGGGCAGGGCGATCTCTTTGGTATTCGCGCCGCGGGCGGCGACGTGCGTGTGGTTTACTCGCCGCTGGATGCGGTGGAGATCGCGCGCAAGAATCCGCATAAAGAAGTAGTCTTCCTGGCCATCGGCTTCGAAACGACGGCCCCGGGCAACGCCATGAGCGTGCTGCGGGCGCAGGCGCTGGGGCTGGACAATTACAGCATGCTGGTCTCGCACGTGTGCGTGCCGCCTGCCATGCGCGCCATTCTGGATTCGCCGCACAACCGGGTGCAGGCCTTCCTCGCCGCGGGCCACGTGTGCGCCGTAATGGGCTACCATGAGTATCCGCCCATCGCCGAGGCCTATGGCACGCCCATCGTCGTCACCGGCTTCGAGCCGCTGGACATTGCGCGCGGCGTGCTGGAGGCCGTGCGCCAGCTGGAGGAGGGGCGGGCGGAAGTGCACAACGCCTACGGGCGCGCCGTCACCTACGAGGGCAACCGCGCGGCGCAGGCGGTAATCGAGCGCGTCTTCGAACCCCGCGACCGCCGCTGGCGCGGCATCGGGGAGATTCCGGCGAGCGGCTGGGGCCTGCGCCCCGCCTTCGCCGCCTTCGACGCTGCGCAACGGTTCAACGTGAGCCACGTGGGCGCCCCGGAGTCGCCCCTGTGCATCGCCGGTCAGATTCTGCAGGGCCTGAAGAAGCCGCACGAGTGCTCCGCGTTCGGCGTACAGTGCACGCCGGAACACCCGCTCGGCGCCACGATGGTCTCCTCCGAGGGCGCCTGCGCCGCCTACTACCGCTACCGCGGCGTCGGCGAATAGGCTAAGTCGTCGCCGCGGATTCCATTCCGCGCATTTTGATACGAACGTTCCACGGGGGACCACAGAGGAGACGGAGACCCACGGAGAACTCAACAGGAGAAATTGCTAACGTCTCGCCATCTTCTTTGCTCCGTGGTCCTCCTCAGGTCGTTCTCCGTGAGTCTCCGCGTAACGTTATTTCCATCCAACTGTCCTGAAATGAACCCTCCCGATTAAAGCGGCGAGAAACAGAATCCTCGGCTACTATAATAATGATGATTGATCACTTTGGCTTACTGGCGCCCATTTATGACCGCCTGATTACGCCACCCGATCCTGAACGGCTCAAGGAGCTGCTGCGCTTGCCCGCGCCGGGGTTGATGCTGGACGCCGGTGGCGGCACGGGGCGCGTGTCGCAGCAGTTGCAGCATCTGGTGGGCCGGCTGGTGATCAGCGACGAGTCCACGGCGATGTTGCGCCAGGCGCAGGAGAAGACCTTGTGCTGTCCCGTAGCGGCGGGCGTCGAACGGCTGCCCTTTGGCGACGGCGTCTTCCAGCGGGTGCTGGTGGTCGACGCGCTGCACCATTTCGCCGACCAGCGGCGGGCCATTGCCGAGCTGGCGCGGGTGCTGGCGCCCGGCGGGCGGCTGGTCATCGAAGAGCCCGACCTGCACCGGCTGGCGGTGAAATTCGTCGCGCTCGGCGAGAAAGTGGCGCTGATGCGCAGCAAATTCTACTATCCGCACCAGATAGGGCAGATGGTGGCGGACAGCGGCTTGCGCCCGGAGATCGCCGGCGACGGTGGGTTTGCGGCGTGGATTGTGGCAGATAAGCGTGGCTGAGTCGATGGAAAAACTTCGCATAGTCAATTTGAGACCAGCAGACGAGGCGCTGATAGAGCAGGTAGCGGCTTTGCTGGTGGCGGGATTCGGCGAGCACTGGCCCGACGCCTGGCCCGACATCGCGTCGGCGCTGGCAGAGGTGCGCGACTCATTCGGCGAGGGGCGCGTCAGCCGCGTGGCGCTGGGCGCGGATGGGCAGGTTCTGGGCTGGATTGGAGGCATTAGCCAATATGATGGGCATGTGTGGGAACTGCACCCGCTGGTGGTGCACCCGGATTACGAGCGGCGAGGCATCGGTCGCGCGCTGGTCCGGGATCTGGAAGCGCAGGTCGCCCGCCGCGGTGGGCTGACCCTTTTTCTGGGCACGGACGACGAGGACAAAATGACCTCGCTGGGCGGTGTGGACCTTTATCCCCATCCGCTGGCGCACCTGGCGCGGCTGGAGAACCGGCGCGGTCACCCGTTCGAGTTCTACCAGAAGCTGGGCTTCAGCGTGGTGGGCGTGGTGCCCGATGCTAATGGCCGTGGCAAGCCGGATATTTTGATGGCAAAGCGAGTGAAGGGGATGGCGACATGAGTGACAACGACCGGGAAGGATTGAACATCGCGGGCGCTTTTTGCCCCCTGCCGTTGGCGCACGACGAACGCATTGTGCTGGGGCACGGCAGCGGGGGCAAGATGACGCACGATCTGGTGGCGCGTCTCTTTCTGCCACCGCTGGATAATCCCGCCCTGCGCGCGGCGAACGACGCGGGGGTGGTGACGCCGGCAGCCAGCGGACGGCTGGCGGTGAGCACCGATTGTCACGTGGTAGCGCCCCTCTTCTTTCCCGGCGGCGACATCGGGCGGCTGGCGGTATGCGGCACGGTCAACGACGTGGCCATGATGGGCGCGGCGCCGGCTTATCTCACGGCGGGCTTTGTGCTGGAGGAGGGGCTGTCGCAGAAGACGCTGGCGCGGGTGGTGGGCTCGATGCAGGCGGCGGCGCTGGAGGCGGGGGTGCAGATTATCGCCGGGGATACCAAGGTGGTGGAGAAGGGCAAGGCGGACGGCCTGTATATTACCACGACGGGCATCGGTTTCATCCTGGACCAGGCGCGCATTGGCGGCGAGAGAGCGCAGCCGGGGGACGTAATCATTCTCAGCGGGCCGGTCGGCGACCACGGCATTGCCGTGCTGGCAGCGCGCGGGGAGCTGGGTTTCGAGGCCGACGTCGCCAGCGACGTGGCGCCCCTGAACGGGCTGGTGGCGGCGATGCTGGCAGCCACCGACGAGGTGCACGTGCTGCGCGATCCCACGCGCGGCGGCGTGGCAGCGGCCCTGAATGAGATCGCCCGGCAATCGGGCGTGGGGATGGTGCTGGAGGAAAGCGCGGTTGCCGTGAGGCCGGCAGTGGCTGCAGCCTGCGAGCTGCTGGGCTTCGATCCGCTGCACATCGCCAACGAGGGCAAGCTGCTGGCAATCGTGGGCCAAGAGGATGCGGGCCGCGTGCTGGACGCCATGCGCGCCACGCAATACGGTCAGGAGGCGGCGATCATCGGCGAAGTGCGCGCAGAGCCGGCGGGGCGGGTGTTGCTGAGAACGGCCCTGGGCAGCACGCGGGTGCTGGATATGCCCGCGGGCGAGATGCTGCCGCGCATTTGCTGAGTGCAGTTGCACATTTCCCGACAGTCTCAAGGCGCCAACCGTGAGCGATCCCGCGGAAAGAGCGTCGCCAGCCGTAGATTAGCCACTTCTAACAACTGCATCAACAATCTTTCCAGCCCAATAGCGAAGCCACCATGGGGCGGCATCCCATGCTGAAATGCCGCTAGATAGTAGCCAAAGGGAGCCTGCGGCAGCCCCAGCTGTGCCAGCGCCTGCACGTAATCTTCATAGCGATGTAGCCGCTGTCCGCCGGTCACAAGTTCCGTGCCCCGGAAGAGCAGATCGAAGCTGTTGGAGTGCGTTGGGCGCGCCTCATCAGGGTGCGTGTAGAAGGGGCGCTTGGCCATTGGATAGCCGGTGACAAACAGGAAGTCGCTGTTGTGTTCAGCCCGCGCCCAGGCACCCAACAGCCTCTCATCTTCCGGTGACAGGTCCGGTTCGCCGCCCCGGTTTACTCCATCTTCCGCCTGCAGCAATTCCTGCGCGGCTACAAAATCAATGTGCGGAATTATCTCAGGCACCTCCGGCACCGCTGCTTCCAGAAGCGTCAATTCCCGCTCGTAACCCGTCACCAGGCGACCAAAGATGCCAGCTAACAGGTCGCGCAGCAGGCGCATCACCGTGAAGTGATCCTCGATGAAGCCCATCTCTACGTCCAGGCTGACATACTCGTTGATGTGACGCGACGTTTCGTGTGGCTCGGCGCGGAACACCGGCCCTACCTCATAAACGCGCTCAAAGACCCCCACCATGATCTGCTTGTAGAATTGCGGGCTCTGAGCCAGAAATGCAGGTCGGCCAAAGTACTCCACCGCAAAGACATTGGCGCCACCTTCCGTTGCCGATGCAACCAGTTTGGGCGTCTGAATCTCCGTAAAGTGTCGCTCGTCCAGCACCGCTCGGAAACCGGCCATTGCCCCTGCTGCCAGCCGGAATATGGCCCGCCGCCGTGGATGCCGGTTAAGCACAACTGCGTGGTCCAGCAAGGTTGGCAACGTCACCTGCAGTCGCCGCTTATAGAGCGCCACCGGAGGGGGCTCGCCGACCGGCGTAATCACCACCACTCGCGGTCGGTGGAGTTCATATCCCCCTGGCGCCTGCGCAACCGCCATCACCTCGCCTTCGACCGCGATCACACTCTCTTCTCCGGCCCCTTCCAGCGCCGCCAGATCGTCCTCGTCCTCCGTCACCGCCTGCACCGTGCCCCAGCCATCTCGAATCACAAGAAACGAAATCCCACCCATTCTGCGCAACACGTGCACCCATCCCTGGAGCCGCACGCGTTGTCCTACGTAATTCTCAATGTCCACTGTTCGAACCTGTTTCATCTGCACTCCTTCCCGGTACCACCGGCGAAAACAAACAGGCGGCGCACATCCTGGAGGACGAGCGCCGCCTGATCTGGCTCGTGGTACCACCGCCATTTACCGGTTGCCTGCCGTGGCGCGTACACCGCTGTGACCAAAAAACCCTCGTCTCCATCTGGAGGACGAGGGTTGCTCGTGGTGCCACCGCCATTTACCGTCGCGCGTGCCACCACGCCGAACCGGTCTCTGTCGGTCTGAAATAGACCTGGCGCGATAACGGACGCCTTCCGGAGCTGGCTACTTGCCAGATACAGCCGTTCACCAGTCAGCTCAGGAGTGTCGCCACAAGGGACGGCGCAGGCACTCTCAGCACAGCTTTGCAGCCGGTGCCACTCTCTGCGCGCCGCGGGCCCGATGGCCTGTCTCCATCATCGCCGTTGCCGTGTTTGATTATGGAAAACATGTTAGCACAGCTCGAGAAGGGCTGTCAAAGCTATGTCATTGACTGGAAAGCGCGCTGACAGAGGTGAATGGTCAGAACTTTGCTCCATACCGGTCAAGGGCATAGCGGATTGCGTAGTGGACGAATTTCAGAGTGTCTGCAAAATCTTCAGAATTAGGGGCCTGGCGCACGGACACAGCCGGATCGGGGCGGCAGCTCCAGGCCCGATCGATTAAGCCCGACCAAGAAGGATCCAGCTGGCTCTTGGCCCACTCGGCCCCTGCACGTTTGGAGCCGTTCATGCCTGTATGCAGGTCGTGCAACATCCGGCAGAAATTGAGAACAAGAAAACCCTGGTAAAACCGATTGTGATAAGGTGTGGGATCGGCAAGGATCTCCTGGCCCCAGCCGACCACGACTTCCATGATTTCACGGCGGAGGCTGTCAGCCGCGATCGGCTCAAGCAACGTCTCAGGTGCCGGGCCGGCGAGAACCACTCCCTTTTCACGAATCACCCAACGCACGACGAGCGTATTGCAATGATCAGACCGGATGAGCGAGCTGGCCCCATGGTCGAGGTACCAGAGCGACTCACCGCACCGGAAAGGATCGCGCAAGATGCTTCTGGGAAAATAGGATCCTTCCAGATGCTGTGCCCAGGGAGAGTCAAGGTGATAAATCCGCTCGTGCACTCGTTGGAGAGCCCTAACATGTTTGTCAGAAAGCTTCCCTTTTGTCACGACGATGAAATCAACATCGCTGTGGCTATCAAAATCGCCGACGGCAAACGAACCCTGCAGATAAGCGCCGATGAAGTTTCTCTGCAACACACTCTGTACGCTGTCTACCATCTCACGCAGAACCCAATTGAGATCGGCATAGGGTGTTGGCGTTGTTGGCCTGTTCCTAGTCTTTATTTTATCGTCCATGCGGTTCCCGATTGTACTTGAGCGTGTACACGGAGGGCGTGTGAATGGTTCTCGCAAAGCGGTTATTGACTTGTGTTATCTTACCATAATCATTTACGTGTACGGTTATTGTCAAAAGCAATCCCAACGTTGAACGATCGCTAGGATGCGGTATATGAGATTCGTCACCCCCGTAAGCAGTCGAATGCGACTATTATTTCTGACGTCGCCGGTTTACACTGCTGTTGGTATTGGTATCAGTATTGGTATTTGTTGGTAGCAGGCCGCCGGTCAGGGCATTGCCTGACCGTGCGCGAGCCTCGCACCGTAATGACCTGCACACGACGATAGAGCAAGGAGATAGACAGCAGTGGCAACAAAAGAAGAGCTGATCAAAGGGCTCAATGAAGATCTGGCAGCGGAGCTGGGAACCGTGATCCGCTATACCTACCAATCCAGCAAAGCCACCGGATTTGCCGGCGTGGAGCTGCGCGAAATCCTGGAAACGGAAATCACCGACGAACTGGGACACGCCGCGTACCTCATGGACGTGATCGTGGACCTCGGCGGCGAGCCCACGACGACGCCCCAGTCGTTTGAAAAGCCGGAAGGCTTGAAGGCGATGCTGGAGCTGGACATGGAGATGGAGAAGCAAGACGTCGAGAATTACAAGGCCCACGCGGCGATTGCCGAAGAGCTGGGTATGATCGACATTCAGATGCAACTGGAAGATATGGCGGCGGACGAGGCGGGACACGCCCGCGAGCTGCGCCGTCTGCTGAAGGGTCTGTAACCTCCACATTAGCGTGGGGAGCGGCGTCGCGTAACAGACCGCTCCCCACCAGTCGAAACGAAAACGAAATAGATGACTATTCCAGGCGGCGCGGCGGCCCTTGAGCACGACGCGTACTGTCAGCCTGGAGTGAGAGGAGGGGGAGCGGTATGCTCGACCTTGAGCGCTTGCGCGTATTCATCTATGCCGCCGACAACAACAGCTTCTCAGAGGCAGCCAAGCGGCTGCACCTGGCGCAGCCGACGGTCAGCCACCACATACAGGCGCTGGAGAAGTCGCTGAACGTCGAACTGTTTGAGCGCTCCGGCGGCGGCGTGCGACTGACGGAGGCGGGGCGCCTGCTGCTGCCATGGGCCCAGAAACTGGTGCGCCAGGCGATGGAAGTGGAAACCCTGATGACCTCTATCGACGGGGGCATCGCCGGGCAGTTGCGCATCGCCTGCAGCACGACGTCGGGCAAATATATCCTGTCCCAACTGGCTGCCCGTTTTTGCCAGCGTTACTCCAACATTCAGGTGAGCATTCTGGCCTGCTCGCCGGAGAACATCGTGCCCCACTTACTGGAAGAAGAAGCGAACCTGGCGGTCGTCAGCAGTTACGAGCTGTGTAACACAGAGCTGGAGTGCCAGGAGTTCTTTCGCGACTCGATTACGCTCATTGTGCCGCGCGCACATCCCTGGGCCCTGCGCCGGCAAATCGAGCCGGCGGCGCTCCTGGAGGAGCGAATTGTGATGCGCGAGCCGTCCTCGGGAACGAGGCGTGTGCTGCGAACGGAGCTGGCGGGGCATGATATCACTGAGGATGATCTGAATATTTTCCTGGAACTGGGCAATGCCGAGGCGATCGTGCACACGGTGCAGGCCGGTTTCGGCGTCGCCTTCGTCTCCCGCCTGGCTGCCAACTGGGCCCTGGAGCTGGGGCTCGTGGTCGCCGTGCCCGTAAGCGGCATGCGCCTGCGCCGCACCATTTACATGATCCGGCGCAGGCTGGAGGATCCACACCGGCCCCAGGAGGTGTTTTGGGATTTTGTGCACAGCCCGGCAAATGAGGATTTGCTGCTCCTCCCCCGGTCCGCGTAGTGTCAAACCATTTCTTTTAGAAGACCAATGAGAGCCCCGCGTCCTGCGCGTCGAGCAGGAACGACGGCGCGCTCATGATCTCCACGCCATCGCGCACGTCTTCCGGCGTGATACCCTTGTTCTCCAGAGCCAGCTCGCAGAGAATGATGCGCCCGCCCTGTGACACGATGTCATCGTACAGCTGAACCGGATCAGGCAAACCCTTCAGGTGCATGTCGCGGATCTTTTCCAACTCGCCCTTGACCAGGACCGGCGCGCCGCCCGGGCAGAAGAAGACAATCACCTCGTCGCCCAGCGAGACCCCGGAGGCGCTCATAATCAGTGTGGGCATGACGTGCGGCGCGTCTGCATGGTTGCACACGACGACCATTTTCCCGTTTCCATTTGTCTCAGTCATTTTTCAATCAATCTCCTATCTATCTTCATAAGGGTCCACGGACCGGCCTATGCCGGACGTGTCCCGCATGGTAACAGTGCAGGCGCTTCAGTCGGCGACAGCCGGGGCGCCCGCGGTTTGTTCCTGGCGCACGCGTTGCTTGACCGCTTCCAGATACATTGCCAGGGGTCTGTAAAAGAGATGGGCCCATTTGCCGACGCCAACTTCAGTGTCCAGCATGGCGATCATGGCCATGACGTGAACCACGTAGATGATGTAGGTGGGCCAGGCCCAGCCGGCGTAGCGGAAAATGTGCACCAGTATGCCGGTCACGGCGCCGGTCAGGATGAAGGCCGGGAAGAGCCAGTCGGTGTGGTGTGAAAAGCGGTGTATTTGCTCGTCCTTGCGCATCCGTCCTATCAGCGCCTCCGATGAGGCATAGATGAGAACGATGGTTGCGTAATAGCCCAGCCACCGTTGTGGATGGTACAGCGGGTAAATTTCGTCGGTCTGGAACCACCATAAGAGGCCCAGCACCAGCACCAGCATCGTTACGTAGCCGGATACCAGCAGAAAGTGTTTGAACCAGCGGCTGTGATCTTCGCTACACGCCCGCCAGCGCTTCTGGGTGAAGAAGTGCACGACAAATGTCTTCAGTTCTATCAGGTAGGTGGACAGGGGGATGGTCGTGTTGGCTGCGACCGGTCCCATGACGTGCCTGAACATGTTGCGCACGCCGGAGATCATGCGGTAGCCCAGAAAGAGGCCGTGGGCCAGCACCAGGGCCCATACCAGCATCACGGGCGCGAAAGTGTTGAGGGCCACGCGATCGGTGACGATGCGCTCAAAGCCGGTAGCCACGTGGAAAATGATGAAGGCGCCCAGCGTGATCAACGCCAGGCGGGCGATAGCCAGCCACACACTTCGGGTGGAGGTATAGAGCTTTGCGCTGTGTCCCGAGCTGTCGTATTGGGCCGTGAGCCAGCGGCGCAGGGCCATCATCGTCTCGCCTGGTTCCGCCTGTCGCGGGCACGTTTCGGCGCAATCGCCACAGTAGTAGCAGAGCCAGGGATCGGTGCTGGCCATCAGTTCGTCTGTCAGGCCCAGTTGCGCCAGGCGGATCATATTGCGAGGAAACGGATGTTCATCGTCGCCCAGCGGGCACATCGCCGTACAGGTGCCGCAGTTGAAGCAAATTTCGGCTCCAACCGCGCCGTAATCTTTGAGCTCCAGCAGCAGGTTGGGATTTACACGCTCACTCATCGCTTCTTTTCCTCGGTTAGTTGATAGAGGTAGTATTCGCCGCTCATTCCCACTTCACGAACCAGGTCGTACTTCTTCATTGCCGTCACGTGCCACAACACTTCGCTGGCAGGAAGACCCGAGTCGCCGGCGATCTGGGGCACTGTCTTAGGCTCTGCGCCCATTGCCTGGCGGATCTCGCGGCGTACTGCCTGCTGTTCTTTCAGCAAGGTCTGTGCCCGGGAGACTGATTCCTGGTGGTCTTCACGCAGTTGCTTGAGACGCGCTCCGCGGCTTTTGGCATCTTCTTTGCTGCTCATCGTGTAACCTCCATTTGCAGCGGCTCGTCGGCGGCGATGACGTCCAGCATGGCCTCATACTGGTCGAGCCGCCAGCCCAACACATCGATGGCGCGGTTGGGACAGGCGCTGACGCAGGCCCCGCACCCGGCGCAGTTGGCGGGCGTGACCACCGCGCGCTGCACCGTCTGCCCATTGGACGTCACCGTCTCCAGGCGAACAGCGCCTTCATAACAACATACTTCAACACAGCGACCGCTACCGTCACAGCGATCCGGGTCCACCTGGGCCACAAACGGTTCCAGCTCCACCCGGCCCTGCCCCAGAAGGACGGCGGCCTTGGCGGCGGCGGCGGACGCGGCGGCGACGCTCTCCTGAATATTCATCGGCCCTTGCGCCGTCCCCGCCAGCACCACGCCGGGCACCGACGTCTCCACGGGCCGTAGTTTAGGGTGCACTTCCTGCAAAAAGCGATCGGCGCCCCGATTGATCTTTAACAGTTGCACCAGGTCGTTTTCGTCTCCGGCCATGATGCCGGGCATCATCCCCACGGCGAGAACCACGAGGTCTACGGGTATTTCCAGTTCGATGCCCTGGGTCAGGTGGTCTTTCACGCGCACAAGGAGCGGGTGTCCGGCGTCCGGCGGGGCGGCGACGACTTCGGGCGGTTCGTCATTGTGGAAGCGCACGAAGTGCACCATATCTCTGGACGTCTGGGTGTAATACTCCTCGTGTTTGCGCCCGTAGGTGCGCATATCCTCGTAGAGGTCGAAAAGGTGCAGCGGTGGAAAGCGCTCGCGCAGCTCGTGGGCCGTCTGTAGCGTGGCTGTGCAGCACACGCGAGAACAGTAGTCGTTTACCTGCCCGTCGGGCTGCGGTTCGTTGACACCCTCCCTCTGGCGGCTGCCCACACAGTGGATCAGGGCCGCGCTGCGTACCGGCCGACCGGCCCATTGCAGCGTGTCTGTGCTTTCATCGGTCAACGCCAGGAGGCGAATGAGCTGTGGCAGCGTCACAACTTCCTGGAACTCGCCGTAGCCGTATTCGCCGTGGTGGGGCTCGTAGGGCCTGAATCCGGTGGCGACCACCACCGCACCCACGTTCACTTCTATGCTGGTGGGGGTGTCGTCCAGGCTGATGCCCGCTCCATTTACGCGCAGGCACTCGCCGCAGCGCGTGCAATGCTCCCAATCGATCGCCGGCGTCTGGGGATAGGCCCCGTCATAGGGGCGGTAAATGGCCTTGCGCGTGGTCAGCCCGTAGTTGAAGGGGTCGGGCGTTTCCACGGGACAGGCGGCAATGGCCGCCTCCACTGCGCTGAATTGGGGCGAGACGCCGCGCGGCTGCTGGCGGATCGTCGCCTGATAATCGCCCACGTAACCGGAAATCGTTTCCAGTTCAGCGCCGGTGTACACGCTGATCAGCGGGTGAACGACCACGCTGTCGATGAGCTCGTGCAGCGCCTTGCGCGCGGGCTCGCCGGTGGGGAACGCCTTCTCCAGTTGCGCCACGCGGCCGCCCAGGAAGGGCGTTTTTTCGATCAGCGTGACCCGAATGCCGCGCCGGGCCAGATCCCACGCGGCGCGCAGGCCGGCGACGCCGCCGCCAATGACCAGCGCGTGCTGTTCGGCACGCAGTTCAATCGGCTCTAGCGGCTCCAGCAGGCGCGCCTTGGCCAGACCGCTGGCCATGAGGCGGATCGCTTTCTGCGTGGCGCTGTCGCGATCGTCGTGATGCACCCAGCTGTCCTGTTCTCGTATGCCGACGTGATAATAAAGGAAGGGGTTGAGCCCGGCGCGGGCCACGGCGCCTCGAAACGTTCTCTCGTGCAGCGATGGCGCGCAGGCGCCGATGACCACGCGATTGACGCCGCGTTCCCTGATGTCGTCCTCGATAAGTTTCTGTCCGGCATCGGAACAGAGCGAGGCGTCGGTGCGCGAAACGACCACATTGGGCATTTCTGAGAGCGCCTCGCTAACCTGCTGGCAGCGCACGACGTCGCTGATGTTGCCGCCGCACTGGCAGGTGTAGACGCCGATGCGGATCGGTTCGCCGCCGGCTGCTTCTTGTTCTTCCGGTTTCTGAGGGTTGGCCTTCTCAGGCATGGCTGAGCTCCTTCACTTTCTGTGGCGCGCGCTGGCCGTTCGTGCCCGGCACGGGCGACCCGTTTTCCAGGTAGGCGGCGGCTTCGGCGGCGGCGGCGCCGGCCATGACGATGCTGTCCACAATATCCATGGGCCCCGCCGCTGCACCGGTGACGAAGATGCCCGGCCGGCTCGTGACGCAGGGCGACAGGTTGGGCATGGGCGTCAGGACAAAGCCATCGGCCTCATCGGTCTGCACCTGGTAGGCCGGTTGCGGATCGAACGCGGGAACCATGCCCAGGGAGAGCACCACCAGGTCGTGCCTGCGCTCTACGACGCGCGATCCTTCTTCGATCAGTTCCACACGAACGATGGGGTTCTGTTCCTCATCTTCGCTGATCCGGGCCACTTTGCCTTTGACGAATTCGATGCCCATGGCCTTCGCGTTTTGGTAGAACTGTTCGTACCCCTTGCCAAAGGTCCTGATGTCCATGTAGTAGATGGTGATGTCCGCCAGGGGCAGCGCGCCGGAGAGCAGCATGGCCTGTTTGATGGCGTACATACAACAGATGCGCGAGCAGTACTCCACGCCCAGCGTTTTGTCGCGCGATCCCGCGCACTGCACGTAGGCAATGGAGTCCGGTTCTTTGCCATCCGAGGGGCGCAAGACGTGGCCGTAGGGGCCGGTGGGTGCCAGCAGGCGTTCCAGCAGCAGCGGGCTGACGACGTTGTCCAGCTTTCCGGCTCCATACTCTTTCTTGGCGTCGCGGGGCGTCAGGTGGAAGCCGGTGGCCAGGATGATGGTCCTGGCCTCGATGGTCAGCATTTGCGGCTGCTGCGAGAGGTCAATCGCATTGTCGGGACAGACCTGCTCGCACTTTCCGCACAGCAGGCAATAGTCCATGTCCAGTACCGCTACCTGGGGCACGGCGGTGGAGAAGGGAACGCGGACCACACGGTGGGCGCCAAGACCCATGTCGAACGCCGAAGGCACGTCGATGGGGCAGGCATACTCGCACTGCCGGCAGCCGGTGCACTCATTCTCATCCACATAGCGCGGCTTCTTCAACACCTCGGCCACGAACCCATCGCCGTTTTCGCCCACCGACTGCACGTCACAGTAGGTCAGCAAGGTGATGTTCTCGTGATGGGCCACGGCGGACATCTTGGGGGTGGTGATGCAACTGCAGCAGTCCAGCGTAGGAAAAACCTTGCTCAGACCGATCATGGCGCCCCCAATGCTGGGTTCCTTCTCCACCAGGGCCACCTGGTAGCCCTGGTCGGCCAGGTCAAGGGCAGATTGCATGCCGGCGATGCCGCCACCGACGACCAGGGCGTCAACGTGCAGGCTCTTTTCGATCATTGTGCCTTCCTCGCTCTTGTTATGTGACAGTGGCAACAGGCGCGACCCGTTCTGCCGCCACCGGCCCGATTTCCTGCAGCAGCTCGTTCATCTGCTTGATTTCGTTGAGGAACGCTTTGGTGCAGACGGTACAGATAGCCGTGAGGCGCAGGCGGCGCGGGTCCAGTCCCCGTTCTTTCATCAAGGGAAAGACGCGGTTGATAATCTCCGCCGTGCGCTCCGCTCCACCCTGATAGGGGCAGTCGGTGCCGCTATACATGACCAGAATGGCGTCTATACCGCGGTCAAAGGCGCGCAGGTAAAACTCTTCGGGGAACATCGCCGGGCAAACGACCGGTAGCACGTATACGTTGGGCGCGTAGTCGGTGTGCAGTTGGCCCACGGCATCGGCCGCGGCATAACCGCCCGATAACGTCGCCAGCACCACGATCTTGCCCGGCGTGGCAGCGGCGCCCATACTTTGCGCGCTCACGGTTACCTCACTCTGCGAATAAAGATGCGGTCGTAGCCCCCCTCGGCGGTTTCAACGCCCAGGAACTCGTGCCCCACCTTGTTGGCCCATTTGGGGATGTCCTGTCTGGTGCGGGGATCGCCGGACCAGATTTCGAGCACTTCGCCCACCTTAATCGCGCCGATTCCTTTCTTTGCTTCCAGGAGTGGACCAGGGCAGGCGCTGCCACGGGCATCGACCACTTTTGCGGCTTCAATCTGTTCGGGATCTATGGTTGGGGTTGACATTTCGACCTCCAGGTCATTTGCTTATGATTGTTCTTCAAATATCTGGGCTCCCTGCCGGGCCTGTTCCCGCCTCAGCCTCTTGCCGGGCGGTGTCCTGTGCTAATGTAATTCAACTATAAACAGGGAGAAGCAAAGGAATCAGTGTTATCTGTCACACGTGACATTACAATTCTCGATTATTTGCTATAGACGGTTTCTATGAACGTGGCGGCGCGGCGACGGTTGCTACGGGCTATTGCTGCCGGTATAAATAAAACTCGTTCCCTTGCCAGTTTGTTTGAGAGCAGTGGAGAGCATGAACCATGCAATCACGTCTGCTTGCCGAAAGGCCTGTCGTTCCCGTCCACCGGGTGCTCGTCGTTCTGTCCCTCCTTCTCATATTTATCCTCGGAGCAGCATTCATTATCCTTTATGTGTTGCCTCACGAGACGGGCGGCGAAATTTTCGCCTGGCCCATTGACCCCCGCATATCCTCGATGATGTTGGGCGCGACCTACCTGAGCGGCGCTTACTTTTTTGCCGTCGTCCTGCTGTCGCGGCAGTGGCGGCACGTGTGGTTGGGGTTGCTGCCGGTTTCGCTTTTCGCAGGCACGCTGGGCGTTGCCACGGTGCTGCACTGGGAGAATTTCGTCCACGAGCGATTTACCTTCCAGCTCTGGGCCTTCCTATACTTCACGGTGCCCCTGTTTCTGCCGGTATTGTGGTACCGCAACCAGCGGCTGGCTCCGGGCGGCGCGGGGTGGGCTATGGAGGTGGAGGGCGCGCTGCCACCGTTGAGCCGCCGCGCCTTTGGCGCGCTGGGCGTGGTGATGACCATCGCCGGTCTGATGCTATTTATTGTTCCCCGGCTGATGATTGACTTGTGGCCCTGGACGCTGTCGCCGCTGACGGCGCGCATTATGGCGGCTATCTTCTTGTTGCCGGGATTGACGGGGCTGAGCATGGCCTATGACGGCAGCTGGAGCAGCACCCGTTATCTGATGCAGGCGCAGGCCTTTACCGTGATTCTGATGCTCATTGCCGTTGTCATTGCGCGCGACGACTTCGCCTGGGAGCAGCCCACGAGCTGGCTTTTCGTCGGCGGTTTGAGTCTGACGTTACTGTTGATCGGTTACACTTACGTGGCCAGGAAAAGATGAGCACAAACGAGTATCATTTCGTCACTCGCTGGCGCGTGCCGGGAACGGTCGAGGAGGTCGCCGACGTCCTGGCGCACCCCACGGATCTGCCCCGCTGGTGGCCTTCTGTCTATCTGGATGCGCAGAAAACGGAGCCGGGCGACGACGAGGGCATCGGCATGGAAGTGTCGCTGTACACTAAAGGATGGCTGCCCTATACGTTACGCTGGTCGTTTCGGGTGACGGAATCGGGTTACCCTCATAGCTGGGCGTTCGAATCGTGGGGCGATTTTGTGGGGCGCGGGGAGTGGACGCTGCGCCAGGACGGGGAGTGGGTGGACGTGACGTATGATTGGCGGTTGCAGGCGGAGAAACCGTTGCTGCGCCGCTTGTCGACCGTGCTGCGCCCCATCTTCGAGGCCAACCACCGCTGGGCCATGGCCCAGGGAGAGGAGAGTCTGCGGCTGGAGCTGGCGCGCCGCGCCGGGGAGGGGCGCAGGGTTCCGCCGCCGCCCGCTCCCACGGATTGGCGCACGTTCTTGTTGCCGGCGGGTGTGGCGTTGGCGGCAGTCGCAGCCATTGTCATCCTCTTCCGTCGCGGCGCCGAGTAGCGCCTGCGCCCGTCTTTCCCCTGACTGTCTCCCTCCTGGATCACTTTCCACTACCTTCTGCTTTTTGTTTTATCCCACAGTGTGTTCCAGTTCCGCTTAGCCTCCGGAGGGACCCATGACACGTCAAATACAGTTTCTAGTCAAAGCGTTCCTGCTGACGCTGTTTCTGCTTGTTCCCGCTTTGCTTACCGTCGCCCAACGCGCACCCGACTCTCGCGCACCCTCAGGCGCGGCGCTGTTTGTGGATAGCGGTCAGCCGCTGGGCGACGTGTCTAACCACGACCTGGCCCTGGGCGACGTAGACGGCGCTGGCGGACGAGGGTATCGCCACCCTGCAGTTGTGGGAGCCGAACCTGTGGGCCATAGTGCGCGGCAAGGGGGACAGCGCCGTGATCACGGCAGAGCAGGTCGCGGCTGTGGATAACTTCCTGGAGAGCCTCTCGGACGTTGCCAGCCCGGCGCTGCAACAGACGATTGCCGCGGAGCGCGATCGGCTGCCGCCGCCGGAAGATTTTGTAGGGATGACGATGGAGGAGGCGCGAGGGATGGTGGTTGGCTACGATGTTTATCTGCCGGCGGTGCGGCAGCGAGGCGTGGGGAAAGGGCAGTGTGCGCGGGCCGATCTGGGCGGGTGACGCCAGCGAGCGCTGCGCTATCGCTCCACCAGACTGTCTGGTAGGGCCATGGGCGGGGACGCCCGCCGC
>JBMCFH010000050.1:0-20730 GCA_048620455.1 Chloroflexota bacterium | reverse complement strand
CTGCATGGGGATATGATAACATATTACGGCGCTTAAGTAATTAGAGATTGGAGATTAGGGATTGGACGCCTATGATTCTACGACCCGACGACCTCCCGCAAAAAGATCGTTACAAAATCGTCATCGGCACGGTGCAGCCGCGGCCCATTGCCTGGGTCAGCAGCGTGGGGCCGGGTGGGGGGCTTAACGTGGCGCCCTTCTCCTACTTCACGGCGGCGGCGACGGTGCCGCTCACGCTTGTCTTCTGCCCGCAAATTCCCGGCACGGGGCGCGCCAAGGATACCTTGCGCAACGTGGAGGCGACGGGCGAGTTTGTGATCAACATCACCAACGAGGAGACGGCGCAAGCGATGAACCTGACGGCAACGGTGCTGCCCTACGGGCAGTCAGAGTTTGAGTGGGCGGGGTTGACGCCGGCGCCCAGCGAAACGATTAGCGCGCCGCGTGTGGCCGAAGCGCCCGTCTCCTATGAATGTGTGCTGCAGCAGGTGGTACATGTGGGGGATGGCGGGCCGGGCAGCGGCGCCGCCGTGTTTGGCGAGGTACAGTGTATTCACATCCGCGACGACCTGTACGTGGATGGCTACGTGCGCCTGGATGTGCTGAAACCGATTGGACGCCTTGCCGGCGCCGGGTACACGCGCGTGACCGACGTGTTTGAGATGGAGCGCGTGCCGCCGCCGGAGGATTAAGAAGAAACCTGTGACGTAAGGAAAACCCTCCCGGAGGTTGGCTTGGCGCTGGACGCTAAGCTGCCCTCCGGGAGGGTGGTCGAACCACTGGCCTACGGTTTAAGCCTCCGCATCTTCCTTCAGCATGTTCAGCAGCACCGTGTGCAGGATGCCGCCGTTGCGGTAGTACTCTATCTCCACCGGGGTGTCGCAGCGGCAGATGGTGTTGAACGTGATCTCGCTGCCGTCCTCGCGCACGGCCTTGACCTGGATCGTCTGGCCCGGTTTAAGGTCGTCGTCCAGGTTCAGTGTGCTATAGACCTCGCTGCCGTCCAGTTCCAACGTTTTGGCGTTTTCCCCGTTCTCGAACTGTAGGGGCAGCACGCCCATGCCGATGAGGTTGCTGCGGTGGATGCGTTCATAGCTGTCGGCGATGACCATCTTAACGCCCAGCAACAGTGTTCCTTTCGCCGCCCAGTCGCGCGAGCTGCCCATGCCGTAATCCTTGCCGGCGATGACCAGCAGCGGCGTGTCGTCTTCCTGGTACTTCATCGCCGCCTCGTAGACGGTCGTGACCTCGTCGTCGGGCAGGTAGGTGGTCCAGCCGCCTTCGGTGCCCGGCGCCATCTCGTTGCGCAGGCGGATGTTGGCGAAGGTGCCGCGGGTCATCACCCGGTCGTTGCCACGACGCGAGCCGTAGGAGTTGAAGTCGCGCCGCTTCACGCCGCGCTCAATCAGATACTGGCCCGCGGGGCTTTCGGGATCGATGGCCCCCGCCGGGGAGATGTGATCCGTGGTCGTGGAGTCGCCCACTTTGACCAGGACGCGCGCCCCTTCGACGTTGCTGATGGGCGGCACGTCCGGCGTCAGATCCATGAAGAAGGGCGGTTCCTGGATATAGGTCGATTCCGGGTCCCACTCGTACAGCTCGCCGCCGTGCGTGGGGATCTCGTTCCACGTTTCGTTCGATTCATAGATTCCGCCATACTCATCGTGGAACATCTCAGGCGTGATAGAATCTTCGATGACCTGGCGAATTTCGGCGCTGTCGGGCCAGATGTCGCGCAGGTAGACCGGCTGCCCATCCTTGTCCTTACCCAGAGGCTCGTTGACCAGGTCGATGTCGGTGGTGCCTGCCAGGGCATAGGCCAGAACCAGCGGCGGCGACGCCAGGTAGTTGGCGCGCACGTGGGGGTGAATGCGTCCGGCAAAGTTGCGGTTGCCGCTGAGCACCGCTGTGGCGACCAGATCGCCCTCTTCCACGGCCTTTGCCACCTGTTCGGGGAGCGGGCCGGAGTTGCCGATGCACGTGGTGCAGCCGTAGCCCACCACGTGGAAGCCCAGCGCTTCCAGATAGGGCGTCAGCCCCGCCTGGTCCAGATAGCGTGTGACCACTTTGGATCCGGGGGCCAGGCTGGTCTTCACGTACGGCTTGACCTGCAGGCCCCGTTCCACCGCCTTCTTGGCCAGCAGGCCCGCGCCCAACATCACGCTGGGGTTCGAGGTGTTGGTGCAGCTGGTGATGGCGGCGATGACCACGGCGCCGTGGCCGATCTTGACGTTATGACCGTTGGAAACGACAGCCGTGCGTTTCATCTCCTTCTTCTTCAGCGCGAAGCCGCGCTCGGAAATCGGCGCCTGTAGTACCTCGTGGAAGCGCGGTTTCATCTCGGCTAACGAGACGCGATCCTGTGGGCGCAGCGGGCCCGCGAGGCTGGGCTGTACGTCTTCCAGGTTCAGCTCCAGCGTGGTGGTGAAATCGGGATCGGGCGTGTCCGCTCTGTAGAAGAGGCCCTGGGCCCGGGTGTAATCTTCAACCAGTTGCACCAGCTCTTCCGGCCGTCCGGTGCGGCGCATGTAACCCAGCGTCTCCTCGTCCACCGGGAAGAAGCCCATCGTGGCCCCGTATTCGGGCGCCATGTTGCCGATGGTGGCGCGGTCGGGCAGGGTGATGCGGCGCACGCCGGGCCCGTAAAATTCTACGAATTTGCCCACCACGCCATGCTCGCGCAACATCTGGGTCACGGTGAGCACCAGATCTGTGGCTGTGGCTCCTTCCGGCAGTGCGCCGTTCAACTTAAAGCCGATGACTTCAGGGGTCAGCATGAAGATCGGCTGGCCCAGCATCACCGCCTCGGCTTCGATGCCGCCCACGCCCCAGCCGAGCACGCCCAGGCCGTTAATCATCGTCGTGTGCGAATCGGTGCCCACCAGGCTGTCGGGATAGGCCACCAGGCCGTCGCCCTCCTCGCCGGTCATGACCACCTCGGCCAGAAATTCCAGGTTCACCTGGTGCACGATGCCCGAGGCGGGAGGCACGACCTTGAAATTGCGGAAGGCCTCTTTGCCCCACTTGAGAAACTCGTAGCGCTCGCGGTTGCGCTCAAACTCCCGCTCGGCGTTGATAAAAAGCGCGGCGTTGGTGCCGAAGGTATCAACCTGCACGGAGTGGTCGATGACCAGGTCCACGGGCACCTCCGGGTTGATTTTCTTGGGATCGCCGCCGAGGCGGGCCATAGCCGAGCGCATTGCCGCCAGATCGACGACGGCGGGGACCCCGGTGAAGTCCTGCAAAATGACGCGACCGGGCATGAAAGCCACGTCGGCGTCGCCTGGATCTTTGGCGTTCCAGCCCGCCAGGCCGGCCACATCGTCGGCCTGAATTAGATAGCCGTCGACGTTGCGTAGCAGCGTCTCCAGTAAGATTTTTATGGAGAAGGGCAGGCGATCAATGTGGCCGATACCCTCTTCGCTCAGCTTTTCCAGGCGATAGTAGTAAACGTCGTCGTGGCCTGGAAGCAGGGTGCGGGCGCCAAAATGATCAATTGGTTCTGTCATTCGTCACCTCTTTTTATGTGTCTCTTTGACCTGTAGCCTGTAAAGAGAAAGTCTGTCCATGTCAGGTGTTGGCGTATATAGGGACAGGCCGAGGTTGGCCCATTCAGTCAGACCCTCGCATACCTGCCCACCGGGGTGGCAACGGAGTACCAGGGTTATTATAACATAGGAACTGTTAGAGGCAGATTACCACAGGAGAAGGGTGGGGAAAGGCGGACTGGGCCTACTGCCGGGGGCGTTTGAGGAACAGAGTCTGTAACTGTACGTCCGCCAGCGGCTGGTTGATGGCTGAGACGAGATCCCACCCCTCCTGTCCCGCCTGGTTCAGAAAGACCCAGGCGGCGGGGCACGTTTCCAGCGCCTGGTTGGCGTCTTCGGTTGTGGGCGCCACTTCGCCCTGCCACTCACCATTGACGAAAGTGACCCGGCCATTCTGCATGGCGCAGACGAGATATTCGAATTGTTGGGGCATGGTTTATCCCTGGGTCAAACAGGTTGGTACGCGACCCTATGATACAGCAAGTTGCCCGCTTGCTCTAGGGGAAGCGAGTTGGCAACTCGCTTCCCTTAGCGGCTCCGTTCGAAGATCGGCTCCAGCAAATTTAGCATCATGGAGATGAAGACCGCGCCAAGGCCGGCGAGGACGGCGGCGGTTGAGCCGGACACGTAAGGATTGCCGGGAACGGCGAGGGCCCAGACCATGAAAGCCACGGTGGCGGCGATCAGTTTCCACCAGGGCCACTGGCGAGCGGGGGGCACGGGCGTCAGGCCCGACGTGGCTCGCTTGTTGACGTAGATCAGGAACAACAGCAACGGCGTGATGATCGTGAAGCCCCAATAGATGTCGCCCGTGCGGATGGGCGGGAACACTTCCTGCAGCGCCGGCGCGGCGGAAAGAGTGGCGACGTAAAGGGTAATCACTTCCGTAGGGATATATTTGACCAGCAGATTGAGGGAGCCGGTCACCATGTTGTCGCGGTCTACGTCCTCACCATTCAGCTGGGAGAGGGCTGCCGTTGCGGGAGCGCCGCCGCTGCGCACCTGGAACCTGGGCCGGCCGTCTATCAGTTCTTCGGGATCGAAGCCGCCAACGCCGGCCTCTTTACACTTCGAGGCGACGTCTCGCTTCAGTACCTCACTGGTCAGAATATTAATACTCATCGCGCTGCACCTCCTCCATCAAACGCGACATGACTGGAAAACGCTCTTTTGAGATTTGTTCCTGATTTTAACACAATTTTCACGCTTTGTGAAAGGGCGCTTTGCCGCTCGTGCAAAGTTAGTACCAAAGCAGTATAGGATTCAGGCGCTGTGGCGCTACAATCGGGGCAGACGTAAGACAGGAAGGCAACGCACAATCCCGGCTGCGCCATCACGCTCCGAGGCAGGCGGCTTACCACGCTCAAGGAAAATATTCATGCACACATCGACCCCAGTAGAAATCAAGCGCGGGATGGTTGACCGTTTTGGCGGCACGGTTGATCCGGCCACGTTGAACACGGTGGCTGAAATCGCTCCCATTTTCAGGCGGAATGCCCTCAATATCATGTTTGCCATGCGCGAAGCGCTGGCGCAGCGCGATGGGAAGCGCCTGTGGCTGGCGGCGCACACCATGAAGGGCACCAGCGGCAACCTGGGCCTGTTGCGATTGGCCGACATGTGTCAGGCATTGGAGGAGCTGGCGGAGGAAGACGAGTTTGCCGCCGCGGCGCTTGAGCTGCGTGATCTTGCCGCCGAATTTCGCCAGGTGCAGCAGGTGCTGGATGAGTTAGCCTGTGACGAGCGGCGACAGTATTTCTTCCATGGAATCGAGCAGGCCGAATATCTGTAGCAAGAGCTCGCCTGTGTCGAGGGCCGGAGGTGCGAGCGTGACGCACTGCGGCGAACAAAAGGCCGCGTGCTCTTGAAATGGAGCGGGAAAAAGATGATAATGGGGAGTGGCGAGGCGCAATAAATCCATTCAGGCCCCTGGGGCCGACAATGAACAGAGACAGGCCTCGATTTCGCGTATCCGCCTTTCGTCGGAGGGAATGATCCATCAAAGTGCGGACGAAGCGCCGCAGCGGATCGCTTATAGTGAAGGCGGACAATCAATAGTGACAGAAGGAGAAGCCGTCATGTCTTCACGTAATCCATTGCAACGTATTCGTTCTACCTGGCACTCAGTCGCGGCGCGCCGCCCTGTGGTACGGCTGCTTGCGCCCCTGTTCCTGGCGCTGGTGATCATTGGCGCGACGGTGGGCAGCAGCGCGGCAGCTCCCACCGCCCAGATCCCCACGATTACTATCGTCGCCGTAGAGCGCGATGAAAGCGTCACCGTGCGCACCCATAACTTCCCGGCGAACCGCGCCTTCACGGCGCGCATCGGCGCCATGGGCACGCGGGGCGTGAACGGCACCGTGGTGGGCACGACCAACTCCGGCGCGGGTGGCACCTTCGACGTGACCTACGAGATTCCCGAAGCCCTGCGCGGGGCGCGACAGCTATCGATTCGCCTGGAAGCGCCCGGCGGCTACTACGCCTTTAACTGGTTCTATAACAACACCGCGGGCGCGGGCAGCGGTACGGCGACGCCGCCTCCGGCTACCTCTACGCCGGGCAGCACGCGCACGTCTACCATTCCCACGTTCAGTATCGTCAGCGTGCAGCGCGATGAGTCGGTGACCATCCGCACCGCCAATTTCCCCGCCAACCGCGCCTTTACGGCGCGCATCGGGCCCATGGGCACGCGGGGCGTGAACGGCACCGTGGTGGGCACCACCGACTCCGGCGAGGGCGGTACGTTCGACGTGACCTACGAGATTCCCGAGGGGTTGCGCGGGGCGCGGCAGCTATCCATACGCCTGGAAGCGCCCGGCGGCTACTACGCCTTTAACTGGTTCTACAACAACACGACGCAGTGATCGTCGCCGGCGTGTAAACAGCGGTATCAGCCCCTGGCGTGCCAAAGGCCGGGGGCTTTTTCTTTGCCCTGGGTTCTCAGATAAGCACCGGCTCCTCGGGGTATTGCACGCTGCGCTCCGGCCCCGTCATTTGTTGGGCCAGGGCAGCCACCAGTGTCACGGCCCCCAGGCGGCCCCAGAACATCATGATTATGATCACCAGGCGACCGAAGATGTTCAACTCTCCGGTGATACCCAACGAGAGCCCCACGGTGGCGAAGGCGGAGACCACCTCAAAGAGGACCGTGCTCATAGAGAGGTTGTGGGTCATCAGGATCAGCCAGGACGCAATGACGACGCTGCCGATGCCGATGGTGAGAATGACGGCAGCGCGGCGCACGGTGCCCGCGGCAATGGTGCGACCTGCCGCCTGCACGTGGGGATGGCCACGGGCATAGCTCCACAGCGCCAGGATGAGGACGACGAACGTGCCGGTGGTGATGCCGCCGCCCATGGAGGCCGGCGCGCTGCCGATGAACATCAGGGCGATCACCAACAGCTGGCTTTCGGGCACCAGATTGTCGAACTCTTCGAAGCCGGGGAATCCGGCGGTGCGTGTGGAGATGGACTGGAACCAGGTGTGCATCAGTTGTTGGTCCAGCGGGTCGCCGTGCAGCACGCCTCCGGCGCGGGTTTCGGGGATGAAAAGGCCCAGCCAGCCCAGCAGAACCAGGGCCACCACGGCCCATAGCGTCAGCCGCGTGTGCAGGGACAGGCGGCGGCTGCGGTCGCGCCGCCACAGGAGCGCCAGGTCGGCGAGCACGGGGATGCCCAGACCGCCGAGCAGAATCAGCAGGCCCATGATCAGCAAGGTTAAGTGATCGCCGGGTACGCCGCGCGGGTAGCGCGCCAGGCCGGCGAACAGATCGAAGCCGGCATTACAGAAGGCCATCACAGCGTGGAAGACGGCGTAAAAAAAGGCGTCTTCTTCGGGCACGATGCCACTACTGTGCCAGTGCAGGTAGAGGAAAAGAGCGCCCAGCCCTTCGATGATCAGAATGCCGGCGAGCACGCGCTGCGAGAGCTGGATGATATCTTTCGGTTTGTCCAGGCCCAGGCTGCCGGAGAGGGCCAGCCGGTCCATGAGCCCGATGCGGCGTCCCACAAGGCGCAGGGCCAGGGCCAAAGCGAAGAGGTAGCCCACCCCGCCAATCTGGACCAGAATGAGAATCAGCAGATGGCCGAAGCGCGTAAACTCTGTGCTGGTGGTGACCACCGTCAGCCCGGTCACGGTGAGCGCCGAGGTGGCGGTGAAGAGGGCCTCGGTGAGCGTGAGGCGCGGGCCGGTCGTCACACCCGGCAGAAGCAGTAGCGACAGCGTGCCGATGATGACCATCAGCAGCAGGCCCAACACCAGGCGCAGGGCCACCGGCACCGGTTTCTGCACGCCTTCATCGCCGTCGCGGATCAGGCTGCTGACGCTGCGCACCACGCGCTGGCGCGCCGGTGATTTCTCGCCGTCAGACGGTTTCATTTCAAGTTGGAGAAGGTCTGCAGGTCGTCGTTGGCGCCCAACACCAGCAGCAGGTCATCCTTCATTAGCACCGTGTCGCCCGGCGGAGAGACGAGAAGCTGCTCGTCTCGTTTGATGACCAGGATGGTGACGCCCAGACGATTGCGCAGGTCCAGCTGGGCCAACGTCTGATCGGCCAGCGAGCGGGGCGTGCGCAACTCAACGGCGCTGAAATCGGGCCCCAGATGGACGCGCTCCAGGACGGTGGGCGCCATCAGCTCTTCCGCCAGCCGTAGGCCGGCGTCGTGTTCCGGCTGCACCACACGGTCGGCGCCCACGCGCAGCAGGATCTCGCGTTGCCTGTTGGTCACCGCTTTGCTGATGACGTGCGAGACGCCCAGATTCTTGAGGGCCACGGTGGTCAGCAGATTGTTCTCGAAGTCTGCGCCGATGGCCACGATGACCGTCTCGAAGGACGTGATGTCAACGTCGCGCAGGGCGCTTTCGTCAGTGGCGTCCAGAATGGCCGCGTGCGTTAATTCGGCGGAAATGCGTTGCACGAGCTGCGCATCGTTATCGATGCCCAGCACACTGTTGCCGTTTTCCATGAGGGCGCGGGCCAGACTGGCGCCGAAGCGCCCCAGCCCGATGATGGCGTACTCGGCCGGTCGTTTTTTGCGTAGCTTCATGAGGGTCCGAATCCTGTGCCGTCATGGTCGGGTAAAACGTTGCTCATAGGTTTACTGCTCCTTTCCTGCTGTGCGGCCCTATTGTAGCCCGAAGCAGCGCTGATCGGAAATTGCGGCGGCTGTTGCACAGACTTTCTCCACCGAAAGTAGGAGCTGTCAATTCCACCTCCTGGCCGATGCGGGCCGGTTGCCATTTCTTTATGCTGAAGAGAGAGCGCGAGGTAACGCCCATCGTGCGGAACCTTTTGGCGTTGTGCGACGTCTTCAAAAGTAGAAGTGGGCAAAGGATGCTCTTACTTGCGGAGGTTAACAATGAGTGGCAAAACTTTGAAAGTAACACTATTTTTCCTGTTCGTAGGCCTGCTCCTGTTGTCGGGCGCCGCCCGGGCCCAGGACGGCCCCTCGCCGCAACACAGCGATCCTACCTGGGAGGCGCGGTATTGGAACAACGCCACGCTCTCCGGCGATCCGGTGGTGACGGGGACCGACGCGGCCATTGACTTCAACTGGGGCAGCGGCTCGCCCCACGCCAGCATCGGCCGGGACAACTTCTCGGCCCGCTGGAGCCGTTATCTGGATCTGGAGGCCGGCAGGTACCGCTTCACGGCGACGACGGACGATGGCGTGCGCGTTTATCTGGACGACGAACTGATCATCGACCGCTGGTCCGATCACCCCGTGCAGACCTATAGCGCAGAGCGCACGGTCAGCGCGGGCCATCACCGGGTTGTGGTGGAGTATTACGAGCATAGCGGGCTGGCGGAAGCGCACTTCCGCTGGGAGCGCGTGACGGCGCCGACGATTCGCAACTGGCGCGGCGAATACTTCAACAACACCAGCCTGTCGGGCAGCCCGGCGGTGGTACGTGATGACGCCGGAATCGACTTCGACTGGGGTCTGAGCGGTCCCGTCTCCGGCGTGCGCCGCGACAACTTCTCCGTACGCTGGACGCGCACCGTTTCCTTCTCGCCGGGCACCTATCGCTTCACGACGACCACGGATGATGGGGTGCGCCTGTGGGTGAACGGCCATCTGCTTATCGACAAGTGGATGGATCAGGCTGCCACCAGTCACTCGGGCACCATCTACCTGAACGGCGACGTGCCCATCAAGATGGAGTACTTCGACAGCCGTGACTACGCGGTGGCGCGCTTGAATTGGACGCGCAGCGATGGTGGCGGCGATGGTTCACCGCCGCCGGCCGGGGGCGTCGTGGTCGATAATACCGACCCCGGCTTCGTCAAGGGCGGCGCGGCGGCCTCCTGGCGCACGCAGCCTGAGGGCTATGATAACAGCCTGTTGTGGACGAAGAACAACGACCGCGTGCGCAGCAATTACAACTGGGCGCGTTGGTATCCCGATCTGGCAGCCGGGCGATATGAAGTGTTCGTATACATTCCGGAGCGCTACACGACGACGTCTGCCGCGCGCTACTGGATATCACACGAAGGTGGTTACTCCTTGCGAGTGGTGGACCAGTCGGCCAACGGCGACCGTTGGGTGTCGCTCGGCACGTACTCCTTCGGCGGCGATGACGACGACTACGTTTCGCTGTCCGATGTCACGTACGAACGGTATCTGTCGCGGCTGATCGCCTTCGACGCCGTGCGCTGGGTTGCTCGTTGAACGCCGGCGTGAGCAACGTGGAACGCTGAAACAGAAAAAAGCCCCCGGTTTGGCCGGGGGCTTTGGTTTTTTGGCGGGGGAACAACAGGCAGCGCCGCCGTTGGTTCCGCCATGGGGGACGGAATGGGGAGCAGCTGGCGCAGCGCGGGTGGTGGGCAGTCTAGTGCCCGTTTGAGCCGGAGGGGCCGGACCAGGACCAACCCGCGTGATCAGTCCCGTTGTTCATCGCTCTTCAAGGGGGGGCAGCCTCGGGTTGCCCCACGTTCAGCTCCTCGATGGTCACAAGAAGCTGTTCCATGTTGTAGGGCTTGCGCAGTACTGCATCCCCTTGTTCGTCAGCCAGAAACTCTTCAACTTCGCTCTGGCTGTATGCGGAGGCAATAATCACCTTGATTCCTGGGTCGATGGCGCGCAACGCGCGCAACGTTTCCGCACCTTCCGTTGCTGTGGAAAGGCGCATATCGAGGATGACCAGATCGATATCCTCTTGTTGCGTGCGGAAGTGCTCGATGCCTTCGTTCCCGCTGGTGGCGCTTACCGTGGGCCGGCCGGCGAGTTCCAGGACTGCTTCGATGACCTCCAGCATAAAGCGGTCATTATCAATGACCAAAACTTTACCCATTTAAGCCTCACACCTGCATGAGCTGTGGTGATGCCAGGGGAGCCGGCTGACCGACGCCGTTCCCATTCTGGCTGCTGATCTGCGTTGCAAGCTCAGGGAGAGACGTTGCCTGGATGGAGAGCAGTAACTCCTTTTCCTGATTTGTGAGGGCGAACCGCATGCCGTTGTAACCATCTTCCAACGCCTGTGCGGGATTTGTCAGCAACAGCTGGCAAAACGCCTTGCTCACCACGGCTGCCGTCAATAGCTTGCTTACCTCTCGATTCATAGATACCTCGTTACGCGCGCTGCGCTGTTCGGCGCGCTTGTGACCAAACAGGCCGCTGGGGCCCGAAGTGGCCGGAATTGCGCTAGTCATGGTCGTTAACCTCCGATTTGTGGCTCATACTCAGATGTTCTGTTGGTGGCCCAGAGAGGCCGTTGCATCTGTTCAGGCCGGTCTTGCTTTCCAGTACGTCTGGGCCCATCACTCATGGCCCACAGGAGGGCCAGCGCGCCCAGGATAATCAGAAAGTCTCCCAGGCTATAGGCCGCCTCATAGGGGAACCAGTCCGGCAGCAAGAAGCGGTCAGAAAGGTCCCAAAAGGCCGTTGCATCTGTCGGAAGCACGACGCCCTTACCGGGGCCGAAACGAGCACCGGCGCTCCAGGCATCTAACCCGGAGAGGCTTGTCGCTGTGTCAGGCGTAATCGGCATCATTCCACCGTTGGCCAGGATGACCAGGAAGTTCATGGCCAGACCCAGGCCCAGGAGCAGCATGCCCGGCCGCTTGCGGTTAATCCATATGAAGCCCAGAAGCACTATCTGGGACCAGACCAGGATTACCGGAGCCAGCAGGTCCGGCACCCACACCCGCGTCGCGGGTACGTAAAAGGCCAGAAGCTGGGGGATGACCGCCACAGGGACGAGCCCAGTCAACTCAAACTGCAGTAGCTGCAGAGACCTTCCAGTAAGGAAGGCGCGCCCCAGGATCAGGAGCACGCCCCCGCCTACGATGAGTGCCAGAAGATACATGCTTAAGTTCCGCCCCAGCCGCTAAATTCGGAGGGTGCGCCGCCGCCAACGACCAGCAGTAACACCACGATTAAAATAATGAGAACCTGAATCTGTTCCCGGGTCAGACGAACGTTCGTCGCCTTCAACATCGTCTTATCGAATAACTCCTTCATTTCAACCATCCTCCTAAACTCTTAGAACTCCTCTGTCGAATCTGCCACCATTGTGACCCATGGGGGGGTACAAAGGTGGCTGCAAAACAGGCTCAAAGGGGATAATTGGGGAAAGTTGGGGGTGAAATGTGCGGAATTGCCCCAAAAACCGCCCTGAATCTGGCTTGAGACCGGCCATTTGTGAGATGGCGGCAGCCAGTTGAGCTGTGGATTGCCGAAAAAGTGGGTAGGGAAAACTCGCTACAACCGCTGGCTGCTATGCGCCGTCCGGCATTTGGGGAAGCCGGCCGGCGGCGAACAGACACTCACGTGACGCCAGGCAGCAGAGGTGCGTTGCGGGCGGTAGGGCTTACTGTACCAGACGTTCGTACAGGGTCTGTGTCTGGGGCGAGGGCGGTACCTGAACCTGTTCCCAGAGTGCATCGCGGCAAATCTGGAACTGGCGCGCCACGCCAGAGCGGTTGCCCAGGGCGGCATAGGCGCGCATGGCCAGACGGTGCGCCTCTTCGTGGCACGGATCCTCGTCCAGTAGCTGTTGCGTCCAGCGCAGCGCGTTGCGGAACTCTTGTAACTCCAGATGGTGTTGGGCCAGGCTTAGCGCCGCGTTCATCTGCATCTGCCGCAGATTTTCGCGGATGGGGATGACCCACTCCTGATCGACGTCCGGAAGATAGTCGCCTCCGTACATGGAGAGAGCGGACTCATAGAGCGCCACACGCCGGTCGGGTCTCGTTTCCGCACGCGCTTTGTTCAGCGTGGTTTCGAAGGCCTGCGCATCGTACTTATAATCCATGGCCCAGTTGAAACTGTAGAGATGATCGTCTCCAAACTGGATGACGTCCTGACCCAGGGCGCGCCGCACGCGATAGATAGCGTTCTTGAAGCGCGTTTTGAGCTGTCCCGGGTCGGCATCCGGCCAGATTTCCAGGCCAATCCCTTCCTTTGTCAGCCCGTCGGGGCGAGCCAACAACAGGAAAAACAGGTCACGAGCTGTGCGAGTTTGCCAGTCACTGATCGTGATTAACGTGCCATCAAGCCACACCTCCTCGCCACCAAGGGCCCGCACCACCAGTTCCGGCGGGCCAAAGGATATTGATGGGAGCGCCCGCTGGCGCAGGAAGCGGCGCAGAGCCGGCAGGTTGCGCTCGAAGCTTTGTACCTTCTTGCGCAAATGGCCGGCCCGGTAACGTAACTCCGGGTCTTCGTGGGCCGCTTCCAAAAGTGGCTGCGCAGCGCGAGCTGCTACCACCAGAATGTGCTGATCCAGATCCGGCGCCAGGCGGAAGGCTTGCTTCAACTCGGCCAACGCCTGCTCCTCTTGCTCCTGCCGGAAATGGGCCAGCGCCAGAGCAAAATAGCTTTGAGCGCCGTATAACGGCTGACCGTCGCGGAAGGTGGTGGCTGCCGACTCCAGGTGAGTGATCGCCTCCTCCAGGCGATCCTGAGCCAACGCCACGCGTCCGCTGGTGAGCCGGTAGAGGGCCATCTCAAATGGTGACTCGCGGTTGGTCAGCTCCCGCGCCGTCTGTAGCAAATAGTCAGCCAGGGCAAAATCCTCGTCCTTCAACGCCAGGCCGGCCTGCGCCAGGGTGAGGTAAAGGCAGAGAAAATGGTGCTGTGTGCGCTCGGCCATTTCCTGCGACTGGTAGTAGGCGTCGCGGGCCGCTTCCTGAATGTCAAGGTCAGCGTACAGGTCGCCGATGCTGGCGAGAATCGCTGCTTCCTTGCGCGCGTAGCCGCTGCGGCGGGCGCTCTCCAGCGCCTCGGACAGGTGTTCCCACGCGTCTTCATATTGGCCGGTAAGCTGGTGCACGACGCCCAGGTTGTTCAGGGCGGTCGCCAGGTGCAGGTGGTCGGTTCCCTTGCGGAAATGGGTCAGGCTTTCGCCGTAGGCGTTGCGCGCCTGCTCGTAGCGCCCAATCGCCTCATAGATGACGCCCAGATCGAGCTGCACCATGGCCATGTTACTTTCATCGCGCAGCGATTGGAAAAGCCCCCGGGCCTGGTTGAGCGTATGCAGAGCCAGCTCCAGATCGCCGCGCTGGTAACAGCAGGCGCCCTTCACCTTCAGGGCGCCGGCGACGATCGATTGCTGCGACAGGTTGTGCTCGCCGACGATAGCAATGGCTTCGTCGGCGTCGGCGATGGACCGCTTGTATTGTCCGGAAAGGCGGCGCACGTTGGCCCGGCGCACCAGGGAGCGGGCCAGCAGGTCCCAGCTCTCGTCTACTTCCAGGCATTCAATCGCTTCGTCCAGCAGCGCCATCCCCCGCTCTTGTTGCCCGCGCATGGCCATCACAATGCCCTGCAACGATTTGAGCGCCGGGGAGAGGAGCGGAGCGGGCAGGGCGTCCAGCCATTTGGCCAGCGTTGCTATCTGGCCCTGCTGCGCCATGGGCGTGCCGGCCTGTTCCACCAGCGCCGCCGTGGCTTCCACGTCGCCCAGTTGCTGGTACAGGTCGTGCGCCTGCTCCCACTCGCCGCGCTCGCTGTAAACGTCCGCCATGCGGCGGCGCACGTCATCCACGCGCTCGGGCTGGCGTTCGGCCAGGCGTGTCTGCAAGAAGTCGCGGAACAGGTGGTGATAGCGAACCCAGCCCTGGCTCACCGGCAGCACAAAAAGGTTGCTGCGGGCGATGTTGTCGATCAGGCCCTGCCAGTTGAGGGGCCCCAGAACGCCTTCCAGCACTTCCTGGCACAGTTGCGCGTCGAACTCTTCCAGGAGGGAGGTGTGTAATAGAAATTCCTGGATCTGTTCCGGCTGCCGCGACAGCACCTGTTGGGCCAGGTAGTCGTAGAGGTCTACGCCGGAGACGCGAGCGTGCTGCAGCTGCTCGATCATGCCCTGCCACATCGTCTGCGCCGAGAGCAACAGGCCCGTGATCCAGCCTTCTGTTTCCTCGGCAATTTGCGCGGCGTCCTGATCGGGGACGATGAGGTTGTAGTTCTGTTCCATCAGCGACTGGATTTCGCCGCGGCGAAAAGCCAGCGTCTCGAAGTCCAGACCGCCTACCTGATTGCGCCCGACTAAGAGGGACATATCGGGCAAGGCGGGCAAGGTGCGCGAGGAGATGATAATGTGCGCGTTTTCGTCCAGGTGCAGCAGAAGCTGGTTGACGACGTAATTGATGTCGCCGGCCGTTTCAACCAGATGATAGTCGTCGAGGACCAGTACAAAATGCTCGCGAACGTGTTCGTAGACTTCGTTGGCTACCGTGGCGACGGCGCGATCCAGGTCGAACTCCCCGTTGCTCTGCGCGGCCTGACTCAGACCATCCAATCCCTCGAACTGCTCTTGCAGCGAGGCCACCAGGTGCGCCACGAAGCGTTGGGGGTTCTGGTCCAGGTGGTCCAGGGCATACCAGCACACCGGCAAGTCGGCGCTGTGGGCGTAGTCCACCAGCAGCGAGGTCTTGCCGTAGCCGGCCGGGGCGGAAATGACGATCAGTTTGTAATCAATCAGGCGTTGAAGTAACCCGAGTAGACGCGGGCGCGTAAGTAGATCGGATCGGCGCCCAGGCGTTATGACTTTGGTGCGGGTAACGAGCATCGCTCCTCCTCAGGTAACGAGCCACAACAAAAATGTCGTTGTATTCCCTGGCGCACTCAGTTCTCCCGCCAGAACCAGAACTGGCAACAGTAGAATAGTAATAGAAAAGATCCTGGCATGCTATGTAATCTGCGTGAATAGCACCAGGGTCCTATTGCAGTCCTATTTAATTACGATGGTGACGCTGTCCCGCGGCGGTCCCCCATTCGAGTTACCATTTCCAATTAGCCGCGTCGCGCCCAGTATTGCTCCTGCAAGCAACTGCGCAAGCGATAGTGCAGAGCAATGGACCCTGCACTATCTACCATACAGCAGGCGCAGGCAACAGGCCAACTATTTTTGCGGAAGCGGGATGACGAGTGCTGCCATGCTGAGACTCTTCCACCAGAAAGGTTGTATTCGGCAAGCAAACCTTCTCCACTGCCTAACGTATGGGGAACTCCAGCCAGCCGCTGGTTTGTCCCTCATCGCAGCCGGTCACGGCGCCGTCTGCGGCAAAGCAGATGTCGTACTCGCGCGCGTGACCCCGATATTCGTAGGCCACGTTGGTGGCTACATCTTGCAGCACAAAGGGGATGCAGGTTGGCCCGGGTGCACGACAGCGGTCCGTGATCTGGCCCAGGGGATTGACGTAGCCGCGATAGCTGGCGAACCCCTGCGTATCGACCTGCAGTTGTTCAATGATTTGCGCCGGAATTTGCAGACCCACGACGTGCGGTCCAACACGGCTGCTGTTTTCGCTGCATCCTTCAGTTTCGAGCAGGCCGTCGTCTCCGGCGCAGAACCAGTTGCTGTGGGCCACAATGGCCTGAGGGCTGGCGTACGGCGGGATGGTGTTCCACATATCTTCGAAGCGTGGCACGATGCTAAAGAGCCCTGAGCGGACGCCCGTGTACCATACACCGGCGCCGGGGTCTTCGCTGTTGTAGTAATGGCGCAGAATGCGGTTGCCGCTCTCCTCGCGGTCCAGCAGGCGTTCCTCGTCCACGACCAGATCGGCGGGACCCTGCCAGCCGCCCACGCGCACGATGCCGCACCGTTGCGGTTCTCCTTCCAGGCAGACACGCGCTTCCAGCCAGGCGCTGTGATAATTGTCGACGGCAGCCTGAGCCGCGCCCGCGCCGTGGTACTGGGCGCGAAAATCGGTGATGCAGCCGTCGGCGAACGGCGCGTCACAGGGCAGATCGCGGCGCACGAACCAGCCGTAGGCGCCGTGGGCGCTCTCGTTGGCGTCCGGCGTCTGCCAGGGGTAGGAGATTTCGCCGCCGGCCCACTCGTAGAAGGCCTGGCCAAAGATGTCGTCGACCGCGTGGGGGTCATCTCCGTGCTCGTGATCGTAGTGACAGCCGCGTTCTTCGTCCCACAGACCATGATAGGCGCGCGGGTCGTGCGTTGGGCAGAGGGGCGCCTCCGGATGTGGCTCTGTGCCGGGCGCAGCCTGGGCCACCTCCGTCCCGCTCTCCTGGGCGCAGGCGGCGGAGCGCAAATGTACGTCCTGCCCCTGCACCCGCACCGTGCTCTCCACGCAGTGGGTGGAGGCCTGAGCCGGCGGCGCGCATGCCGCCGATTGCAGCGTAATTTCTTCCCCGTTCACGTTGACGGTGTTTTCGATGCACTCCGTCCGTTCCTGCGTGTTCGCCGGCGGCGCCAGCACGGCTACGACCGCCAGGATGATCAGGGCTATCAGTACGTATCCTGCGTCATTGCTCATTAAGAACCTCCTTGCCTTACAGGCGCCGCGGCTCGCGCCCCCGCTGCGGCGAAAGTGGCGCGGATAACGATAGACGACATTGCCCGATCGTTCAACGAGCGCCAATCTGCATCTAATGTACCTGCTCGCCGGTGCGACTCGCGTCATGCTGAGGAATCGAAGCATTTCCAACTTGATGCTCTCCAGGCCCTCGGCTATCATCGCGCCTCACAAATCAACGCTGACCAATTTTTTGTGAGAGACAACAGATGAAAGCGGCCCTCTTTGAACAGTTCGCACAACCTCTGACGATTATCGACCTCCCCCGCCCGCAGCCCGCGCCCGACGGCGTGGTCATACGCGTGGTTGCCACCGGCATCTGCCGCAGCGACTGGCACGGTTGGATGGGACACGACCCTGACGTGCAACTGCCGCACGTGCCGGGCCACGAACTGGCGGGCATCATCGGCGAGGTCGGCGCAAACGTGCAGCGCTGGCGAGTGGGCGACCGCGTCACGGTGCCCTTCGCCGTGGGATGCGGAAGCTGTGCGCAGTGCCTCGCGGGCAACCAGCACATTTGCGACGATTATTTCCAGCCGGGATTCACGGCCTGGGGCTCCTTTGCCGAATATGTGGCGGTACGTCATGCAGACGCCAACCTGGTGCGCCTGCCGGTGTCCATCGACTTTGCGACGGCAGCCACGCTGGGCTGTCGCTTCATCACTTCTTTTCGCGCAGTGGTGGAACAGGGACGGGTCACAGGCGGGCAGTGGGTGGTGGTGCACGGTTGTGGCGGGGTGGGGCTCTCGGCGATTATGATTGCTGCGGCGTTGGGCGCGCGTGTGATCGGCGTCGATCTCAGTGAGGAGGCGCTACAATTGGCCGCCGCGTCCGGCGCGGAGCACGCGTTGCACGGCGGGGACAGCCAGGAACTGTTGGAAGCCATTCAGGAGATCACCGGCGGGGGCGCGCACGTGTCGCTGGACGCGCTGGGCAGCCGCCAGACGTGTCGCAATTCGATTTTGAGCCTGCGCAAACAGGGCCGCCACGTGCAGGTGGGTCTGATGTTGGCCGATGAGGCCGATCCGCCGCTGCCCATGGCGCAGGTCATCGCCCGCGAGCTGGTCATCGTGGGCAGCCACGGCATGCAGGCCCACCGTTATCCTGAGATGCTGGGCATGATTGAGGCCGGGCGGCTTGACCCGGCGCGCCTCATCAGCCGGCGCATTGGCCTGCAGGAAGCGCCCGCGGCGCTGGAGGCCATGGGCCGCTTCGCTGCCGCCGGCGTGACGGTGATTACCTTTCCGCAGCCGTGACGGTTCGGTTGATGTGAGGGGGCTCAGGGGCGGTCAGGCGTTCTCGGCGATGGGGTAGATCTGGCGCGTGTAACGCACAATCTTGTGCCGCGGCCAGCGCACCTGGCAGCGCACGCGCTCCTGCCAGCGGCTGCGCAGCGTATAGATGCGCACCTTGCCATTGGCCCGTGAGTTTTCTGATCCCATAAACCTCTTCCCGTTGTCGGACATTGCGTGCCTCCGTGTTTGCTGATGCGATGTGATGGTTAACTGTAGGAAAAGGAGGCAAACGTCGCAAGTGGACCATGGGGCCAGCGCAATTGTACCGTCGCCGCGGAATCCGTTCCGCGCATTGTGGGGCCAATAGCGGAGGGGAAAGAGAAGAGGCCGGCGCGAAGGCCGGCCTCTCGTGTCAAAAAGACTCTTTCTTAGCAGGAAGGTTGATTACTGCTAGTTGAGAATGGGTATGTCCTCCAGGTCGCCGTCCACGTCGCTGAGCCAGGCGGCGATCCATCCTTCCTGTCCGTCATGGCGCACGCGCAGCCAATCGCCGCTCGCGTCGCGGCCCAGAACGACGGCCGTCTCGCCGGCGGGCAAGCGGCCTGTACGCTCATTGCTGGTATCCGGTCCAGTGCGTACGTTCAGGTTGTACTGTGCGGTGGCTGTGACCAGGTCCTCTGTCACAGCAAACGTCTCAGAGAGCGCGCTTTCGCCTGCGCCGCTAACCACCACCACCCAGGGATCGCCGGGCTGCGCCGAGTCGGGCAGCGTGATGGTTGTTTCCAGGATGCCGTTCTCGTCGGCGGTGTCTGCGATGCTGGTGGTGGGCTCCGAGGCGGCTCGACCAATGCCTACGTTGAGCAGCGCGTCGGGTGCAAAGCCGGCGGCATTGACCTGGATTTCGGTGCCAGGAAGACCGTTGTCCGGCGTGATGCTGACCGTGGGCTCTACCGCTTCAGCGCCCTCGGCGGGCGGCATTTGCAGCTCCAGACCCGGCTCTACGACGTCAGGGTCCGTTATGGCTGAATTGAGGGCCAGAATAGCTTCTACGCTGGTGTTGCAGCGCCGCGCAATGCTCGCCAGCCAGTCGCCGGGCTGCACGACATAGGTGTCGCCACACTCGTTTTCGGGTTCGTCCTCCGCGCCGGTTACAGTGAACGATTCAGATAGAGCTCTGGTCACGGGGTCGAGGACGACCACGCGCCATTCCTCACCGGCCTCGGCGGAATCGGGTACGGTAATCGTGGTTTCGACGCGACCGTCGGCGTCGACGGGCGTCTCTACGTTGACCGCGGGCTCGGTGTTAGCCGCTCCCAGGCCCACGTTGGCTGTGGCGTCTGGCGTGAAACCGCTGGCGGTTACGTCAAGCTCCGTTCCCGCCGGGCCGCTGCGCGGGCTGATGGCTACCGTCCCTTCTTCGCTACGGTCCACCCGCTGCCAATCGAGGGACACTTCGGCCAGGCCACGCGCGTCAAAGTAATCGAGGGCAATGGCGTGTGTGCCTTCTGACAGGGTTACCTCGGCTGTGTCCGTTGTCGCCGTGCGTTCCTCCCAGCTATTGATAACGTAATCGTTGCCCACCCACAGCCGGACACCATCGTCGCTGGTGACGTTGAACTGGTAGGTACCGGCCTCAAATTCCACGAAGGCGGTCCAGCGGGCGGACCAGCCGTCGCGGTTCACTGCCGGGTCAGGCGCGTCAAATCCCCAATCATGGTCAATGACCGTTTCGTTCCGCTCCAGGGCCGGCGGCCCGGTCATGCTCGTGTTGTTCCAGTAACGAGCATACCATGAGGCCTCCTCCGGCGTGTCGCTTTGCGCCAGAGCCGTACTGCCGGCGGCAAGCAGCAACAGGATGGCAGCCAGAAGTCCTACGAATCGTTTGTCCATTTTCATACTGTCTCATCTCCTTGTTTTGATCGGCGCCCGGTACCCGTCGTGCATGACTGTCCAGTACCTGCACAGGGCGGTACCGGAGGCTCCGCTTCTAATTGCACGTTGTGCGTGTCACACTAAGAAACGACAATTAGACTCGTATAAAAACAACGCAGAAGCTGAGAAAGACTCACAAGCGGTTGTGCTGCACCAGGGTTGCTGTTTGCGGAAAGGGATACTTTAATAGTTCGGGCCAAATTAATGAGAGATTAACGGAAGATGAAAAGTGGCCCTGTTGCGCCCCTGTGGC
>JBMCFH010000049.1:0-20738 GCA_048620455.1 Chloroflexota bacterium | reverse complement strand
TAAGTTAGGACTCCAGCCGTGGAAACAGCGGCGCGGTATCGGTCTGTACCTCTGTGCCCGGCGCGAGCAGGTCGAACTGGCGCAAAGGGTCTACTCGTTTGCCTTCTCCCGAATCAGCTGTGCGGCAGACGACCGCCGGTATGCGTCGTCGTCTCGGAACTGCATCTGGTATAGACGGTGGTAGAGACCGTCGCCCTGGGCCAGCAGGCTGGCGTGTGTTCCCTGCTGCACGATGCGGCCCTGTTCCAGCACCAGGATCCAGTCTGCGTTCAGAATTGTGCTCAGGCGGTGCGCGATAACGAATGAGGTGCGTCCTTCCATCAGCCGCTCTAACGCTTCCTGTACCAGACTTTCGCTCTCGCTGTCTAGAGAAGAGGTAGCCTCATCCAGAATTAATATCCGTGGATCCTTGAGGATGGCGCGGGCGATGGCCACACGCTGGCGCTGACCGCCGCTTAGTTTCACACCTCGCTCCCCCACGCGCGTCTGATAACCGTCGGCCAGCTCGTGGATGATAAAGTCGTGGGCGTTCGCCGCGCGGGCTGCCGCTTCCAGTTCCTCCAGGCTGGCATCCAGCCGTCCATAGCGAATGTTGGCTTCGACGGTGTCTGAAAAAAGGATAGTTTCCTGGGGTACCAGCCCGATCTGAGCTCGCAGGCTATGCAAGGACACGGCGCCAACATCGTAATCATCGATGGTCACCCGCCCGGCGACCGGGTCATAGAAACGCGGGATGAGATTGATAAGCGTGCTCTTGCCGGCCCCGCTGGGACCCACCAGGGCGATTAGCTGTCCCGGGCGCGCCACAAACGAAACGTCGCGAAGGACGGGCACCGCTTCTGTGTATTCAAAAGAGACATTGTCAAAGCGGACTTCGCCTACGACCGGGGGCAGTGGGGGCGCGTCTGGTTGCTCCTCGATGTCCGCCTGGGCGTCCAGGAGGTCGAAAACGCGCTCTGCGGCGCCGAGCGCTGATTGGAATTGGGCATAGAGCCCGGCCAGGGAGGCGATGGGGCTGGCGACCAGCATAGTGTAGACGAGATAGGCCACGAGCCCGCCGGCGGTGAGCCGGCCCTGGATCACTTCATAGCTTCCGAACCAGAGGGTGATGGTAATGGAGGTAAAGGCCATGAAGCCGATAGTGGGACTCAGGACAGAGCGGATGCGGGCGCGATGCATGGCGGCGGCGAACGTTTCGTTAACGCGCTCGCTGAAGCGCCGCACCTCGTACGGTTCGCGGGCGAATGATTTAACGATGCGCATGGCCGAAGTGGCTTCTTCGGCCACGCTCGCCGCCTCAGCCAGGCGGTCTTGCACGGCAACTGATGCGCGACGGATGCGACGTCCCAGCGTGACCATGAGCAGGGTGATGAGAGGGATGCCAATGAGTATGACGACCGTCAGCCGCCAGTTGAGTATGAACAGAAGGACGGCGGCGCCGATCAGAGTGACGAACTGGCGCAGCAAGGCAACCAGATTTGTGGTGATCGCTTCCTGCAGCAGGCTGACGTCGTTGGTCAGCCGTGAGATGATCTCGCCGGTACGCCGATCGGCGTAGAATTTGAGGGAGAGTCGCTGCAGGTGGCGGAAGAGATCGATGCGAACGTCGGCGATGGCCCGCTCGCCGACGTAGGCCAGCGAAAGGTGGTGCATAAAGCTAAAGATGGCCTGGACGATGAAGACAGCAAAGAGGCCCAGGGCCAGTTGATTGAGGCGCGTCAAGTTCTTGTCGATAAGTACGACGTCCACCAGGTTGCGCACAACCAGCGGAAGAATCAGACCCAGGGCCACGCTAAAAAGGAGCGCCACGATGGACAGGGCCATCCACTTACCGTAGGGACGCACGTAGTGCAGCAGACGTCCGAATAGGGCCAACCCTTCGCGACTGATGCGGCGCGCTCTCTCGTCGGGATCTGCCTCGTGCTGGCGTCCCATATGTCGAATGCTTCCTCTCATGAATCTCCCGTTGCTGTTTTCAATTACGATTGTCCGCCCACTGCAAAGCGAGCAACTGATTGTGCATCGATTCGTCCGCTGATGGTAGCTGCTCATCCTGGTGGCGGCGAATTAACTCCACGGTGCGCGGGGAGCTCCCTGCTTCGCGAGCCAGATCCGCCCCCCACTGCGGATGCTTCCGGCGAATAACCAGCGACCGCCGCCAGCCTTTAGCTTCGCCCGCGCCCCAGATGCGCGCGCGGCGTGGCGCGACCTTTTCCAGGATGGCCCCCAGCACCCGCTCCCAGAGGCGAGGCCGGCAATGTATCTTGCCAATGTCATGCAACAGGGCCGCGGCGAGCAGGTCTGGCTCTTCATGGCCCGCCTGACGCAGCGTGCGCAGAACGCGGTAGCTGTGCTGCTGGTCCGCGCGGCCGAAGCGGTGAAAGAGGGCCACTTCCTCCGGGTTCAGAGTCGTTTCGACTTCCTGCCAGGCCGCAGCTGAAAGTGGCCGGGCGGTCACGAGTTGCCAGAACTGGCCGAGCCGGTAGGCGATACCCATGACCAAAATTAGCCCAGCAAAAGGGGCATGACGTTATTGAGCACGGGACTGATGAACCAGCCCAGGACGTCCAGACCGAGCTGGGGCAGAATGAAGATCACGGCCAGCAGAATCAAGGTGCCGTACTGGCGAATGGGGGTGAGTTGGTAGGCCATCTCCGGCGGCAGAATGCCCATCAGAATGGTGAAGCCGTCCAGTGGTGGGATGGGCATCAGATTGAAGGCGAACAGCAGCAAGTTGATTTGAACGCCGATGTAACAGAGCTGGAACACGGTGGGCAGAGCGAACGAGGCGTCGCTTGAGGCGAACGCAGGCGTCAGCAAGCCGAGGCGAATGGGCAACGCCCAGATGATGCCCATAAGCAGGTTGGCCAATGGTCCCGCGACGGCGACGATGGCCATCGAGGTGCGTGGATTGCCGCGCAGGTTGTTGGGATTTACCGGCGTCGTCGCCCAACCGAAACCGGCGAGGATCAGCATGAGCATGCCGAACATGTCCAGGTGGACGAACGGATTCAGCGTGATGCGCCCATAAGAGCGTGGGGTGTGATCCCCCAATCGATCGGCGACGATGGCGTGAGCGAACTCGTGGTATGCAAACGCCAGGGTCGCCGTGATGACAAAGGCGATAATGGTGGCTATATCAAAGCCGAAAAAGAGCATACTTGACTCCTGTTATTGAATTGGACAGTGGGATTATAACGGTTTGTCTCTCTGGCGCCGACATTGTGCTTAGGGGAAGGCAACGGTTCACGTTATAATCAGGCGCTGCTATGAGTATGCATATTAATCTGGGCGACATCGTGCAATTACGCAAGAAACATCCATGTGGCAGCGACGAATGGGAAGTCGTGCGCCTCGGCGTTGACATCGGGCTTGTGTGCCAGGGCTGCGGGCGGCGAATTATGCTTCCGCGCAGTACGTTTAATAAGCGTTGCAAGCGGGTAGTGCGGCGGTCAGCGGAAGAATGACGCTGGCGACTGTGCTCACCACGCTCTACCTGTCTGCCCTGGTGGGGCTGGCGCTCTATGGCTGGCTGGGGCTGGTGACGTTGGGCTTATACGCTCGACACCGGCGCGAGCGCCAGAAGCAACCTGAGTGGGATCGGGCGCAGGCGCCGCCGGTTACGGTGCAGCTGCCACTTTATAATGAACGTTACGTGGTGGCCCGCCTGATCCGCGCGGTCGCCGCGCTTGACTACCCGACGGACCGCCTGCAGATACAGGTAATTGACGATTCGACCGACGATACCACGGAGCGAGCGCGTAGACTTGTTGCCTACTACAAAGCACGGGGCCTCGACATCAGCCTCATCCACCGCCGGCAGCGCAGCGGCTTTAAGGCCGGGGCTATGGCGCAGGCGACGCAACAGGCGCGTGGAGAGTTTCTGGTAATCTTTGACGCAGACTTTCAACCACCGCCCGACTTTTTGCTCCGCACGATCCCTCATTTTATGGCCTCGCCGCGCCTGGGTGTGGTACAGGCGCGCTGGACCCACCTGAACGATGACGACTCGCTGCTGGCGGGGGCTCAGGCGCTGGCTCTGGACAAACATTTCATTGTGGAGCAGACGGTTCGGCACCGGGTTCACCTGTTTCCCAAGTTCAACGGTACCGCCGGCGTGTGGCGGCGAGCGTGTCTGGAGGAAGCAGGGGGGTGGCAGCCGGACACCCTCTGCGAAGATCTCTGTGCGAGCACGCGCGCCCTGCTTGGCGGTTGGGAGTTTCGCTTCCTGCCCCAGGTAACGGCGCCGGCCGAGTTGCCTAACACCATCGGCGCCTATCGCAACCAGCAGGCACGCTGGGCGAAGGGATCCACACAATGTTTACTGAAATATGCCCGCCCTGTCATTACCAGCCGGCGGCTGTCCTGGGCGGCGCGGCTCTATGGCCTGCTAACCATGGCCTCATACGCGACCAGTGTTCTGCTCATTCTCCTCTTACTGTTGCAGGTGCCCCTGCTGTACGTGAGCATCCCTTTCTCTCCACTGATGATTCCCCTGAGCATAGCCGGCCTCGGGCAGCCGCTTCTATTCCTGGCCAGCCAGCAGGCGCTGTACGGAAATTGGCACAGGCGTGCTCTGCGTCGCCTGCCGCTGCTCTTGCTCACAGCCATTGGCCTGTCGCCTACCATCGGGCGGGCGGTGTTCGAAGCGCTTCTGGAACGGCAGGGTACGTTCGCGCGCACGCCCAAGAACGGCGACCATTCTATCCCGGCGGCGGAGTATAAGCTCTCATTTGATTGGATCGTCTTCGTGGAACTGTTCCTCGCCGTTTACGCGGTGGCAGGCATCGTCCTGGCCATGGCCCATGGCCGTCTGGCTCCCCTCTTTTTCTTGCTCAGTTGCTTCCTCGGATTTACGTACGTGCTCTTTCTTACCCTCAAAGAGCAAATTTCCTTCCGCACGGTTGCCGCACCTAAGAAAAATAAATACTGATATCAATAAAATTAAGGAAATTCACCGAATAATTGAATTTCCTCTTGACATCCAGTATATTTTCTTATATTATTTGCGTAGACTTGAGAATTTTTGATGTGGGTATCTAATATTCATATCTTGCTTTGCGAAATAAGATACTTCAGGAGACTCAGATGAACCCTGTTATCGGCCGTTGCCCCATTTGTCGCAGTAATCTCGAAGTCACGCGGATGCATTGCCGCAACTGCGACACGGCACTGGAGGGGCACTTCACCCTGGGCCGGCTTTATCACTTGAACAAGGAGCAGTTGGAGTTTGTGGAAACGTTCATCCGCTGTGAAGGGAAGATCACGCGGGTGGAACAAGAGATGGGAATGTCTTATCCGGCCGTTCGTTCGCGCCTCAACGATGTGATTCGCGCTCTGGGATATGAGGTCGGCGAAACGGAGAAGGAAACGTTGTCCGAGGAAGAGCGGCGCTCGGTCCTTAGCGACGTGGCTGAAGGCAAGCTCAGTGCTGAGGAAGCGGCGGAGCTTCTGCGCGGATAGGCCGCTAGGACATAGTTAGTGAGACAGGAGATTGAAAAATGGCAACTTCCGAGGAACGTCGCAAGATTCTGGAAATGTTAGCCGAGGGAAAAATCAGCACGGCAGAGGCCGCCGACCTGTTGGGCAGCGTCACGACCGGCGACGCTGAACAAGGCGACGAGGCTCAGACCGCAGCGTCGCCGGCAGTGGAGAAGCCGGCGACCGCCGGAGAGAGTGGCAAGCAGGTAGCCCGCAATCCCAGGTGGCTCCACATACGGGTGGCGGATCTGAAGTCGGGTCGCAGGAAGGTAGCGGTGAACATTCCCCTACAGTTGGTCAAGCTCGGCGCGCAACTGGGCAGCGGCTTCGCGCCGGAGTTAGACAGGATTGATTGGGACCTGCTCAACTCATCCTTGACCGGAGACGAAGGGCGCGCCCTGGTAGACATCCAAGACGAGGAAGATGGCGAACACGTTCAAATCTACGTTGATTGAAGGCATGGTTCGCAGTAGCGATAGAAAGAGGCGAAACGAGTGATGGCTAAGGAACGGTATGAAACGGGCAAGGCCCCGGAACTGACATTTGCGGAGTGCGCCGGCGATATTGTCATTCGCGGCTGGGCGGAACCGGCGGTGATGATCCAGGGGCAGCACGACGTCCAGGAGGTCGAAGGGGCCCTGGTGGTGACTGCCAGCGGTTCGCTGAAGGCGTGGGCGCCGGCAAAGGCCCGCGTGCACGTGAAGAGTGTCTCCGGGGATGTGATCATAAAAGGCATTGACGGAGCGGTGCGGGGCGCAGAGACGATGGGTGATCTGGTCCTCAAAAGTGTGGGTGATGTGCAGATTGGTGTGGTCCACGGCGATCTGGCGGCGCGTGGTCTGAGTGGGGTGCTGCAGCTAGAGCAGGTCATGGGCGACGTAGCCTTGCGAAACGTAGGGAGCGTGCAGCTGGGTACCATACACGGCGACCTGGCGCTACGCTACGTCGAAGGCGCCGTCGAAGTAAAACGGGTGATGGGTGACGCCAGCCTGCAGACGGTGAGCGGCGACGTGACGATCTATGGTGGCGAGCGCGACGTCAATCTGAACAATCTTGGCGGGCGTCTGTCTATCGAAGATGTGTCAGGCGACGTGCGGCTGAAGGGGGGATTGCCTGCCGGCAAACATCATTGCCGCGCGCAGGGCGACATCGTCGTGCGCTGGCCCGAAGGTGCGCCGGTGTCCTTCCTGGTCAGCGCTCCGCAGGTGCGCAACCGTTTGCAGCTGCAAGACGTCGTAGAGAAAGAAGGAAGCTTCAGCGGGCGGATTGGCGACGGCGACACGCAACTGGTCCTGGAAGCCGGCGGTCGCGTCATCCTGAAAGAAGTGGATGTGCACGATTGGGAAAGCGACTTCAGCGGCGAGTGGATTGGCCTGGGCACCGGGCTTACCGACATGGGAGTTGAGCTGGCAGGATTGGGCGAGCACATCAGCCAGGAGATCAACGAGCGCATGACGGAGCTGTCGACGCGCATGGAGCAACAGTTCGGTGCTGATTTCGCTCAGAAGATGGCCGATAAGGCAGCGCGGCGCACGGAGAAGGCGATGCGCAAAGCGATGCGGCAGGCGGAGCGGATGCGTGAAAGGAGCGATCCCTGGACGCCACCGCCGCCTCAGCCTCGTGGGCGCCGTGAAAAAGGGAACGAGCCTTCTGCCGAGGAACAAGTTAAGATTCTGAGTATGCTGGAGAAAGGTATTATCAGCGTTGAGGAGGCAGACAACCTGCTGAAGGCGCTCGAAGAATAGAATTGAAAATGGCGGATAGCCGGAGGGGCCCCTCCGGCTATCCGTGACATGGAGACAGATATGGTCGCTGCTCCAATAAGCTATCCTACGCGCTCCCAAAATGGGCCGCGCCCTATTAACCTGAGGAAAGATATTCCTCAGGTTTTGGCGCTTCTGAATGCGGCGTTTGGACCGTCGCTGGATGCGGAAGGACGCCACATGCTGGACCGCATGAGCCTGGCACAACAGCCGTGGCTCGTGCTCCAACTGCGTAAAATGGTCGACGGCATGGTGCCGGGATTCGTGTGGGAGGAGTCAGGGAAAGTGGTGGGGAATGTGTCTGTGTTGACCAGTTCGGTCAAAGGTCGCTATCTGGTGGCTAACGTGGCCGTACATCCGGATTATCGACGGCGCGGCATCGCGCGCATGTTGATGGAGGAAGTGATTGATCTGGTCGAATCGCGCGGTGGGCGACAGATACTCCTACAGGTGAAAGACGACAATCTGGCTGCGATTCGCCTGTACGAAGGGCTCGAGTTTGTGGATGTGGGCCACGTCACGTCATGGTACGCTTCGCATAGCAAAATACGTCTGTTACCGATTGCTGCCAGTACGCACAGCCCCGATCAGGTGGGCGATCTGTTCATTCGGCCGCTACGCGGCGCAGAATGGCATACCGCCTGGCGGTTGGACCAGCGCAGTATGCCGCCGGACTTGAATTGGCCCGAACCGTTGCCGGAGAATGCTTACAAGAAAAGCGTGTGGCGTTGGATAGAAAACCTGTTTGCCGGTCGAAAGATAGAGAGCTGGATTGCGGAGGAGCGACAGGGGTCGATGGTCGGGCTGGCGACGATTGTGAGCGAGTTAGGGCGCGTGCACAGCCTCAGCCTGCGCGTGCATCCGCAGTGGCGCGGGCAGGTGGAACGGCCCTTGCTGGCCAAGCTGCTGCGGCGTCTTAATTATCTGGCTCGACGCAGCGTGCGTATGGACCATCCGGACGACGACAGAATTACAGGCGAACTGCTAAAGGAAGCAAACTTTGTGCCGCGCCGCACGTTGGCCGTGATGCGGCTGGATGTGTGAGCGGAGACGCTGAGTGAAATGATGGTTAAAAAGCGAGAATTGTCAGGAGTGTAACATGGCTACCACTGAAGAGAGAATGCAGATCTTGCGAATGATTGAAGAAGGAAAGATCAGCGCCGGAGAGGGCGCCGAGCTTCTGCGGGCGTTGGATAAGAAAGACTCGACAGCGGCGGCGGAGCCGCTGCGTGGGGCCAGCCAGGCGCGCTGGTTTCGCGTGCGTATTACCGATCTGAGTACGGGTCGAAACAAGGTGAACGTGAATATCCCCATGGGATTAGTGAATGTGGGGATGAAGATGGGCGCACGTTTTGCGCCGGATATGGACGGCGTCGATTATGACCAGCTGATGGAGGCGATTCGTTCCGGAAAACAGGGCAAAGTCATCGACATTACCGATAGTGACGACCGGGAGCGAATCGAGATCTTCGTCGAGTGAGGAGAGTAGACATAACGTTTTTTGCTTCTGCTCAGATGATGTCAGCGGCGTGAGTTAAGCTGCGTCAGTCAGCCGGCGGATTTTCCTGCCAGCCGAACTCTTTGCGTTCCAGGATGAGTAGGCGGAACGGGTGCGGATTGCGTTCGTCGGGCAGCCGTTCTTCCTCAAAAATAACTTTCCATTCTTCCCAATCAAATTCAGGAAAATGTGTGTCGCCGCTAAAGGCGGCGTCAATCAGCGTCAGATATATGCGCCCGGCGAGCGGCAGGAACTGGCGGTAAATGGTGCTGCCGCCGATGACCATTGCCTCATCTGCATCTCCCGCGGCTGCCAGCGCCTGTGGAATTGAGTGCGCCACGGTGCAGCCGGGCGCACTGTACTGTCGTTGGCGCGTGAGCACGATGTTGTGCCGTCCGGGAAGCGCTCTACCGATCGATTCATGCGTGCGGCGGCCCATGATAATCGGTTTGCCCATGGTCAGCGCCTTAAATTGCTTTAGATCTGCGGGTAGCCGCCAGGGCAGCTCCCCACCATTTCCAATCAGCCGGTTGCGGTCCATGGCTACGACGAGAGAGATCTTCATCAGGGGCGTGTCAAACGGCAACGGGCGCCTTGATGTGCGGGTGGTGCCGGTACTCTTCCAGTGTGAAATCGTCGTAGGCAAAATCGAACAAGGAGGTTACGTGCGGATTGAGCCGCATTGTGGGCAGGGGGAATGGCGTGCGCTGCAATTGGGTTCGCGCCTGCTCGAGATGGTTAGTGTAAAGGTGCACGTCGCCGAAGCTATGAACGAACTCGCCCGGCTCGTATCCGGTGACCTGGGCTACCATCATCGTCAGAAGCGCATAGGAGGCGATGTTGAAGGGAACGCCCAGAAAGACGTCCGCGCTGCGCTGGTACATGTGGCAGGAGAGCCGTCCGTCGGCGACGTAAAATTGGAACAGGATGTGGCACGGAGGCAAGGCCATATTCTCTATGTCTGCCACATTCCAGGCGCTGACGATATGTCGCCGTGAGTGGGGATTCTGGCGCAATTGATCAAGGAGTTGTGCGATCTGATCGTGATGCGCGCCATCGGGGGCGGGCCAGCAGCGCCACTGGTAGCCATAGACGGGACCCAGCTCGCCGTCCTCATCGGCCCACTCATCCCAGATGCTGACACCGTTTTCCTTTAAATAGCGTATGTTGGTGTCACCTTTGAGGAACCAGAGCAATTCGTGGATGATGGAACGCAAATGGAGTTTCTTGGTGGTGACGACCGGAAACCCTTGCGCCAGGTCAAAGCGCATCTGGTAACCGAAGACGCTGACAGTGCCCACGCCGGTTCGATCCTCCTTACGGATGCCATTGTCCAGCACGTGCCGCATCAGATCCAGGTACTGTTTCATGATTACCCTCCTTAGTACAGGTCCACGTGGCGAGTATAGCCCGAGGATGATGGAAATAAAAGATAGAATTTGCGCTGCACTGTCACTTGTCAGCATGCTGCCTTTAGATTAATCTGGACGTAGGTTTATACAGACTGCACGCTATAATGCGTAACGACGAAGGACTGAAGAGTGGTGAGCGGGCAAATGGCACGCGATGGTTGCGCGCCCGTCCCTCATACCGCAGGTGTTAGAGATCATGGAAGAAAAATTACCGCCGCGACTGAAAGAAATAGTTGAAGACTTTCAGATTCTCCAGGGCCGGGAGCGGCTAGAGTATTTGCTGCAACTGGCCGATAGCCTGCCGCCGCTGCCGGAGTGGTTGCATGAAGAGCGCGACAAAATGGACGAGGTCCATGAATGTATGACGCCGGTGTTTATATACGCCGAAAGAAGTGATAATGGACTGCACTATTATTTTGACGTGCCGGCGGAGTCGCCCACGGTACGGGGATACGCAGCCATCCTGCACGAGGGAACGAGGGGCCTAGCGCCCGAAGAAGTGCTGGCCATACCGCCAGAGTTCTATCATGAGATGGGCCTCCAGGAAGTGTTGAGCGGGCGGCGGTTGAGCGGAATCGGAGCCATTTTACGTCACGTCAAAGAGCTGGCACAGGAAGAAGCGACATGAAGGCACGCACGATTACTATCCTGGGACTGGGGCGCACCGGTGCATCGATTGGTCTGGCATTGAAGGCCAGCCGATTGGAGGTAGCGATCATCGGCCACGACCGCGATCGCGAGGCCATTAAGGCAGCCCGCGAGCGGAACGCCATCGACGACAGTTCGTGGCGATTGCCCAAAGCGGTTGCCAGGGGTGATATCCTGATTATGGCCCTTCCGGTGACCGAAGTGGCCGAGACTTTGCAGGCGATGGCCTCGTCGGTAGGCGAGCACACGTTGATCCTGGATCTCTCCAGCCTGAAAGGGCAGGGACAGGAGTGGGCCGAGCGCTACCTGACGCAAGGGCACTACGTTGGCGCGCGAGCCATCCTGGCTGCCGGCGCGCTGGCCGACGGCACGCCGGGGGTAGCCGGGGCGCGAGCGGATCTATTTCAGGATAGCGTCTTCTGCCTGACGCCCGCTCCCGATGCAGATCCGAAAGCGGTGGAGACGGCGGTCAATCTGGGCACTCTGCTGGGAGCAAAGCCGTTCTTTTTGGACCCGTCGGAGTATGATAGCTTGATGCTGGGCGTGGAGACGATGCCAGGTCTCATGGCTGCCGCGCTCTTTCGGGCAGTCACGGACGCGGCGGGCTGGCGTGACATGCTACGCTTTGCCAACCTTCCCTTTGCCCAGGCGACCATGCCCCTGCGCGACGACGCGGCTCTGGCGCTGTTGGCGTTGCAAGATCAGCCGGCGACCCTGCGCTGGCTGGACGCCGTCATCAAGGAGCTGCAGGAAGTGCGCCGCTGGGTGGACGAAGGCGACAAAGAACGGCTGGCGGCTTTCATCGAGAAGCTCAACCTTGAGCGCGAAGAGTGGTTGCACGAGCGCACCAAGAACGAGTGGAAGGAAGAGAGTAAGACCGACTTCAAGCCCTTGAGCCTCACAGAGCACGTCCTGGGCCGGCGTGGCGACACCTCAGGCCTCTAATGGCCCAGACGACAATGGGGGCTGATACAGGGCCGCCGGTGCCAGATTCGCTGCGCATCTTAATGGTGGCTCCGACTTCCTTTTTTGGCCATTATGGGGGCCATATCCGTATCCTTGAAGAAGCGCGAGCGCTGCAGGAACGCGGGCACCAGATAACAATCGTTACCTATTATAAGGGCCAGAATGTGCCGGGCCTCTCTATCGAACGGACGGCCCCATTACCATGGCGGGCAGAGTATGAGGTTGGCTCCTCGCGGCACAAGCTGGCCTTTGACGTTTATCTGGCCCAAAAGGTGATGCAGGTCGGGCGACGCGTTCGACCGCACGTAGTGCACGGGCACATGCACGAGGGGGCGTTGCTTGGTGCGCTGCTGGCGCGCCTGCAAGGAGCGCCGCTCCTGTTCGACTTTCAGGGGAGCCTGACGGGAGAGATGCTGGATCACGGCTTCGTCAGAGCGCACAGCCTGGGGCATCGCTTCTGGCGTCGCCTGGAACGGTTCATCTGTCATCTACCGCAAAAGATCTTGACCAGCTCGCTTCAGGCGCGGGAGCTGCTGCAGAACGGGTTTGACGTGCCGGCAGAGCGTATCGTCCCCCTGCCAGATTGCGCCGACCTGGACCATTTTTCGGCGGAGAAGGTGACGGAGGCGCAAAAAGCGCGGCTGCGGCAGCGCTTTGGCATCCCATCTGACAGGCCCATCGTCGCTTACCTGGGACTGCTGGCCGATTATCAGGGAACGCCGCACTTGCTGCGCGCGGCGGCGAGCCTGAAGGAAAAGGATGTAAACGTCCATTTCTTGATTATGGGCTATCCCAATGAAGATCGATATGCCAGGCAAGCGCATAGTCTGGGCCTGTCCGAACGGGTCACGTTCACGGGGAAAGTTGATTATGTAAAAGACGCTCCACAGTTCCTGTCGCTGGGCGATATTGCAGTGTCGCCCAAGATGTCAAACAGCGAGGGCAGCGGCAAAGTGCTCAACTATATGGCGATGGGCCAGCCGGTGGTGGCCTTTGACAGCGACGTGCACCGCGAATATCTGGGCGAGAGTGGGGTGTACGTGCCGCCCGGGGACGTCGAAGGGCTGGCACGGGCCATTGAGGAGCTCTTGCAGGATGGGCAGCGACGCTGTAAGCTTGGGGATGCGTTGCGGAGGCGGGCAGCCGCCCGTTTCAGTTGGGAAGCCGCTGCAACGCAAATCGAATCCGTCTACGTGCGGATGCTGCATGATGCAGCGACAGAACTCCGTTAGAATTCCCAGTTCAGTTTGACAGTAAAAAACAAGGCAGTATAATATATCGTTTGCATACCGCCCCCTTTTTTCAGGGGAGCCAAGGTGTGCAAGGATGCAATTACGACGCTAATTGTATCCTTTTTTGGTGGAAGTTGTTGTTGTCCGGTACCAGATGAGAGGATAAATGTCCGAACGCTATCTGCAGAAGAAAACTTACGCCCGTACAGTTGAACCGCTGGAACTCCCTACCCTCATCGATGTACAGCTAGAATCCTTCGAGTGGTTCACGACCGAAGCGCTCGCCGAGTTGTTTGAGGAGATTTCGCCGATTGAAAGCTTCAACGGCAATCTCAAATTGTATTTCCCAAGTGACTCGCCCGAAGTAGAAGGGTTTGGTCTGAAGTATTGGTTTGAAGATTCCAAATACGACGTTGATGAGTGTGTAGAGCGCGACATGAGCTATGCTGCGCCACTGCACGTCAAGGTGCTCCTGTATAGCACGGAGCTGGATCAGCCCATTGTTCAGGATATCTTCCTGGGCGACTTCCCGATAATGACTCCCTCGGGAACGTTCATTATCAATGGCACCGAGAGAGTGGTGGTCAGCCAGCTAATTCGCTCTCCGGGCGTCTATTTTGAGGTGGAAGAGGAACGCGCGACCGGCCGGCCGTTGGCCAAGGCCAAGCTGATCCCCGATCGTGGCGCGTGGATGGAGTTTGAAACACGCAAGACCGATTACCTCACCGTCAAATTCAACCGCAAGCGCACCATTCCGGTGACGCTGTTCCTGCGCGCTCTGGCGGCTGTCGAGGACGGCCTGGGCAATCAGGTAATTAAGGAAGGATCAGACGAAGAGCTGCTGGCGCTTTTTGAGGATATTGACACCAACGCCGAGCACCTCTATATCCAGGGCAGTATTGAGCAGGAGCCGCAGTGGAACGAGGATCAGGACCTGGCAGAGCAGGCGCTTATTGAGTTTTACAAGCGCATGCGACCGGGAGATCCGCCCACATTAGATAATGCTCGCGATTACCTTTACGAGCAGTTATATGATCCGCGCCGCTATGACCTGGCGCGCGTCGGACGTTACAAATTGAATAAGCGCCTGAGCCTGCAAGACAACGTGCCGCTGGAGCATCGCACGCTTACACAGCACGATATTGTACAACTGGTGCGTCATATGGTGCTTATTAACAACGGTCAGGAAGGTCCCGACGATATTGACCACCTGGGCAATCGCCGCGTAAAGACGGTTGGCGAATTGCTGCAGGGTAAGCTGCGTGTCGGGCTGCGCCGCATGGAGCGTGTGGTGCGCGAGCGGATGTCTATCCGCGACAAGGACAATCTGACGCCGGTTTCGCTGGTGAATATTCGTCCCGTTGTCGCAGCCATGCGCGAGTTCTTCGGCAGTTCCCAGTTGAGCCAGTTCATGGAACAGGCGAATCCGTTGGCGGAACTGACACACAAGCGGACGTTGTCCGCATTGGGTCCGGGTGGCCTGCGCCGGGAGCGCGCCGGCTTTGAGGTGCGAGACGTGCATCACAGCCACTATGGGCGTATCTGCCCGGTGGAGACGCCGGAAGGGCCGAACATCGGACTGATTGGGCGTCTGGCAACGTACGGGCGCGTCAACAAGTATGGGTTCATCGAGACGCCATACCGCCGCGTGCGAAACACGTTGGAGATAGGCGACGAAGAACTGATCGGCCATGATGCTTTTGACGACATCACACATCCTGAGTCCGGTGAAGTGGTTGTCGCCGCCGGCGAAACTATCGCCGAAGAACACGTGGAAATTCTGCAAGAAGCGGGCGTTGAGAGCGTGCGCGTGGTTCCTTTCCTCACAGGTGAGATCGTCTACATGTCTGCCGATGAGGAAGATCATTACACAATTGCCCAGGCGAATGCGGAGTTAGATGAGCGCAATCAGTTCCAGGGTCGACGCGTTTCCGCACGGCGAAATCAGGAGTTTCAGATTTCGCCGGTTCAGCGTGTTGATTTCATGGATGTTGCGCCGCGGCAGATTGTTGGTGTGTCTGCAGCCTTGATCCCCTTCCTGGAGCACGACGACGCCAACCGCGCTCTGATGGGATCTAACATGCAGCGCCAGGCTGTGCCGCTCTTGAAGCCGGACGTTCCGGTCGTGAGTACAGGAATGGAGCTGCAGGCGGCGCACAATACGGGCCAGGTGGTTCTGGCGCAAGCGCCCGGTGAAGTTGTGAGCGTGACCGGCGAGCATATCGTGGTCATGGAAGATGAAGGGCCACACACCTATACACTGCGTAAGTATAATCGCTCCAACCAGAGTACGTGCATCGACCAGCGCCCGATTGTGGTTAAGGGACAGCGCGTGGAAAAGGGCCAGGTGCTGGCAGACAGTTCCTCCACCCAATTCGGCGAGCTGGCCCTGGGCCAGGATGTTGTTATTGCCTTCCTGTCCTGGGAGGGTGGCAATTTTGAGGATGCTGTCCTGGTGAGCGAACGCCTGGTACGCGAAGATGAGTTTACTTCGGTGCATATCGAGAAACACGAGCTTGAGGCGCGCGACACCAAGCTGGGTCCTGAGGAAATTACGTACGACATCCCCAACGTCAGCGAAGAAGCGTTGAAGGACCTGGACGAGCGCGGCATCATTCGCGTGGGCGCCGACGTCAACGAGAACGACATTCTTGTAGGCAAGATTACGCCCAAGGGTGAGAAAGAATTGACGCCGGAGGAGAAGCTGTTGCGTGCTATCTTCGGCGACAAAGCGCGTGAAGTGAAGGACTCCAGCCTGCGTCTGCCCCACGGTGCGCGCGGCAAGGTCGTGGACGTGCAGGTGTTTGATCGCCAGCACGATCGTGATTTGCCCGCAGGTGTGGAAACGATGGTACGCGTCAGTGTTGCCCAGCGCCGGAAGCTTTCGGAGGGCGACAAGATGGCCGGGCGTCATGGCAACAAGGGCGTCATATCCAAGGTGGTTCCCGTTGAGGACATGCCGTTCCTGGCAGATGGTACGCCGGTTGACATCATCCTGAGTCCGCTTGGTGTGCCGGGCCGTATGAACATCGGGCAGGTTCTGGAGACGCACCTGGGCTGGGCCGCACGGAAGCTCGGCTTCCAGGCCATTACCCCGGTGTTCGACGGCGCCAGCGAGCGCGAGATCCGCGCTGAATTGGCTCGCGCCTGGATAATCGATCGCGCGTGGCAGATCATTACAGATTGGACCTGGGACTGGCTGGAAGAGATGGAGATAGACACCGAGTCCTTGCAGGATGATGATGAGGCTCGACGCCTGTTCATCACCTCCTGGTTGGGTGAGGAAGGGTACGACCCGAATCGCCTGGAGACGGATCGCATCCACGCCCGGATGTCGGTCGTTCGCGAATGGCTGAAGATGCAAGGTTGGGATCCGCACGAGATTTTCGCCAGCTTTGACCTGTCTAAGGCCGAGCGAATTGCATACGATGACAAGGCGATCGAAGTCAGCTCTCGCGAGTGGTACAACTACATGGTGGAGAAGCACCAGGAAAACCTTCCTGAGGAGATGCAGGTGGATGCCGCAGATCTGGACCTGGATGACCTGCATGCGAAGATCGACCAGATGACGCTGATGACCGGCGAACCGCTGCCCACACTGGGCAAGTCGAAACTATACGACGGCAAGACGGGTGTGCCGTTCGATCAGCCGGTGACTGTGGGCATCATGCACATGCTGAAGCTGGCCCACCTTATTGAAGACAAGGTCCACGCGCGTTCGACGGGTCCCTACTCACTCGTGACGCAGCAGCCGCTCGGTGGTAAGGCACAGTTCGGCGGTCAGCGTTTCGGCGAGATGGAGGTGTGGGCGCTCGAAGCTTATGGCGCCGCACACACACTGCAGGAGATGTTGACGGTCAAATCGGACGACGTCCAGGGACGTGTCAAGACGTATGAGTCGATCGTCAAGGACGAGCCGATCGAGGATCCCGGCGTACCTGCTTCCTTCCGTGTCCTGGTCAAGGAACTACAGAGCCTGGGTCTGGCTGTCGAGGCCGTTACTGAACAAGGCGAGGTCATTCGCTTCGGTAAGGAGGATGACCGACGCAGTAAGAAATGGGTCGGAACCGGGCTAATGGATCTGGCCCATAGCCGCCGCTAGAGCCCGGTTGACAGAGGCGCCGGCCAGGCCGTCATTATCAGCCTGGCGGGCGCGTACAGTCGTGGCCGCACGGAAACGGGTCAGCCCTGATTTCGGTTTGGTCGCAGTTTGACAACACACTTAGATGTGCTAAAATAATTATTCGTGCTTTGTGGATACGGTCGTAGCTTTGGCCGCTTTACTTAGGTGTTAAAAAAATGATTCTTTAACGCTCAAGTTATATGGTAACGCCCGTGCAAGGGTCGTGAGCCAGAGGCCTTTGTTGCGAATTGCATAACTGAATCTCTTCGAGGCCATCGAGTCTATCCACTCCGATGGCCTCGATTGTCGAGTAGTGAAATTTAGTCATAACGTGTCGCACGCCACACGGGGTGCGAACACGGTGAATGTTTAATCGTTTAACAGGAGTGAGGTAAGCGTGCCTACAATTAATCAGCTTGTACGCAAAGGGCGCACGCCGAAGAAGAAGAAGAATAAGGCGCCCGCCCTGCAATGGACGTTCAATACCTTTAAGCAGCGTCGTAGCAAGCAGCCGAAAGGCGCGCCGCAGAAGCGTGGTGTTTGCACTCGCGTGGCAACGGCGACGCCGAAGAAGCCGAATTCGGCCCTGCGTAAGGTGGCTCGTGTCCGCCTGAGTAATGGTATTGAGGTAACGGCCTACATCCCCGGCGAGGGGCACTCGCTGCAGGATCACTCGGTTGTGCTCGTTCGTGGCGGTCGTGTGAAGGACCTGCCCGGTGTGCGCTATCACATCGTGCGCGGTGCGCTGGATGCCACCGGCGTGGATGACCGTAAGCAGGGACGTTCGAAGTATGGGGCCAAGGCGCCGCGCGAATAAGCCGGCTGCCCCAACTTATCTAGACGGAGTAAAGAGAAATGCCAAGACGTTTTCGCCCTGAGAAGAGGGAAGTAGAGCCCGATCTGCGTTTCGACAGCAAACGGGTGTCCATGTTCGTCAATCGCCTGATGAAAGACGGTAAGAAGAGCACGGCGCGCACGATTCTGTATGATGCCTTTGACATCATCGAGGACCGTATGAATCGACCGGCTCTGGAAGTGTTTGAACAGGCGCTGGATAATGCGATGCCTCGCGTTGAGGTGCGTCCGCGACGCGTTGGTGGGTCCACCTATCAGGTGCCCATCGAGGTGCCGCCACACCGGCGCGGTTCGCTCTCCATGCGCTGGATTTTACAGGCCGCGCGCAGTCGGGGCGGACGCTCCATGGCCGAGAAGCTGGCTGCAGAGTTGATGGACGCAGCGAACAATCAGGGCGCGGCGGTTAAACGCAAAGACGATGCGCACCGTATGGCTGAGGCCAACCGCGCATTTGCTCATTATAGGTTTTAGTAGTAGCGGTTGGCAGGCTGGTTCCACCGGCAATCTAAGGCCGCGCCGTAAAGACAGGCCCCAAGCCTGTGGAGCGCCGGCGATGTCAATCGAGGTTAAGAGATGTCTTTTTATCCATTAAAGAAAGTGCGTAATATCGGTATCATCGCGCATATTGATGCCGGTAAGACCACGACAACAGAAAGAATTCTATATTATACGGGCCGCATCCACCGCATGGGTGAGACGCACGACGGCGCGGCGACCATGGACCACATGGCTCAGGAAAAAGAGCGTGGGATTACCATTACGGCTGCAGCAACGACCGCTTACTGGATGGACCACCAGGTCAACATCATCGACACGCCGGGCCATATCGATTTCACCGCGGAAGTGCAGCGCAGTCTGCGTGTTCTGGACGGCGGTATCGTGGTGTTCGATGCGGTTGCCGGCGTTGAACCACAGTCGGAGACGGTCTGGCGCCAGGCTGACGAGTATGGTGTGCCGCGCATCTGCTTTGTAAACAAGATGGATCGTGTCGGTGCAAACTTTACGCGCACAATCGACATGATCCGTGACCGTCTCAAGGCCAATCCTATTGCCATTCAATGGCCCATCGGCAGCGAGGATAACTTTGTCGGCATCGTCGACTTGCTGACGATGGAGGCCTTCATCTGGGAAGAAGAAGACCTGGGCGCCAGGCCGGAAAAAGTTGAGATTCCGGAAAGCGTGCGCGAAGCGGTTGCAGAGGCGCGTGAAATTATCATTGAAAATATCGTCGAAACTGACGATGAGCTGATGATGCGTTATCTCGATGGCGACGAGATCGCTGTTGAGGAGTTGCGCAACGCGCTGCGTGAGGCCACCATTCGCGGGGACGTTACGCCCGTGCTTTGTGGAACCGCTCTGCGCAACAAGGGCGTGCAGCGGCTGCTCGACGCCGTCGTCTATTTCCTGCCTTCGCCGCTCGACGTCCCTCCGATTAGCGGGACGAATCCCGTAAGCGGCGAGACTGAACACCGTCCGCCCGACAACGATGCACCTCTGTCTGCGTTGGTGTTCAAAATTGTGACCGATCCCTATGTCGGGCGTCTGGCCTACTTCCGGGTCTATTCCGGTGTGTTGCGCCGCGGTGATGCCGTGTTGAACGCCTCCAAGGATAAGCGCGAACGCATCGGGCGCATTTTGCGCATGCACGCCTCCCACCGTGAAGATCTTGACGAAGTACCGGCGGGGCAGATTGCTGCCACGTTGGGCCTGAAGACGACCTTCACCGGCGATACTTTGAGCTCGGAAAATGATCCGATTCTTCTGGAGGCCATCGAATTTCCGGAGCCGGTGATTCACATGGCCATCGAGCCCAAGACGAACCTGGATCAGGACAAGATGGGTGTGGCCCTGCGGGCGTTGGCCGAAGAAGATCCAACCTTCCAGGTGCGCACCGACGACCAGACCGGGCAGACAGTCCTTTACGGGATGGGTGAGTTGCATCTTGAAGTACTCATCGACCGTATGTTGCGCGAGTTCAAAGTGGCGGCGACGATTGGCCGCCCGCGTGTGGCTTATCGGGAAACGGTTGCCAATCCGGTAAAGGGCGTTGAAGGTCGATTCGTGCGACAGACCGGTGGGCGCGGCCAATATGGCCACGTCGTGCTGGATATCGAACCGTTGCCGCCTGGCACAGGCGTGGAGATCGAAGACGAAATCTACGGCGGCGCCATCCCTCGGGAGTTCATCAAACCGGCGCAGGACGGCGTTAAAGAAGCGATAGAAAGCGGCGTGCTCGCGGGTTATCCGCTGACTGACATCAAAGTCACGCTGGTCGATGGCTCTTACCACGAGGTGGACTCGTCAGAAATGGCCTTCAAAATTGCCGGTTCTATGGCGTTGAAGGACGGCGTTCAGATCGGTAAGCCGGTTCTGCTGGAACCGGTGATGTACGTCGAGGTTATATCGCCTGAGGAGTATACGGGCGATGTGATCGGTTACCTTTCCGCTCAACGCGGAACAATTGAAGGTATGGAGATGCGCAGCGACAACATTCAGGCTATACGGGCGACAGTGCCGTTGGCCGAAATGTTTGGCTATGCCACGAAGTTGCGCTCCATGACTCAGGGCCGGGGAACGTTTACGATGGAATTGGACCATTATGCACCGGTGCCTGAAAATCTGGCCGAAAAGGTCCTGAAAGGCGGCTCATAGGCTGCCACAGATATAGGAAGCAGAGGATAGACTAGCTCGGAGGGCAATGACATATGGGCAAAGAGAAATTTGTACGCGATAAGCCACACGTCAACATCGGGACGATTG
>JBMCFH010000048.1:0-20884 GCA_048620455.1 Chloroflexota bacterium | reverse complement strand
GCATCAAGTCTCGAGCCTGCGCCGCCTGCAGCACGCGGGCCATGGGCATTCCCAGATCGGCGAACAGGCGCGCGTACCCCTGAGGTTCGGCCAGCCGCAGCGCTTTCTCCAGAGAGACCATCGCGTTCGCTTCGTCGCCACAGCGCCAATGGGCCACTGCCTGTAGAGCCAGCGCCTCAACAGTGATCGCCCCGCGGCCCTCTGCTTCCGCCGCCGCTAACAACGTTTCCAACAGGGCCAATGCGCGCTTCAGCGCGGGCCTATCGCCCTTGACGATCAACACGCGAGCCATCGCCAGTTGCGCCACCCCGCTCTCGCGTCGCGCCTGAAGGGCATCGTTTTCCAGCATCTCGTCGGCCCACGCAACCGCGGCCCGCAAACGGTCGCGGGCCAGCCACAACTCCAACTGCAGCCTCTCGAAGCGGCTCACCCAATGAGAAAACTGCGCACGCTCCACGAGCGGTCGCGCCTGCTCCAGATAACGCGCCGCCTCCTCGATGTCCCCTTGCGCCAGCTTCAAGCGGCCCGCAAGCAGGTAGCCGGCGATCATGGCCCGCACGTCGCCCCCCAGTTCGGCCTGTTCCAGGCCACGCGACACGCGTTCCCAGGCCTCCTCCCGATCATTCCATTCGTAAAGAAGCTCGCCCGTCCTGATGTAGACCCAGCCGGTGAGCGGCAACGGCAGTCGCCCCCAATTCTCGTGATCCTCGATCGCCGCAAGCGCCTGTCTCCAGTAGCCGGCTGCCTCCTGCAAGCGGCCCTGCCTCAGATTGAGATCGGCCAGCGCGCCGAATACATGCGCCGCTTGCACACGGAACTCCGGCTTCTCGACGAAGTCTAACAACTCCAGATAACACTCTTGCGCTTCTGCCCAGTGCCCGTTGCGACGATAGGTATCCCCTAACGAGCCATGAATGATGGCGCGGAAGAGGTGATCCTCATGCGCCAAATGGCGAAAGGCCTCTCCCGCAAAACGCACGGCTCGCGCCAGATCGTTCTGAAAACAGGCAATGGAGCAACGCACGGCCTGCACACGCGCCAGTTGCGGACGCGTATCCTCCTCCGCAGAGAGCAAGCGCCGTTCTACATCCTCGATGCTACGGATACAGGCATCAAGCTGTCCCGTGAAGAGCAGTAACCCCGTGCGCATGAGGCTTAAGAGAGGATAATCCGCGTACCACGGCTGCGGCAGCGCGTCCAGCCACCGCTGTAGAAGCGTAAACTCGCCGCCGGTCAGCTTTACCTGAGCGTAGCGCTCAAAGATCTGCAGGACGAGCTCGGCATCATCCGCCTCAACCGCGTGATCGAAGGCCGCTTCCGGCTGATCGTTAGCCAGGTGCCAGCGAGCAGCCCGGCGATGCAGACCGGCAATCCGATCAGGCCGGCGACGTTTCAACTCCTGGCGCAGAAAGTCGGCAAAGAGGGTATGGAAACGAAACCAGCGCCGTTCATCGTCCAGAGGCACCAGAAACAGACCCCGGCTCTCCACCGCTTCCAGCATCGCCTGCCCGTCATCCCGCTCCGTGACCACATCACATAATGGGCCGCACAGGCGTTCCAGAACGCTGGTTTGCAACAGAAAATGTTGCCAATCCTCTGGCAGATGGGCCAGCACCTCTTCCCGCAGAAAGTCGGCGATGAAGCGGTGCCGCCCGCCGGCGAATGGTTTCTCCGCTGCCGTGAGCCGCCGTCGCAGGGTCAGCGCCGCCAGTTGCAGACCGGCGATCCAGCCTTCCGTCTGTGTCTGTAAAGGGGCAGCATCCTCGGCAGCCAGATCAACTCCCATCCGCGATAGGAAATCCGCTGTCTCCTCCGGCAAGAAACGCAGGTCGTCGGCGCCCAGCGCCAGCATCTCGCCGCGAGCGCGATAACGGGCCAACGGCAGCGGCGGCTCTCCACGCCCGGCCAACACAAAGTGCAGATTCGGCGGTAGATGGTCCAGCAAAAAGGCCAGCCCATCATAGATCTCTGCCGCTTCGATCAGGTGAAAATCGTCGAGCACGAACGCGACCGGTTCCGGCGCCTCGTTGCCCGCGTTGATAAACGCAGAAAGGACCGCTTCACTATCCGGGGAAGCAGATCCCAGCAGCGTTCCCAGCGGGCTGTCCATGACGTCCGGCTGCACCCTCTCCCACGCCCCCAGCAAATAACGCATGAAACGCTCGCGGTCGTTGTCCGCCTCGTCCAGCGCCAGCCAGGCCACCCGGCGACGGCTCGAACGCGCCCACTGCGCCAGCAACGTCGTCTTGCCATAGCCGGCGGGAGCCGTTACCAGGATCAACCTGTGCTGCGTAAGAGCGCCCTCCAGCGCGTCGATCAACCGGGTGCGGCGCAGGACGTGGGAAGGCTGCGGCGGGATCTGTAGCTTGGTTACCAAAAGAGTAGACACCATTGACGGCCTCCAACACCAGTTCGTGTCCGGCCAACTACTTGCATTATAATTAAAACAGGCATCCACTCGTCAATAGCGGCGACAAAAACGAGGAACAACGACCCACATGAATAATATCGTTTACCGTCCAATCGGTGTTGTGCAGAGCCCTTTTAAGAAGATCGAAGACATGCCTATTCAACCCAGCGGGCATGCCACAGCGCCGGGGACGGTTGAAGTGCTTCCCGAGTTTGCCGCAGGGCTGGCAGATATCGAGCACTTCTCGCACCTCATTCTGCTCTATCACTTCCATCGCGTGCAGGAAATGCAACTCACAGTAACCCCCTTCCTGGACGACGAGCAACATGGTGTGTTCGCCACGCGAGCGCCGGCGCGGCCAAATTCCATCGGTCTTTCCATCGTTGAACTGATTCGACGGGAGGGCAACGTGCTGCACATCGCCAACCTCGATATTGTGGACGGAACTCCGCTGCTGGACATCAAGCCCTATGTTCCTGAGTTCGACGCCGCGCAGGTGACGCGTCTCGGCTGGCTGGAAACGAGACGAGACGAGGTCAAGGGAAAACAATCCGACAGGCGCTTCGCACAGGGAAGCGATAAGACGGAGTGAAACTCTCCGGAGGGCCAGGGATGATCGCCAGGTGTTACTTGAGCTCCTGATCCGCTTCTGGGAACGCTACCGGCCCAGGGAAGGATGGCTCTCCCTGTTCCTGTTAATGGGCGCCCTGGGCTGCCTCACCTTTTCCATCGGCGCCGTGCGCTGGGTGCCCGAGGTCGGCGTCGTCACCTTCAACGGTTTCCTCGGTCTGCTGCTGGGCGTGGTCGTGGCCCGCAGCGCCCTGCGCCCCCTGTCCGCCTGGTTGCTGCTCCTGGCCTACGGCCTGCTGCTGACCACGGCCTATCTGGGGTCCCTATCGCCGCCGCTGTTTACCCTGTTGCAGGGCGAGGGCGCCATCTACTTTCGCCAGCAGTGGGCGCTGCTGTGGGATCGGCTTGCCGGCTGGTACATCTCCGTCAGTGGCGGCGGCAGCAGCCGCGAGACGCTGGTCTTTGCCTTTGGCCTGGGGCTCGCCATCTGGTTGCTGGCTGCCTACAGCGCCTGGGCCACCTACCGCCGCCAGCAGCCTCTGACAGCGCTGACCCTTATGGGCCTGGGTCTGGCTCTGAACGGCTACTTTGGCGGCGAGGAAGCGCCTATCTGGCTTTTCGCCTTCTTCATCGGGTTCAGCACGCTGCTGGCAGCCGCCATGCACTTTGCGCAGCTGGAAAAAAGCTGGCTGGCCCACGGCATTGACTACTCTCGCGAAATCAGATTGGAACTGCTGGCGGCAGCGGGCGGCGCTGCCCTCTTGCTGGCAACCCTGGCTCTCTCTGTTCCTTCCATTCGCCTCAGCGCGCTGGCCCAGGCTTTCCAGGAAAGCGAACCGGTGCAACAAACAGAAGGCGCGGTGGAACGCGCGTTCGCCGGCGTGCGCCAGCCGCGCCAGCAGGTCGTGGCCTTCGCCGGGCAGTCGGCGGGCATCTTGCCGCGCTCTTTCTTGCTGGGCAATGCCCCGTCGCTATACGAAACCGTCGTCATGACCGCCACCGCCCGCCCTGCCACCGCCTCACGTTACTGGCGCGCGCTCAGCTACGACGCCTACACCGGTCGCGGCTGGGCCCTCTCCCAGGAACGGCAGGAGCAGCTGGGCGCCGGCGCGCCCATCCCGCAGCCGGCTGCAGAGGCGCAAACGACCGTCACCCAGACCGTGCGCTGGCGCCTGGACGAGCCCCTGCTGCGCCACACTGCCGGCGTGCCCCTGCGCTTTGAAGACAGCGTCACCGTTTACTGGCGCGGTCAGAATGACTTCGTGCGCGTGACCGGCGGCGGCGACGCCTATACGGCTACCTCCCGCGTCAGCAATGCCACGCCAGAGCAGTTGCGCCAGGCGCGCCCGCAAGAGGGACCGGCTGCGCTGCTGTCCCGTTACACACAGCTGCCCGCCGGGCTGCCGCGCCGCGTGCGCCAGTTGGCCCAGGAGGTCGCCGCGGAACAGCCCACGGCGTACGACCAGGCCCGCGCCCTGCAGGCGTTCCTGCGCCAGTATCCCTACTCCCTGGATGTGCGCCGCCCCCCGGCGGGCGACGATCCGGTCGACTTTTTCCTCTTCGAGCTGCAAAGAGGCTACTGTGACTACTACGCTTCAGCCATGGTCGTCATGGCCCGCGCTCTGGGCCTGCCGGCTCGCCTGGTGATCGGCTATCTGGCGCCTGCCGCAGACGGCGCCGGCGTGCAGACCATCTACCAGATTAATGCACACGCCTGGCCTGAAATCTACTTCGCCGGTTACGGCTGGATCCCCTTCGAACCCACCGCGCCCTTTTCTCCACCCGCGGGGGAAGCGCCGGAAGAACGCTCGCCCGGCGTGCGCGAGCTGGAGCAACCACCGGCATCGCCGCCCATTCCCCGGCGTGAATCCAGGCCCCTATGGCTCTGGGCCCTGCTCCTTGCCGGCGCCGCCGCGCTGGGCTTCTGGTTCTGGCGGCGACGCACTGCATCCCGCTCGCCCCTTGCTGCGGACCCCATTCTGCATAACTACGACAGACTGTTACGTAGCGCCCGCCGCCTGGGGCAACCAACGCCCGACTCGCAGACCCCCGCCGAATTCCAGAATGCGCTGCTCGCCCGCCTTACCGCCTGGGAACAGCGACCCTGGCTATCGCGCCGCCTCCGTGGCCTGCGCCACAACGTGCGGCGGCTCACCACGCTCTTTATCGCCCGCCAGTATAGCGGGCGCCGGTTGCCGCCCATCGCCACGCGCCAGGCACAAGAGCTATGGCGCAACATGGCCCGCCGCCTGCAGCTTCTCGCCATTCTTAAAAAATTCCGCCGGGATGCAGATTGATGTATTTTTCGCCCTCTACTAACGCATTTCTATGGTAGAACTTAGTAGAAATTAACAGTCGTTTCGTATAATCGTAGGCTCAGGGATTATAGCATCTACACCCCTGCATTTGCAGGCAGACTCCTCCTTGGGAAGAGGTTGGCGTCAGCACCGCAGTATCCCTCGCTAGAGGCACTTACAACTCAATAGACGAATCTCTTGTCGGCCGTGCCCCCGATCGTGTATAGTTAGGGCAACGAATAGAACATTTGTTCTAATTAAGGAACGTTGCGCGGTGCGCGTTTGGGACGCGCGCCGCTGAACGGGAAGAGAATTTTGGATAAGGGAGGTGAGAACCACATGGCTGTAAAAACAGTCAACCGTACACAACGAGCGCCGCAGGTACAGACACAGGCGGGCTTGCCTTTTCCGGGTCGCATCCTCGTCGGCATCCTGTTTGTGATCGCCCTGGTGGCGTTTGAAATCTTTAATTTTGATACCACGCAGTTCGCCCTGCGTGACTTTCTGGGCACGGCAAGTTTCGCCGGCCTGCAATGGGCCACCATCCTGGCCATCGCCTTTTGCGCCATTGACTTCGCCGGCTTGCTCCGTTTCTTCCTGCCCGAAGACGACGACGGCAACCCGCCGGCCGAAGTATGGTACCTCATGGGCGCCTGGCTACTGGGCGCCACGCTCAACGCGCTCATGACCTGGTGGGCCGTTAACCTGACGCTGTTGAACCACGAATTTGGCAACGAAGTGCTGAGTCGCCAGCAACTGCTGGAGATCGTGCCCATCTTTGTCGCCGTCCTCGTCTGGCTCACGCGCATTCTGTTCATCGGCGCCTTCACCGTCGCCGGCGGCTATCTGTTCAACTTCGGCAGCGCCGTCAGCGCCGGCGAACGGGGTAAGAAGCGCCCGCAAGCGGGCGCACGCCCCCTGACGCTGCGTCGCATTCCGCAGCGCAGCGCGCTGGGGATCGACCTCCGTCGTATCGACGAAGACGCCGTTCCGGCGTTTCTAAACGAGCATGACGCCAGAGGCGATGAAGACGACGTAGCGGCGGCGTCCGATTACGAATATGGCGCTGGCGAGAATCGCGATGACGGTACGCGCGTACAACCCGTTGCTGCAACACGCCGCATGCGACGACCCACCCGCGCCGAACGCGCGGCTCGCCGTGTGCCACAGGAACAGGAGGCGTAATTCGTGGCTCATTACAATCCAACCTACGCTAATACGCCCGTCTTTCGCACACCGTCCGGGGTTCCCGGGTGGCGGCGCATGGTCTTCATCCTTGTGAGCATCGCCCTCATCGTGGGCCTGCTGCTCTCCGTCAAGCCGGACCCCGTGGCGCGCCCTGCCACGGTAGCGCAAACAGAGGCGCAACAGCAAGAAGCAAGCGCGGCAGCCGCCACAGTCGACGATGCGGCAGCGCCACAGACAGAGCAAAATCCAGCGGGAGACGCTGCCGGCGCCATCTCGCCCCTCTTCGCCGCGCCCGTACAGTATTGGGCGCCACAAATCGAGGCCTGGTCCCAGGCGCACGGCGTGGACCCCAACATGGCAGCGACCATCATGCAGGTCGAGTCTTGCGGCGATCCCGCCGCCGTCTCTTCGGCCGGCGCCCAGGGGCTGTTTCAGGTAATGCCCTTCCACTTCCAGCCGGGCGAAGACAGCCTGGATCCGGACACCAACGCTGCGCGTGGCCTGACCTACTTCAGAGAGCGGCTGCAGCAGACGAACGGCGACATCGGGCGCGCTTTCGCCGGCTATAATGGCGGGCAGCGAGCCGCGGCCTCCAGCTGGGACCATTGGCCTGCCGAGACCCAACGCTACTATGTGTGGACCACGGGCATCTTCAACGAGATCCAGCAAGGGCTGGACGAAAGCCCCACCCTGCAGCGCTGGCTGCAATCCGGGGGCGCCAGCCTCTGTCGCCAGGCCGCCTCGCGCCTGGGACTGCCCTGAAACTCTCTAAGGGTCGCCGCTGCGAGCGACGGCGGCGACCCTTATTGGCCGATATTGGCCCCCGCCGCCCGGTCTAAGTTATACTGTAGGGGAAACGCAGCAGTTCGAGTCGGGAGTGATCGTGGAGTCGGCAATTATCGTTCTCCTCATAACACTGTTTCTCATCCTGGTGTTCATCCTGGGCCCAGAAGTGTGGCGCCGGCTGGCGCGGCGCAACATCGAGCAACAGCAGGGGCTGAACGCCACGCTGGCAGAAGTCGCCGGCCTGCTCCGCGCCGCCGCCGGTCGCCTGCGCCCTTTCCGCGAGCTTGAAGCTGACCTGTTCCGCCAACGTTACCAGGCCGCGCGGGAGCAGCTCCAGGAAGCGGTCGATCACTATCGCGAGGTAGCCAACCGGCTCGCCGAGGTCACCGTTTATGACGTGGATGACGGCGCCTGGGCCTTTCCCCATTTCCTGAACCACCCCGAAGACGTTATTAATATTCCGCGCAACGCCCTGCGCCTGCGCCGGCTGGAAAGCGACGTCGCCGAGGTGCGGCGCGCCGTGTCCGCCGCCGAATCGCGCATCGGCCAGGTGGAAGAAACGCCGCTAGCCGTGCGCCGCGCCACCGGCGAGCTGGCGGACCAACGGTTGCCCCAATTGGCCGATCTGCTGGCGGGCGAAGAAGGCGCCGGCATCGAAGCGCTGGGCGACCTGCCGCTCCGTCTGGAGGAACTGCAGGAAGAAGCGACGACGCTCAAAGAAGAGGTGCGCGACCGCCCCTCCGGCGACCTGCCGCGCCTGGACCGGCAGACGCAACAGTGGGTGGCCCTGCAGCAGCAGGCGGACGAACTGGAGCGCGACCTGGAAGACGTGCATCAGCGGCGACAGTCGCTGGACCGCCAGTTGGAGCAACTGGAAACGACGCGTGACACGGTCACCAACGTCTCCAGCGACGAAAGCGTGCGTGACGGCGTACAACCCTTGTTGGCTTACGCCACGGAGCGCCTGGACCGCGCCCGCGCTCTACGCCGGCAGCAGCAATTTGCGGAAGCAACCGAGGAAGCGGATGAAGCGCAGGCCGTGCTGACCCTGGCCCGGCAACTGGCCCTGGCGGCCGAAAAAGTGCGCCAGCTGCTGGAGGTGGCCGACATTTCGCTGCACGCCGAGGCTATCGAAGTCTTGAGCCGCCGCCTGTACACCGCGTTTCGCGCGGCCTACGATCTGATCGGCGCCGAAGCGCAAGAGCCTCCGGAAGGGGCAGCCGCGGATGTCGCGGAGACCGTCCCCAGCCAGGCCGCCGCCGCATCCGACCAGAACCAGGCTCTGGACGGCCTCCTTTTGCGCGTGGATCGTCTGGTTGCCGAGGCAGACCGGGTGCAGAAGGACCACGAAACGAGCGCCCGGGAAGCGCAAGAAGAAGCGGACCGCGCCGGCAGCGAGCTGGGCCAGAGCTGGCAGGCGCTACAGGAAACGGTGGCCCTTCCCGCGCGAGATCCGGTGGCGCTACGCTACCGCCAGCTGCTGCAGCAGAAAAGCAACGCCGAGGGTGACCCGATCCGCCTGCAATCCTTCACCCAGGAAGCTCAAACGCTGACCACCGAGCTCAAAGAGGCGCAAGAGACGTTGGAGCACGGCTTGCAGCGAGTGGAAACGTTGCGTGGCGAACTGCCGCAATTGCTGGAGAAAGCGGAAGCGGAAGCCGGCAACTGGCGCTGCCTGCAACCGTACGTGCAGGAGATGAAGGAATCAACCGCAACCATCTGGCAAATTACCGCTTCCGACGTCCAGCTTGCGGAGATGCAGGAAACGCTGGCGGAACTGGATCTGCTGGAGGAGCAGGCCCGCGCCGCCTATGCCGCTCTCAGCGGCGAGCAAAAACGGCTGGCGGTCTGGGAACAACGCATCCAACAGGCGCGCCAGACCCGCTCGCAACGGGCCACGTCCTGGACCGGCCCCGACCTGCGCCGCCTCAGCAGCCAGGTCGAGGCGCAGCTGACGTCTGCGCGCTCCGCGGAAACGGTGGAAGCGGCCCGCGTCGCGCTGCAGGATGCGCTTTCCCTCCTACAGGAAGATTGGCCTGCCAACAGCGAAGAGTAAGTCGATGGCGCTAACGGTTGCCGTCATCGGCTCCATCATGATGGACATCACCGTGCGCGCCCCGCGACTGCCCACCAGCGGTGAGAACCTGTTCGTCGACGACCTGGTCTCAGGCGCCGGGGGCAAAGGGGGCAACGCCGCCGTGGCGCTGGCGCGGCACGGCGTGCGCACCATCTTCGTGGGGAACGTGGGCCGGGACGTGTGGGGACGGGAAGCCTGCCGCCAGCTAGATCGCGCCGGAGTGCAGACCGACCTCATCGCACAAGACGCCGAAACGCCGACCGGCATGGTCATCATGCTCGCCGAGGACAACGGCGCTACCACTTATGTGGCGTACACCGGCGCCAATCGCACCCTGGCCCCGGAAGACGTGCAACAGCGCCTGACGCCCCTTTTGCCGCAACTGGACGGCCTGCTCTTCAACTTTGAACCGCCCGCCGCCACCCTGAAAGAAGCAGCCGCCCTGGCCCATGCCGCCGGCGTCCCTGTGTTCGTCGACGCCGGACCGCAACGGGCTTACGCCACAGACGTGTGGAAATACGCCGCGATCCTCTCGCCGAACGAAAGCGAGGCCCAAATGCTCGCCGGGCGCGCCCTGCCCGACGACGAGATGGCGCTGGACGTGGCCCGGGCGCTACGGGACCAGGGGCCGCAGGCCGTCGTCCTGAAGCGGGGCGCCCGCGGCGCGCTGTGGGCCGATGCGTCCGGCAATGGTCTGGCGCCCGCCTTCGCGGTTGACGTCGTCGATCCCGCCGGCGCCGGCGACGCCTTCAGCGCCGGCCTCGTCTGGGCGATGCTCAGCGGACGCAGCCTGCCCCAGGCCGTGCGCTGGGCCAACGCCTGCGGCGCTCTCGCCGCCACGCGCCTGGGCACGCTGGACGCCATGCCTACCGGTGCTGAAGTCAACGCATTCCTTGCCCGGCACGAGTGACAGCCGCCCGTGCCGCCCCCGCAGAAAGACAAACCGCCTGCGCTTTGAAATGAGCACAGGCGGTCTGCCACAAGGAGGAAAGGAAAGGTGTAACAAACGCCGAAGGGCTACTCCGGCCCTCCGGGTTCGGTTTGCTATGTTAAGGAGCCTCGGGCGCCGGGACAGGCTTGCCCTGTAAATAAGCGTCGATGCTGCGTGCCGCCGTGTGCGCCGCGGCAATCGCCGTCACGACCAGATCGGGGCCGTGCACATTATCGCCGGCGGCAAAGACGCCCGGACGGGTCGTAGCGCCCACGGCCTCATCAGCCACAAGCAGGCCCCACTTGTGGGTAGCCAACCCTTCCGTGCGCTCGCCCAGGAACGGATCGGGCCAGTAACCGACCGCCAGAACCACGGTATCCACCGGCTCGAAAAATTCAGACCCTTCAATTGGCTCGGGCCGCCGCCGCCCGGAGGCATCTGGTTCGCCCAGGGCCATCTTCACCAGCTCCATACCCTTCAGGCGACCGGCCTCGTCGCCGACGTAAGCCACGGGCGCCTGCAAATAATCAATCGTCACACCCTCTTCCAGGCAAATGGCGCGCTCCTTGGCGTTGCCCGGCATCTCCGCTTCGGTGCGCCGGTACACGATCCTGACGTCTGTGGCGCCCAGGCGAAGGGCCGAGCGCGCGCAGTCCACGGCCGTGTCGCCCCCGCCGATGACCGCCACGCGTCGCCCGATTACGGGGCGTTCTCGTTTATCCGCCGGAAGCAGCTCCGGCGGCACGTTGGACCGAATCAGGAAATCGGTGGAGCGGTACACGCCGTCCAGCGACTCGCCGGGAATGCCCATCGTGGCCTCTACCCCTGCGCCGGTGCCCAGGAAAACGGCGTCATACTGCGCCAGCAACTGGTCCATGGCGATATCCTGGCCCACGCGCACGCCGGTAACAAAGCGCACGCCGGCCTCTTCCAGATCGCCGATCTTATACAGCACCACGTCCTTATCCAGCTTGAAGCTGGGGATGCCGTAAATCAACACGCCGCCCGGCTGCGGCCACGCCTCGTAGACCGTCACCTGGTGGCCCAGCTTGAGCAAATCCTCCGCCACCGTCAGACCCGCCGGGCCTGAGCCAACCACAGCAACGTGCTTGCCCGTCTGCTGCTCCGGCGCCTTGATGGCCAGCGCGCCCGCTTCGCGCGCCACATCGGCCACGAACGCTTCCAGCTTGCCGATGGAAGCCGCGCCCTGGCGCTGGCTCAGCACACACCCTTCCTGGCACAGATTGGGGCAAACGCGCCCGCAAACTTCAGGCAAGGGACTGGTCTCGCTGAACACCTGCGCCGCTTCCACGAAACGCCCCTCGCTGATCAGCCACAGCGCTTCGGGGATATCGTTGCCCGCCGGGCAGTTCAGGGTGCAGGCCTGTGGCTCCGGGCACTGCATGCAGCGCAGCGCTTCTTCCATGGCCATTTGCCCGTCAAACCCCAGAATAACCTCGTCAAAGTCGCAGATACGTTCGTCTGGATCGCGCTTCAGATAGTCGACAGGCGCGCGGTTGACGCGGCTCTGCCGTTCGACGGGGCGGAAAGCGGTTTCAGATAAGATCACGGCTCATTTCTCCATAACGTCTGCGGTGGAACCCGGAACAATCACCCTCAACTATAACCAGACCACAATCTGATGAGAGTTCTGAACGGCACCCAACCCGGGTGATCTTTGTCACGTCTTTACCGTTGCCAATTTGCGCCGTGCGCTCAGGACGTTTCCTCATCGCAATTCATACTGCACTTCACCGCCACGATACGCACGTAGAAAGTGCCGCCCGGCGCCTTCACCGCGACCTCGTCGCCCACCTTGTGCTGCAACAGCGCCCGCGCCAGAGGCGACTCGTTGGAGATGAGACCCGCCGCCGGGTCAGCCTCCGCCACTCCCACAATCGTATACTGCTCTACGTCCCCATTGGCCTGGATAAAAGCGGTGTCCCCGATGTTGACCGTGTTTTCGTCGTCATCCGGCTCGATCAGGCGCGCAGCCGACAGCATATCTTCCAGTTCCTGGATGCGGCCTTCCACGAAAGCCAGCTCGTCTTCGACCAGCCGGTACTCCGTATTGTCCATCCAGTCACTGCCCTCTTTGGCTTCGTGCAAACGCTCGACCAGCTCCGGGCGCTGTCCCTGCGTCAGTTCCTCCAGCTCCTGGCGAAGTCGCGCCAGGCCCTGAGACGTCACGTAAACCGGTTTGCGTACCATGCGATGCTCCTTTAAGGCTCCCACCCCCTGCTCTGCAAGATTATTTCAGCGATCGGGTGAATAGAGACAGTGTTAGACGCCGCGACTCCATGTTGCGTGTAAGGAATTATGGCAGAACCAGAAGCGAAAATATAGTGTCAAACGTCAAAGATTGCTTGTGATAAATGTCAAGAGTACAGAAACGACCCCGCCACCCGGTAAGCGCCGGGCGCCTCTATGGAGCAGCACGCGCCATCCGCCGTCCGGTGGCTCTCAGCAATAAGGCTGCTATGATTACGGTAGGCATGCCGTTGGGCAGATGCGTCGCAACAAGCGCCCGCCGGAATCGGATATGCAGGAGCCCATGAGCGAGTCTACTATCAGCGAAGAAGTCATTCTCAACCGCGTGACACAGATCGCGGCCAGACATCACGATACGTCTTCCCTGCACAATGCGCTGGAACGGTTCGAGGCGCGCTTACACAAGTTGGTGGGCGAGGACACGTACGTCTTCTGGATTGAGACAGAGAGCAGCGACCTGCTCTATATCAGCCCCGGGACTGAGGCCCTGCTGAATCAGCCGCGAGAAAGCTTCTACGACGATCCGTCCCGTTTCCTGGAAAACGTCCACCCCCAGGATCTCGCCGTCATCGCTTCCACTACTCGCTCTCCTTCGGAGCCCCTGGACGTAGAATTTCGCATCTTCATATCTGACCGTTCCACGCGCTGGGTGCGCGCCCGCAGTTTCCCCATTTACGACGAGAGGGGGCGTCTCTACAGGCTGGCAGGCCTGGCCCACGACATCACGGAGCAAAAGGAGGAACAACGCCGACTGCAAGAAAATCGCCAGCGGTACCAGTCGCTGTTCTCTCACAATCCGGACAGCGTCTACCACTTCGACCTCCAGGGCAACTTTCTCTCGGCCAACAGCCAGCTGGAATCTCTCACCGGATATACCATTGATGAGCTAACACATATGAACTTCGCGCCCATTGTGGATCCGGCGCACCGGCAAGAGACCATCGCGCGCTTTCAGAAAGCAGCAGCAGGCGAGCCACAGAACTATGACACAGTGGGGGTGCGCAAAGACGGCACCCGCTTCGACGCCAACATCACTAACATCCCCATCGTCGTCGGAGACCAGATTGTGGGCGTCTACGGCATTGCCAAGGATATCACACGGCGCAAACAGGCGGCGCGCCAACAGACCGCCGTCGTCTCCCTGGGGCAACGCGCCCTGTCGGGGGCGCCGCTGGCAACCCTGCTGAACGAGGCCGTCGACCTCGTCGCCCGCTGCCTGAACGTGGAGTTCTCACACATACTGCAGCTCGATCCCCAGCAGGATAGTTTCCTGCTCGTCGAAGGCGCCGGCTGGCAGCAGGATCTGGTCGGGAGCGCCCGCATCCCAACCGGGGCCGCATCCCAGGCGGGGTACACACTGCTGGCCAACCGCGGCGCGCAACAAGTGAACACACGCAGCGCCGCCGGCCTGGACGCGGGAGAGCCGGTTTGCATGAACGACGCCGCGACTGAGAGGCGCTTCACAGTTTGCGATTTGCTGCGCCGGCACAGCGTCGCCAGCGGCCTCACCGTGGTCATTCCCGGCCCACAGCGCCCCTATGGCGTGCTCGGCGCTCACAGTCAGACACTGCGCGAGTTCAACGAGGACGACGGACAATTTCTCCAGGTCGTGGCCAACATTCTGGGCGGCGCTATCGCCCGCGAAACGCTCTACAAACAAATCCAGGCACAGGCGCAGCAGATGCAGAAAATCATCGACGCCGTGCCAGAGGGCCTCCTGCTACTGGACGAACAGTTTCGCGTCCGCCTCACCAACCCTGTGGCCCGCTCGTTCCTGCCCGTTCTCAACGGTCCCGGCGCCGGCGACTCGCTCGTGCATCTGGGCCAGACGCCGATGGCGGCGATTGCCGCCGACGTGCAACGCAACGGAACCAGCGTACGCGAAATAGCGACGAGCGCGGGCGAGGGGCCTTCCCAGGAGCGCATCTTCGAAGTGCTGACCAGCATGGTTACCATGGACGCCGATAAGACAGGGTGGCTGCTGGCCATCCGCGAAGTGACCGAAGAACGCCTTTTCCAGGAGCGCATTCAGTTGCAGGAACGGTTAGCCGCGGTAGGTCAGCTCGCCGCGGGCATTGCCCACGATTTCAACAACATCCTGGCCGTAATCACCCTCAACACCCAGTTGTTACAGATGACGCCCAACCTTCCGCACGACGTTCCAGAGCGACTACAGACGGTCGTCGAAGCATCCCAACACGCCGCCCGCCTCATCATGCAGATCCTGGATTTCAGCCGCCGCTCGGTCATGGAGCGTACACAGTTTGACCTGCGCGCCTTCGTCGAAGAAACGGTCGAATTGCTCAGACGCACCCTGTCCAGGCGCATCGCCATTGAATTCAGCAGCACAACGGGCGCCCTGCGAATTCGCGCCGATCGCACCCGCCTGCAGCAAGTGATCATGAACGTGGCCTTCAACGCCCGAGATGCCATGCCCGACGGGGGGCGGCTGACCATCACCCTTGAGCAAATCGTCGTCGGCGACGGCGACCCCTCCGATCCAGAATTGAGCGCCGGACGCTGGGCGCTGCTGACCATTAGCGACACGGGCAGCGGCATGACGCCCGAAGTGATGTCCCGCATCTACGAGCCCTTCTTCACAACCAAGGGCCCCAAAGAAGGAACCGGTCTGGGGTTGGCCCAGGCTTACGGCGTCGTCAAGCAACACGGCGGGCACATGGCTGTGACCAGCAGGCAGGGCAAAGGCGCCACCTTCCGCATCTACCTTCCCCTTACCGCCGAGACCTCCCCCGCCTAATCCCCAATTACCTGTACCACCAACTCCCGCCGGCGCGGGCGGTTGTCGAAATCCACGAACACAATCTGCTGCCAGGTGCCCAGGGTCAGCTGTCGCTGCACAAAAGGCACCGTAAGCGATGGGCCCAGCAGCGCGGCGCGCACGTGACTGTGTCCGTTGCCGTCCCCCCAGCGCGCATTGTGTGCATAATGCCGATCTGGCGCGGCTAGCTCGTCAAACAAGCGGCGCAGGTCACTCACCGCACCCGGCTCAAACTCAATCGTCGTCAGCGCGCTCGTCGCCGACGGCGAGAAAATGGTAGCCGTCCCGCTGCGCAGCTCTGTATCACGCACGGCGTTCGCCACCTGCTCCGTAATATCCACGACGTCCGCGTCGCCCTCTGTTCTCAGTTGTATCTTGCGCGTTTCAACACCCATTGACTCTCTCCTTCATGGCCCTCCGGGAGATTCCGGACGGCAACTCTTATTGTCGAGTATCACTCGCGAACCTGCCACCGGGTGGCTCGGTGAGATGAGACCGGCAACGCAAGTCTAAGCCAATCCCCCCGTCGTTGCTACAGCCCGATCAAATACGCAAAGCGTCCGAAGTCAGTTACAATAAACGGTGAATAGTGAAAAAGGAGACTTTGATGAGTCGATTTGACGACGACATTCCCGAAGTGTTTCGTCGCGCCATGGAAGAGGCCGGATGGCGCGGGGATCAGGGCGATCGTTCGCCGCCGCCGGGCGACGCGCGCCCCACCAACCCCTGGTGGACCAACCGCTGGCTGTGGCTCGGTCTGCTCGTCATCTTCCTTTTCGCCAGCCTCAACTTTGTCGTCACCACCTACACAGAATGGTTGTGGTTTACCGAACTTTCTTATGAGGACGTGTGGCTCACACAGTGGGGCGCGCGCGTCGTCACCTTCCTCGTCTTTTTCCTGATCGCCGTCGTTGTGCTCCTGCTCAACTGGCACCTGGCGCGACGACGTGCCCTGCGCCCCGCGGCGGGTGTGCAAATGCTCAACTTACCCGGCGTTGGTTGGCTGATCAGCGGCATCGCCCTTTTCCTGGCTTTCATGTTGGCCCAGGCCGCCGCCGCCCGCTGGAGCACGTTCCTGCGCTACCTCTACCGCGTTCCCCACGGCGTCGACGACCCCATCTTTGGGCTCGACACCAGTTTCTATCTGTTCGAACTCCCTGCGTACCGCTTCGTCCACGGCTGGCTGATGCCCCTGCTGGTGATCGCCCTGCTGGGGGCGGCGGCCATCTACATCGTCAATAACCTGCCCCGCCTGCAGGGTAGCCGGCTCGAGTTGCGCTCGCTGCCCGTAGAAATGCGCAGCCATAGCGCCGTCCTGCTGGCCTTCTTCTTCCTTTTGTGGGCCGCGGGCTACTGGCTCGATAGCTACGATCTGCTCTTCTCGCCGCAAGGCGTGGTCTTTGGCGCCGGCTATACCGACGTCAACGCCGCACTCCCCGTGTTGCGCGTGCAGATGGTGCTGATGACCCTCGTCGCGCTGGCTGTGGCCTACATTGCCGTGCGCCCCGATCTGCGGCCCGCCGCCGTGGCTCTGGGTCTATGGCTGGTCGCCACCATTGGTCTCGCCGGCCTCTACCCCAGCCTCCTCCAGCGCTACGCCGTCGAACCCAACGAGTTAGCGCGCGAAGCGCCCTACATTGCTAACAATATCGAATTCACTCGCCGTGGTTATGACCTGCACGACATTAACACCGAAGGGTTTACAATCGGTGCAGCATTGACCGAACAGGACCTCGAAGACAACGATCTTGCCCTGCGCAACATTCGCCTCTGGGACTACCGCCCGCTCCTCACCACCTATCGCCAGCTTCAAGAACTACGGCTCTACTACCGTTTCAACGACGTAGATATCGACCGTTACGAGATAGACGGCGAATCGCGACAGGTGATGCTCGCCGCGCGCGAGCTCGACAAGTCGGGCCTGCCCAGCCCAACCTGGGTCAACCAGCGCCTGGAGTATACGCACGGGTACGGCCTCGTCATGAATCCGGTCGATGGGATCACCAGTGAAGGCCGTCCCACCTTCTACGTGCAAGATCTGCCGCCAGAGAGCACTGTGGGCATTGATATCGAGCGACCCGAACTCTACTATGGCGAGTTGACCGACGATGTGGTTTACGCCAACAGCAACCTGGAAGAGTTCAGCTACCCGGCCGGAGACGACAACGTTTACGTCAGCTACGAAGGCAGCGGCGGCGTGCCTATCAGCAGCTCCCTCCGCCGCCTGGCCTTCGCCCTGCGCTTCGCCGAAACCAACCTCATTCTGAGCGATTACATCACGCCAGAAACAAGGGCTATGTTCCACCGCCGCATCCAGGAACGCGTCAGCCAGATCGCTCCTTTCCTGGTGCAGGACGCCGACCCTTACATCGTGACTGTCGATGGTCGTCTGGTCTGGATGCTTGACACCTACACCATCAGCGGCGACTTTCCTTACAGCCAACCATACGTGCCGCCACCCGCCATGAACGACAGTACTGTGGCCAATATGAACATCCCCTCGGGGATCAATTACATCCGCAACTCAGTCAAGGTCACCATTGATGCCTACGATGGCTCCGTCAACTTCTACGTGTTCGACCCCGACGACCCCATCATCCAGACCTACCAGCGCATCTTCCCCGACATGTTCAAACCGATGTCCGACATGCCCGACTCACTGGTCCGTCACGTGCGTTATCCGGTCGATCTGTTCCTCATCCAGGCCCACCAGTTCCTCAGCTACCACATGACTGATGTACAGGTCTTTTACAATCAGGAAGACCTGTGGCAAATTCCTAACGAAATCTTCGACGATACCACACAACCTATTGAACCCTACTACATCACATTCCCACTGCCCGGACGGCAAGAAGCCGAGTTCCTGCTCATCCAACCTTACGTGCCCAGCAACAGGCCCAATATGGTGGCCTGGATCGCAGCGCGCAGCGACCCGCCCAACTATGGCGAGGTGTATGCCTTCGAGCTGCCCAGACAGGAGTTAGTATTCGGCCCCATTCAGATCGAGGGGCGCATCGATCAGGAGCCCGACATCTCTGAACAGTTCGCTCTGTGGAACCAGATGGGTTCTCGCGTCATCCGCGGCAACCTGATCGTGGTACCTATCAACGAAAACTTCCTCTACGTGGAACCGGTCTACCTGCAATCTGCCACCAGCGCCCTGCCGGAGCTCAAGCGCGTCATCGCCGTCAGCGGCGAAAACGTGGTCATGCGCGAGACGCTGCCCGAGGCGCTGGAAGCACTTATCGAAGACGCGCCGGCTGTGGACGAAATCGTCCTCGAGCCGCCGGTGACAGGCGAAGATGGAGAACCTGTAGACGAAGCGCCAGAGGAACCGCCGGAGGAAGTGGCCGAGGAACCGCAAGAGGAACCAACGGCGCCCGCAACCGCGGCGGCGGCGGACGCCTCTATCGAAGAGGTCATCCGCTCGGCCAACCAGCATTTCGAAGCGGCGGAGGCGGCCCAGCGCCAGGGCGACTGGACCACCTACGGTCGCGAGTTACAGGCGCTGCAGAGCGATTTGCAGCAGCTGATGGAGTTAACCGGCGGCGAATTGCCTTAGCTTGAGCCTGTCATGCTGAGTGAAACGAAGCATCTCACGACGACCTGAGAGAAAGCGTGCGCCCATGAGAACCCTGCTCGCCTGCCTCCTACTCCTCGGGATCGCCGCCCTCACCGGCGCAGATAGTGCCGCGGCTGCCGTGTGCGAAACGCCCGGTGACCGCGATCGCTGTAGCGCGCCGCTGCCGCCGCCCACCTTCTCCACACCCTCACCCCGGGCCGGCAGCATCCTCGATGGGGTCACCTACGGCTGGATTGAGGACTACGCCCGCTTCTACGAACGACCAGACCGCGACTCACGCCGCACCCACTACGCCAGCAGCGGCGTCTTTTACGGACCGGTAGAGGACACGGCGACCGGCAGCGACGGCGAGGAGTGGCTCAAGGTGTGGGATCATTGGCTCCCGGCAGAAAATTACCATCGCGTGGAGGCCAGTCCCTTCACCGGCGTAACGATCAACGCGCCGCCCGAACGCCCCTTTGGCTGGGTCCTGCATCCCTTCCAGCCGCGACCTGAACCCGGCGCGGACGCGGAGCCAGCCACGCCGGAGCTACCTCGCTATGAGTTCGTGCAGGTATACGACAGCCAGGTAGGCAGCGATGGCGCGATGTGGCACGATATCGGCGGGGGCCAATGGATCCGCTACCACGCTCTGGCCCTGCAGATGGTTCGCGAACGCCCGCGCAGCGTCGCCGCGCACGAATACTGGGTGGACGTAGACCTCTGGCAACAGACGCTCGCCGCCTACGAAGGAGATCGCCTCGTCTTCGCCAGCATCATCTCCAGCGGGCTGCCGCGCTGGCCCACCCGCCGCGGTCTGTTCCGCGTCTATGCGCGCCACCTGACCGCGCCCATGTCCGGCGGCGAGGTAGGCGACGACTATTATCGGCTGGCCGACGTGCCGCACACGCTATATTTTGACGAAGCGATCGCCCTACACGGGGCGTACTGGCACGACGACTTCGGCCGTCCCAAGAGCCACGGCTGCGTCAACATCCCGCCGCGCGACGCCGAGTGGCTTTACTTCTGGTCCGAAAACGCGCCCGGCGACCTGCGCGTGCGGGTACACTCGTCCACCTACGCCGACTACCTCTATTGAGCCGGCAGTTGCCAGGGAGGAACGCTCTATGCGCAAACGCAGACCGATGCTCGTGGGCCTCACAGCCGGCGCCTTTGCCGGCCTGCTCATAGGCCTGCTCCTCTTTCGCCTGAACATGGGTCTCGTCTTCCTGGCCCTGGGCCTGTTCATGGGCTTCCTCGGCGGTCTCGCCGGCAAATGGACCGACAACGAAATTGTCGCCGCCTTCGTCGGCTTCTTCCTCACCGCCATGACCGAAGGCGTCCTCGTCATCGTCCTCGTCTCCCAACTCCAGGCCCAATAACCCCCTCTAGCTCTAGCTCTAGCTCTTACTCCGACCCCTCACCATCTCCGTCAGCCGCGACTTAGGATACGCTTCCTCTAACTCCACCACCAGCGCCTCGGCCACCTCTTCCGCGCTGCCTTCCCGCTCCTCCTGCGGACCCCAATCCCAGCCCTCCAGGTAAGCGTCGCTGTCCGTACTACCCTCGGCCATCGCCGCCCCATCAATCGCCTGCTGAAAGTAGTCAGGCAGCATCTTGCGCACCGTACCCTGATCGTCTGTCACCTTAACCTGTGAAGGAAACTCCTGCCAGTACATAATCTGATATTTTGCCACGTTGATACCTCCGTTCGTGCTGTGGCTGGTCTCACAGCAGCCGAGATGCAGGCGGGCGACGCGTGATGCGCCGCCCATGCCGCCAGGGCTACCGAACGGGATTTCTACCAGATTGCCTCCGCACTCGTCAAGCACTCCGTGCAACTTTCTTTAACAAAACGCAAGGGTCGTGCGCCAGGTTGCGGCAACAGTCGGGCGGCGGCGACTAAACAGTCGCAGGCGAACGAGATTGCTCGTCGATGCGCTCCCCTTCTTCCAACAGCCGCTTCAAGTTGTCAAACTGTTTGCGGAGTTCCTTACGTACTTCCCTGGCGAT
>JBMCFH010000047.1:0-20915 GCA_048620455.1 Chloroflexota bacterium | reverse complement strand
GCCGTCTGGTGCGCCACGTCCGCCGCCAGCGGTCGCCCGTTCAACTGCACCACGAGAAACGCCGCAGCCGCCAACAGCCCGGCAGCCGCCAGTAAACGGGGCGGCGTGCGCTCAGACGCGCCGCGCGCCGGCAACCGTTCCGCATGCTCTCGGCCCGCCGCCGGAGAGGCCACCACGGCCATCAACAGCCACGTGGCCATCGCCGTTGCCGTCACGTCAAAAGTGCCCAGGTTGCCTATCAGATTGCCTGCCACCGCCGCGGTGCAGGCGGCGACGACGGCGCGGCTCTCGCTCCCGGCCTGCCCGGACTGTAACCGGCGACCGGCCAACACAAAAAATGCGCCCATCACAAAAAGGAACGCCACCGCACCCGGCAACCCCGCCGCCGCCAGCCACTCCAGCAACACATTGTGCGCGCGGTCTACGAACACCTCCCGGCCCTGATAGTAGACCAGTTCCGGCGGGTAAACGGCCGGAAAGAAAACCTCCAGCGCGTCCAGGCCATACCCCAGCAATGGTCGCTCCCGGATCAGGGCCCACACCCCGGCCCAGATGCGCCGCCGCGCCGCCAGCGAGCCCCCCTCCGCGGTCAGCAGCGCGTACGATCCGCCCGCCGCCGCCAGCAAAACGCCCGCGCCGGCGCCTGCCACCAGGATGCGGCGGGCGCGCCCGGACAACCGCGGCGCCCATTGCAGCGCGGCGAAGAGCCCCACGCTGACCAGCGCCGCCATCCAGGCCCCGCGACTCTGCGTCAGAGCCACCAATACCAGCAACATCACAAAGAGCGCGGCCCACAACCGCCCGCGCTGCGGCTGCCGCGCCGTCACCGCCAGCGCCATTGCCGGCGCCAGTAGCATCGCCGCGTAGGCTCCCACAAAATTAGAGCGCCCCAGCGTGGCGTATACGGGCGAGCGCGTGTCCACCGTCAGGCCCAGCGGATCCAGCCCCGCCGCCTGCAATAGCCCTAACAGCGCCAGCGGCGCGCCGCTCAGGACCATTGCCTGCAACAGACGGCGCCGCTGCGCCTGCCGCCGCAACCCTGCGCTGACCAGGAAGAACAGCAGTAAATAGCTGAGCCACGTCAACAACCCCTGCCCTCGCGTGTAACTGCCGTAAAGGCTCAGGTAGGGATAAGGAGCCAGCGCCGTGGTCGCCACCAACACCACGCCCAGCAGAAGCACGGGCCACAGGAGTGGATTGCGCCGCCAGAAGAAAATTGTGCGATCCCCGTGCAGCAGAGCTCCCGCCAGCGCCACGGCGACCGATAGCCACACCAGCGAGCGCAGCAAGATCGCCTTCGAAGGCTCGAATGGCTGGTGCGCCCACAGATTGACCCACAACGGGATCAGCACCGCCGCCAGCAACCAGCCGGCTTCCAGCAGCGAGGCAGTTTGGCTCTCTGTTGGTGCGGTCGTGGGGGGAACGTCGGACAATGCGCTCATAGTGGAGGCAGGGCCAGGATCACCCCCGAAGGCGATCCTCAGCATGGTCGAGCTGCTGGTAGGTAAACCGGAAAAGTTACCCTTTAACCATATCCCTGGCCTTATCCCCCGTCAAGCGCAGCGCCTCTGCCGCCGTTGTCCCCAGAGGGTTAGCCAACCTCCTCGCCCAACAGAACCGACTGAATCTCTTGCTGGAAGGAGCGCACGTGCTGTTCCATCAGCCGCGACGCGCATTCACCGTCGCCCGCCTGCAAAGCGGGCAAAATATAGCGATGTTCCAGAACCGTCTTATGCACCGCCCCCATCCTGGACAGCGAAAAATACCAGAGCCGCAGGCTCAGAGCGTACATACCGCTCAGCGCGTCGGCTAGAAACTCGTTGTCTGCCGCCTCGCAAATGATCTGGTGGCATGCCTCGTCCATAGCGATGAGCGCGTCGTTATCAATCGCCGCCGGGTCATGGCCAAGCATGCTTAACACAGCGTCCATCCGTTGCCAGTGCCTGGGACGGCCGCGTTGGGCCGCAAACCGGGCCGCCATCCCCTCCAAAACCACGCGCACTTCACACAGCCGTTGCAAATTCGTGACACCGATTTCAGTAACGAACATGCCGCGACGGGGCACGATATCAACCAGTTTCTCCAGCGCCAGACGCTGTAATGCCTCTCGAATCGGCGTGCGCCCCAGCCCTAGCGTTTCGACCAGCGCAGCTTCGTCGATCACCGCGCCGGGCGCCAGCTCCAGCGAGACGATCTTGTGTTTGAGGACCTGATAGGCCTGTTCTTTAAGAGAAGGCCGTTCCATAATCGTGTCCTTTAGAGACGGAACCGGGCCTCTTACAAATGTGACGAACGTGTTCCCTGGCCCACCCTCCGTCCTCCGGCGCGGACGCCAGCTCGGATGCGGCGCTGAGGCCAGGAGAGAAGAATGACGCCGCTGATCACCAGCAGCCCGCCCGTCACCTGCCACACACCCAGCCGCTCCCCCAGCGTCACATAGGAGACAATCGCCGCGAAAGGCACCTCTGCTGTGGCTACAATAGCGGCAACGCTGGCCTGCAGGCGGCTCAGCGCCAGTGTATACAGCGCGAAGCCGCCGATGGTTGTCACCAGTACCATGCCTGCAAAATAGGCCACGCCCAGCGTGGAGTGCGGCGCCGTGAAGCCATCGCCGATCTGAAACGGCAACAGCGTCAGTGCGCCAAAGCCGAAGATATACACCAGAATAGTCCAGGAACTGTAATCCCCCGCCAGCTTCTTGCCAAAGAGGCTCATGAAGCCATAGGCCACGGCCGAACCCAATCCCAGCAGTAGCCCCTGCAGCGCTATCTGCTGCTGTTGCAAGGAATCCACCCCGCCGATGAACACCGTACCCAGCAGCGCCAGCACGATAGCCACAACCTTGCGCCAGGTGAGCGGCTCGCGCCACACTATCCAGGCGATCACCGCCACGACGACAGGCGCATTGGCCTGCAACACCGTGGCCATGGCCACCCCATTCACCAGAATACTGCTATTCCAGAGAACGTGGAAGAGGCCAATGCTCAGGCTGCCCATCAATGCCAGCCAGGGCAGGTCGCGCAGCTTGATGCGCAGGAGATCCGGGCGCAGCAGGCTAATCCCCGCGAAAAGCACCACAAAGGTCGCCAGATCGCGCCAGAAGGCGATGCCCACCGGCGTGATAGCCCCTTCGCGGTCGATGAGACTGATGAACATACCCGACGTGGACCACAGGGCGCTGGCCAATAGAACCAGAAGCACGCTGTGGCTGCGCCGCTCGCCGGCGGAAGGATGCGTAACAGGCGATGAACTCATGGCGCCGGCGTCAGGCTCATCGACTGCACGTAGCGCATGTTGAAATCAGGATCGAGATCCAGGTCAACCTGCTCCGCGCGCGCTGCCAGCGCCTCGCCCCGGGCAAACCCCTGCTCGCTCAAAAGCATCGCCGCGCCCAGACCCGCGCCGTTAGCCACCGTCTCCACCACGGCCCGTGGCACGGGCGGAATCATGCCCAGCGCCAGGACTGCGTCAATGTCGATCTGCCCGCCAAAAGAGCCGGTCAGAATCAGGCGCTGTAAATCACCAGGCGCCAGTTCCAGCTCATCCAGCAAAATGTCCATGGCAGCGCGGATAGCCGCCTTCGCCTTCTGCAGCTCGCGCACGTCCCACTGCGACAGCGACAACGCTCCACCGCCGTTCAGGGCCAGAACGCGCGCGCCGTGCGCGTCTCGCGACGTGCGCTCTGCAAACAACAGGTGGTCCTGAATGCGCCCGCTGGGGTCGATCACCTCTTCCTGGCGCAGCACGTGCACCAGGCTGATCAGCCCCGACCCGGTAATGCCCACCGGCGCTTCCTCGCCAATCGTCTCCAGGGCCAGCTGCCCGTCGCACAGGCGCGCGGCGACCACGGCTCCGTCAACCGCCCGCGTGCCACAGGAGATGTTCACCCCTTCAAACGCCGGTCCCGCCGCCGTCGAGGCCGTCACAATTCTGTCGCCGTCTGTGACCATCACCTCGCCATTGGTGCCCAGGTCAATTGCCGCCATCGGTCCCGGAGCGCGATCGAAGCCAAAATAGACCAGACAGGCCAGCGCGTCCGAGCCCACAAAGCCGCCCACCAGTGGGGGCAGTGAGACGGCAACCCCCGGCGCAAAAATGCCGCCCATCAAATCGGCCGCGTCACGGATCCCCTCACGGCGGGCCGGCTGGAACGGCAGCGCTGCCAGCGAATCCAGGGGCAGCCGCGCCAGCAGGTGGTGCATGGCCACATTGCCCACAATCGTCACCCGCTCCACGCGCGCCCGGATCGCCGCCGACAGGTGCAGCGCGTCCACCGCCTGATTGATCGAAGCCAGCGCCAGACGATACAAGCGCTCCGCGTGCTCCGGCTTATCCGTCGCCGCCGCCAGCCGCGAAATCACGTCCGCGCCATACGACGTTTGCTGATTCAGGCTGGCAGCGCCGGCGCACACTTCGCCGTTGTCCAGCATCGTCAGCAGCGCGGCGACGGTGGTCGAGCCCAGATCGATGGCCAACCCCAGCGGCGCATCGCGCTCCCTTTTGTAGCGATTGCTGGCGCGGAAAATCTTGTTGGAGTAGACGACGACGGGCGTTAACGTTACCTCCACGTCGCCCTCAATTCGCGCGCGACACGCCAGGCGGTTGCCCACCGCCATTTCGCCATCCGTTAGATTGCGCCGCTCAACCTCGTCCGGTTCCTGCAACCCATGCTCCGCCAGCACCTTGCACTTGCCGCACGTGCCGCGTCCCGCGCACGGCTGTTCCAGCGGCAATTCCGTGCGCGCAATGACGTCGCCCAACAGGTCGCCACGCGACGCCGTCACACGACGGCTCTCCTCGCCATAGATCACGGTGACTTCAGGCATGGCGATCACCACCCTCGCTCATTTATCGCTCCGTTGCAGGCGCGGGCTGCCCACGGCGCGCGCCCGCACCCGGTAGCTGTCCAGACCATCGGGCGCTTCCTCCAGCAACACCTGCGGGTTGTCCGCGCCAGAGCGCAGCGCGTTTTGCAGAGCTCGCTCCTGGCAAAGCCGCCGCGCGCACTCAAGCGCCGCAGCGTCCGTCTCAAATTCATGGCGGTTGTCGCTGGCCTGCACGTAATAACCCACTACGTCCAGCCCTTCGCCCGACATGCGCGGATAGACCAGTATCTCCTCCGTGATCACCACGCTGCCGGCAATCGCGCCCACGGCGTTGGCCACTTCATGGTGCCGCGGCAAGATCAGCTCCGTGTGTAAGATCTCGGCCACTTCGCGCAGAAAAACGTCCGCGGGCGCGCCGATGCCGATGATCGGCTGGCGCAGGCGCATGCGGGTCTCCAGGTTGTCGTGGAAGGGGCGCACGCTGTTCTGGAAGAACCAGCGTCCCAACTCCTCCTGATCGGGCAGGCCCGAGGGCGGCACGCGCCTGCCGCTGAGAAAGGTCACGATGGCCTGCACGATCGTTTCGCTGATCTGGCGCCATACCTGCGCCCGCATCTCCTCCGCGTCCGAAAAGTGGAAGCGACAGAACAGTTGCCACGCCTGGCATGCGGCCTCCACGTCCCACGGCGTGTGTTCGCCTTCGATGTGCATCAGGTCCGTCGGCGTCAGACCCGCCTTGCCCAGAATCTCCTGCCGGAACAGATCCCCGGCTGCGATCTGGCCCGCGTGCAACACGCCCAGCTCCTCAATAATGCTCGCCAGCGGTCGCGGCCCATCGCGCAGCAGAGCTATCAACCGCTCTGTATGCGTCCCCTGCCACTCACGCCCATTCTGCGGTTCGCGCAGCAGGACCCAATATTCCAGCCACTCCGGCGCCACCTTCGTCCAGGAGCGCTGGCCCAACGCCGACAGCCTGTGAGCCACGTCGTCATGTTCGTGAGCCAGATAGGCCAGGGGAATGACCCGCTCGGGGCCGATGCGCAGCCGTTTATCCGCACCTATCGTGATATGGCTGTCGCCGCCCAGGCCAATGGACAGCAGGTTCGCCGCCTTCACCGCCGTCTTGTACCCGCCCACACTGGCCCCCTCCTCGCCAATCGTCACCTGCCCGCCCTGAATAAGCGCCAGGTCGGTGGTCGTCCCGCCCACGTCCACAACCAGAGCGTCATCCAGATCGGAGAGGAAGCGCCCGCCGATGGCGCTGGCAGCCGGACCGGAGTGGATCGTCTCCACCGGTGTGCGTGCAGCGAACTCGTCGCTCATCAACGTCCCGTCGCCGCGTACGACCATCAACGGCGCGTCGATGTTGCGCCGCGCCATCGCTTTGCGCACCGCCAGGACGAAGTCGCGCAGCACTGCCAGCAGCGAGGCGTTCAACGCCGCCGTCGTGGCCCGCTCCACCGAGCCGAGTTTGGTGGAAAGCTGGTTGCCCAGCACCACGGGCAGGTCGCAAACCTCGCGCACGACTTCGTAGGCTCGATTTTCGTGGTCGGGATTGAGCGGGCTGAAATAGGAAGAAATGGCAATGGCGTCCACGTCCTCGGCGATTGCCTGCACCTGCTGTCTGATCGCTTTTTCGTCCAACGCCTCCTTCTCGCGCCCATAGACGTCGTGCCCCCCGCCAAAGTAGTAGTAGTTGGGGGTGGCAAAGCGGGCCTCCATCTTGAAGGAGCGCACCAACTCCGGATCGTAACCGATCAGCAGCAGCGCCACCCGCTTCCCCTTGCCCTCGGCGATGGCGTTGGTCGCCAGCGTGGTAGAGATGGAGACCATCTCAATCGCCGCGGGATCCTCGATCTGGATGCCATCGATCACGGCCTCGATGCCCACAGAGAAATCGTAGCGCGTGGTCAGGCTCTTTTGCGTCGCCAGCACACGGCGCGAGTAATATTCTAGCAGCACGCCGTCCGTGTAGGTGCCGCCGGTGTCGATGCCCAAAACCTGGGCCTGGGAATTTGATCGAGACATTGTTTTGGCGGCGGCTGGTCCGCTTTCCGCGGACCAACCACCCCGTTGATCTGTTACACAAACATCTGCATATCCAGCTCTTCGCCCTTGTGCCGCTCGTCCGCCAGCTCGCAGATGCGCTTCAGCTCGGCGTACATCGCCTCGTCCATCAGCGGTTCTTCCTCTTCGTCAAGCAACTCGATGACCCGCTCGTGGACGCGCTGCTCGTACGTCTTGCTGCCCAGCATCTCCCAGTTTTCCCAGTTGTGGCGGTCCAGCATCTTGGGCCGCCAGATCTCGCTCTTGAAGCGCTCGTAGGTGTGGTCGTGCTCCAGGTAATGTCCGGCGGGACCGACCTCGTCGATCACATCCAGCGCCTTTGTGTCGTCGTTGACCGGGATGCCGCGCATGGTGCGTTTGACCATGTCGATGATCTCGTCAGAAGCGACCATCATCTCTGGCGAGCTGGTCAGCCCCGACTCAATGTAGCCCACGTCGTGGATCATGTTGCCGCCGATCAGAGCCGCGGTGGCGATATTGAACGTGGCCTCCATCGCCGCCTGCTCGTCGAACAGCTTGGCGTCGGAACACCCCGCCGTCTCGTACATCGGCACGCGCAGCCACTTGGTAATATCCGTGTAGCCCGCGCTGAGCAGGGCCATTTCCGGCGAGCCGTAAGCCATCACCGTGGTCTGCATGTCCATGTTGGACAGCAGCCCGCCGATGATCAACTGCGAGCCGGGCCGGCGCAACTGGCTCAGCACGATGCCAAAGAGGCTTTCCGTGAGCGCCTGCACCAGCAGCCCCGCCAAGGTGGTGGGCGCGGTGCCGCCCGCCATGGGGCACGGCGTGTAGACGAAGGGAATATCGTGGTCCGCGGAGAAGATCAACTTCTGGATCACCTCTTCCGAGTGGCTCAGCGGCGAGACCGGCTCGATGTAGAGGGAGAACGAGGGGGCCTTTTCCCACTCCTCCTTGCCTCCCAACCGCACGTAGGCCATTTCCAGCTGGTCGTTGAGCCCGTCCAGGTCCACGGCGGTAATGTTGATCGGCTTCGACGTGCCTTCCAGCATCGCCAGATATTGCCAGCGGTCGTAGGTACCCACCGCCGTATCCTGCGTGATGCCCAGCGACATATGGAAGTCGATGTTCGGCAGCTTCTGCGCCAGCCGGGCGAAGTTCTTCACATCCTTATAGGTCGCGCGCCGGCGCTCGCCGTTGTAGGGATCGATGGTGTAAGGCGTATCCGAACCCGCGCCAAAGTAAGCCTGGTTCTTGTACAGCTCCATACGATGGTTGCGACGCCCCTCGCGGTCGGGCGGCCCCACCACCACCACCTTCTGGGGCAGCGTGGACCGCGCGCGATCCACCATCCACGAGGGCAACTTCACCAGGCTGCTGTCCTCCGTCGTGTCCTGCACCGTGGCCCCGCCGGAGTACGCCAGCTCCACCCCCTCCTCGTCGTAAACGCGCACGCCGGTCTCATCCAGCACGCGCAACGCAGAGAAGTAGATAGCCTCGACTTCTTCTTCCGTCAACACCTGCAGACGAGGCGTTGCGTTTTCCTGATAATTCGTTTTTCGCACCTGCATGATTTCATCTCCGAAATGGTTACTCTTAAACGTAGTGCCCGACTCCGTGACCTCAGATGAACTGCGTCTGGCTTACCTCGCCGCCGGGAGCAACGATCACGAAATCATCGCCGGCCCGGCTGGGGTCGCCAATCGCGTCGATCAACCGGCGCACGTAGCTGTCGGATCCCAGGATCTCCTCGTAGCGCATGCCCCACCGCTCGCAGTAGCGAGCGACTTCCAGGGCCTCCTCGCGGTAGGCCTCCAGATCCTCGGCGCTGTGCGCCACCAGGACCAGCCTTTCATAATTCTGGTACTGCTGGTCCATGATCCACGTCGCATCCTCTTCGCCGTACTTCTCACGATACTCACGATACTCTTTCAGCGGATGGCTGCCAGATTCCAGCCACCCTTTGCTCAGGTAGTAGGTGCCGGGCGTCGCTTCGAACTCGCGCAGGTAAGCATGGCGGGACCCCAGCAGAATGGCGATGCAATCGTCGGACCGTGGGATGAGCAGCGTGTGCCGCCCGGCCTTGATGCCGTGCAACCCGTTGCCGCAAAGCCCATAGCCCAGCACGATGAGGCTGGGCGTCTCCACGCTGTCAATCGCCTCCTGCAATGTCCAGGTCATACGCTGCGGATGGCGGTGCAGGCCGTAATCCATATAGGTAACGTCCTGGGCCAGCTCCTCCGGCAGCAGCCCCTCAAACATGCTCTGCATGATCTTGCAGGCAATAATCACCACGGGAAGCCCTTCCTGCGGCTGCGCCATCACTCAGGCTGCTCCCACGAACTGCTTGGCCAGCTCTTGCCCGCCAACGGCGTTCGAGCCGTAGCCGTCAGCCCCGATGCGCGTGGCGAAATCGGCATCCACGGGCGCGCCGCCCACCATGATCTTCACGTTGTCGCGCAGGCCGGCTTCCTCAATCGCTTTGATTGTGTAACCCATGGCGCGCATGGTGGTCGTCAGCAGCGCCGACATACCCACGATGTCCGGCTGGTGTTCCTTGATGGCGCTGACAAAGCGCTGGGGCTCCACGTTGAAGCCGAGATCGATCACCTCGAACCCTGCTCCCTCGCACATCATACCCACCAGATTCTTGCCGATGTCGTGCAGGTCGCCTTTCACCGTGCCCATGACGATCGTGCCGATGAGCTTGGATCCATCAGACACCAGCTGCGGGCGCAGCACGTGCAACCCGGCCTGCATCGCTTCCGCCGACATCAATACTTCGGGCACAAACATGTCGCCGCGTTTAAAACGCACGCCCACTTCGCCCATGCCGGCGACCAGACCGTTGTCCAGAATTTCCTTGGCCGCCAATCCGTCGTCCAGACCCTGCTGCACCAGACTCGAGGCGCGCTCGCCATCGCCTTCAATCACCGTCGTCGATAGTTGTTCGTATATGGCACTCATCTTCAATAGACCTCCCAGAATCTCTTTTTACACTCGGCCCAATTTTGCCCGCGCTCACTCATCGCGGACGCGGTCTTCGGCCTCCTCCAGCACTTCGCGGATCACCCGCTCCGTCTCCGGCTTGATCGGCGACGGTTCGTGGCTGGCGAGGATGTCGCGCACGCGGTCGACGGTGCGCTCCTTCATCGTCGTGCGCCCCATCATGTCCCATTCCTCAAAGTTGCGGCGATCGTGCAGCTTGGGATACCAGAATTCCGACTTGAAGTAGCGGCGTGTGTGCGGCTCGCGCAGATAGTGGTTATTGGGCCCCACCTTATTGATCACCTCCACGGCGAGCGTATCTTCGTTCACTTCGATACCCCGCGTGATGCGCCGCGCGTAGCCAATCGCCTCGTCCATCGCCGCCAGCTGGAACACAGATCCGGTCATGGCGCTTTCCGTGTACCCCACGTCGTGCGTCAGATCGCCGCCCGTCAGCGCGGAGTAGAAGCAGGAGAGTGACCCTTCGATCATCGCCTGCCCGTCGAACGTCTTGGAATCGGTGCAGCCGCCCGTTTGCCACAGGGGCAACCCGGCAAAATGGGCCAGCTCCGTGAGCCCGGCCATCATCAACGGCAGTTCCGGCGCGCCATAGGCCAGGATCATGGAACTCATATCCATCACCGAGAGCACGCCGCCCATGAAGAAGGGCAACCCCGGCTGGATCGCCTGCGCCACCGTCAGCCCCAGCCACGACTCCGCCGCGGCCTGGGTGATGATGCCCGCCGCAGTTACCGGCGCCGTACCGCCCGCCAGCGGACAGGGCGTGAACACCAGCGGCACGCGGTGCTTCGCGGCAAAGATCAGCTTATCCAGCGCCTCCGTCGTGCTCACCAGCGGCGACAGCGGCTCGCAATAGTGCACATAGTTCGGCCGTTGCTCGAACGCCCGCTGCCCGCCCGCTTCGGCCACCGCGATCTGGTGGATGCCCGCGGAATCGTCCCAGTCATAGGACCAGGCCACGATCGGCTTGCTCGTGTTGGGGAACATGCCCGCGAACTCGTACAGCGCGCCCAGATCGTGGTGCACGTCGCTCACCGTGCCCAGCGATTCGCAGAAGTCGATGTTAGGCAAGGCGTCCACCATGCGCGCCACCAGAGGCACGTCAGACTTTACGTACGGGCGGCGTTCCAGCGTATCGACGTCGATGAAGTTGACGCAGGTAGGCCCGGGGCCAAAGTGCGCCCGGCCCGGACCAATGTGAATGTTGTGTTGCCGATTGCCATCGCGGGCGAAAAGGGTAAAAGAGCGCGGCGCCAGCGCCAGAGACTGTTTCACCAGCCAGGACGGGAGGCGCACGCGCTCGCCGTCCACCCAGGCCCCCGCTTTTTCCAGAATGTCGCGCGCCTCTTCATGCTGCACGTCCAGTCCCGTCACCTGTAGGACGTGCAGAACGCCGTCGAACAACTCCTGAAGCTGATCTTGCGACAGCATCTCGAAGCGCACACCAGAATTGTTGCGAATATTGGTTCTCATGGTTCTATCCTCTTTGTTTCTGCAGGGCGCCGGTCAGGCCGTCCCCACAAAACGTTTGGCCAGGTCGGCCGCCGAGGCAGCGTTCGCCGCATAGCCGTCGGCGCCGATCTGGTCCGCGAACGACTGGGTCACCGGCGCGCCGCCGACCATCACACACACGCGGCTGCGCAGTCCCGCTTCCTCCAGCGCCTTGATGGTGTGCTCCATAGTGCGCATCGTCGTCGTCAGCAGCGCCGACATGCCGATCACCTGTGGCTCGAACGCCTTGACCTCCTCTACGAAAGTCTCCGGCGCCACGTTCTTACCCAGGTCCCTGACCTCAAACCCCGCACCTTCGCACATCATGGCTACCAGGTTCTTGCCGATGTCGTGCATGTCCCCTTTCACCGTGCCCAACAGCACCTTGCCCACCATCTTGGCCCCGCTGGAAACCAGCAGCGGGCGCAGCCGGTCCATCGACGTCTGCATGGCGCGCGCCGAACGCAGCACTTCGGGCACAAACATATTGCCGGCGCGGAATTCGTCGCCGACGTAGTCCATTCCCGGCATAAGGCCGTCATCCAGAATTTGCTGAGGCGCCAACCCGGCGTCCAGCGCCTGCGCCGTCAGCTGGTCAATTTGTTCCTTCCTACCCTGGATGATGGCAGTAGAAAGTTCAGAAAGAATTTCGCTCATCTGCTTTTTTCTCCTTTCAAAAATGGGCAAATAATTCATTCGCCCCATAAAGGCACACTAGCGTCAACCACCCGGCTGAGCCACCGCCTTGCGTTGGCGATATGCTTTGATCCAGTTCATGCCATAGTCGTCCCGCCCCATGGCCAGATCCGCCGCCAGAACTGTGGTCTGGATTTCGGGAACCAGCGGGTTGGTGATAGGACAGGTCAGGCCGGCGTGGATGGCCATGGCGATAAAGGTGGCGTTGATGTACTTGCGGTCGGGCATCCCATAAGAAATGTTGCTGGCGCCCATGGTTACGTTGTTGCCCAGCTCCTTTACGATCAGGCGCGTCGTTTCCAGCGCCAGGCGTCCGGCGTTGCTGTCTGCGCCCATGGTCAGCGCCAGGGGATCGACGATTACGTCTTCGGCGGGAATACCCAGCTGCGCGGCGCGGTCCACGATCTTCTCCGCCACGCGCAGGCGATCTTCGGCGCTCTCCGGGATGCCGTCGTCGTCCATGCACAACCCGATCACCGCCGCGCCATACTCCCGCACCCGAGGCAGGACGGTAGAGAGCGCCCGCTCTTCACCGTTAACGGAGTTGACCAGCGCCTTCCCACCATAGACAGAAAGCGCCGCCTCCAACGCCTCCGGGTCCGCTGTGTCAATGCACAACGGCACGTCGGTCACGTCCATCACGATCCGCATCATCTCTTTGAGTAGCGCCGTCTCGTCGACGCCGGGTACCCCGGCGTTAACATCCAGAATGTGCGCCCCGGCCTGCACCTGGTCGATGGCATCCTGACGCACAATGTCAAAGTTGCCTTCTTTCAGCGCCGCCAGCACTTTCTTGCGCCCTGTGGGATTGATACGCTCGCCGATGATCACCGTCGGCATTTCGCGGCTGATCACCACCTCCTGCGACGCCGAACACACCGTCGTTCTCAATGCATCACTCATAACCTTATTCCTTTGATATATTACTGATATATCAGCAATAGCTAAAAAAAGCTGGATCCCTTAAAGGATTTGGCACAGCTCCTCTAAATTTCCCCCAGGCGGCCCGCACCCCGGCTGGTGTCTATTGATATATTACAAATATATTAAACAGAATGCAAGCGAATCCCCCCCTTTTCCTACTGTCCTCTAAAAGAGGTTACGTCTGCCGAATGTCGATGATTTCCACCACGTGCTCTTCGATGGCTGCCAGCAACGCTTCTTCGGTGATATCCGTCACTTTGATGGTGCAGCCCCAGTTCGACGAGTTCTCGCCCAGAAATGTGTCAAAGGAGAGGATCAGGCCGCCCGCACTGGTAATTTCCGAGGTGATTTTGGCCATAGAACCCTTGACATAAGGCGCAAGCAGACTTACGCGGATGCCCTTCTCCCGCGCCCCCATCATCTCCAGGAACACGCGAAAGATGTCTGACTCGGTGATGATGCCGGATATGACGCCATCGCGCATGACGGGCAGGCTCCCGACCTTGTTGTCAACCATCAACCGCGCGGCGTCTTCCAACACCGTGTCTTCGGCAACGGTGATCACATCTTTGGTCATCACCTCTTTTACTTTGACCTGGGCCAGCAGATAGCTGATTTCCCACATACTCAGCGACGTCGCTGAGGACGGAGAGGCGTAAAGCAGATCGGTGTGGGTCACCATGCCCACCAGTTTCCTGTCCTTATCGACGACGGGGAAGCGGCGCACGTTTTCGCGCTTCATCCACTCCATGGCCTCGGCGATAGAGATGTCAGGGGTGACAGTGATCGGATTGGGGGTCATTCGGTTGCGAACTAACATGGAGTTCTCCTCATAGAGTAGGCGTTACGGCAGCGTGCCGGGATAGGCGCGCTCAACCGCTGGCTGCAGCAACGTTGTTGTTCCCTCGATTGCGCCACAGGCGGTCGGCCACGTCATTGTAAAGCTGGGCAAAGCCACCCGGGTAGAAGATCATGACCACGACCAGCAACAGACCGTAGATCACCAGGTGCAGGCCGGGCAATTCTGTCAGGTTCGAGCGCAGGCTTTCGATGAAGAAGATAAAGGGGAAAGCTATCACCGCGCCGCCCCACAGGCTGCCGCGCCCGCCAATGTAAGCGATCGCCAGAACCTCCACCGTGTGCGAGGTAAGCATCACCTGCGGCGTCAGAATGCCAAAGTAATGAGCGTAGAATCCGCCCAGCCAGCCGGCAAAGAGACATTGCACGGTGAAGTTGAAGACACGATAGAAGGTTGGATTGATACCGGAGGCCTGCGCCGCTTCGAAGTTCTGCCCAATGGCCCGAAACGCAAGTCCGAAGTGGGAGTTAACGATCAGCTTGAGGACGAAATAGGTCACCAGCATCATGCCCACGATGATGTAGAAGTAGGGCAGGTTTGACGACGTATCCAGCAAGCGCGGCGTACTCAGACCCATGGGCCCGCGGGTTAGATCCACGAGGTTTCGCGTAATACCAAGCAGGGCCAATCCCACGAACCAGGCCATCACAGCAGCAAAAATGCCGCGCAGGCGCAAGGTGAGCAGGCCCAGGAAAAACCCGATGATGCCCGCCGGAATCGCCGCCAGGAAGATGCCGATCCACGGCGACACATCCAGATTGACCGCCAGCAGACCGGACGTGTAAGCGCCCACGCCGAAGAACGCGGCAAAGCCGAAGTTCACCACGTTAATGTAACCGGTCGTGAAGTCGAAGGCGATGGCTCGCGCGCCCAGAAGCGCCGCGCTCACCAGCCAACGTAAGATGTGCTCCTGATTGAACGGGGGAATAAGAGGCAAGAGCAGCAGAGCGGCGATTACGACAACGCCCATCGGCGTGACACCAATGCGGTCCAGGGCCGCCCACAGGCGGTTTCTCGACTCGGGCACCTCTTGCACAACTGCGTCAACGCTTTGTTGCATCACTCTGCTCCTTATTGCTCCTGGATACCCTTGACTTCGCTACCGAACAGGCCCGAGGGTTTCACGATAAGAATAATAATGATGATCGCCGTCGGTATGACGTCTTCCCAACCAACGCCCACGTAGAAAGAAGTCAACGTCTGCAGCAGGGCCACGATGAAACCACCGATGACGGCTGCAGAAACATTCCCCAGCCCCACCAGAATCACGACGTACCAGGCCACGTACAACGGTCGCAAACCCGCTGTTGGATAAGCAGGGAAAATAAACAGCAAACTGGCGCCGGCCATCGCTGCCAGCCCGGCGCTGAGGGACATCGTCAGCAACAGGATACGGTTCAGATTGATGCCCACCATCAACGAGCCCGTCTCATCCTGCGCCACGGCGCGAATAGCGCGCCCCGTCTGCGTGTAGCTCATGAAGTACCAGAAAATGGCCAGGGCAATCACCGCCAGCAGGAAGGCGGCAAGGCGATCCACAGACACATTAACGCCGAAAAGGTCCAGCGCGGGCAGATCCCAGTAACGTGGAATACCTCGGAAGTCCGCTCCCCACAGCAACTGCACCACGTTGATGATGACGACTGAGATACCAACCGTCAGCAAGAAGGAGTTCATCACCCACTGCTCCCGGCTCCGCTTCCGCAACTGGTAAAACACCAGCTTCTCCAGAACGGCGCCCAGAATCAGACCCACGACAATGGCCGCCAGAATACCCAGCAGGGGCGCAAGCAGGCTCAGCGTCGGATTGGGATTTTCCATCAGCCCCTCACGCAACGGCGTAAACACAAGGTAGGCCGTCAACGAGCCGGCAAGGAAAAACTCGCCGTGGGCGAAATTGGGGATGTTCATCACGCCGAAGACCAGCGAGAGCCCCATGGAGAGCAGGGCCCACATACCGCCGGTCACGATAGTATTTACGAGGATAAACGGGCCGGCGTCAATAGCGGCCCAGATTGCGACAATAATACTTAAGATGATCGTGATGCCCGCCGCCGATGTCAGCCAGCGCCATAAGACTAACGGCAGGGGCTCTCTTATACTTTCTTTTGCGGCTACTTCGCTCATAGATTGGATTCCCTCTCAGAGACTGTCTTATCTATCCAGTAGACCGGCTTCTGGCAACATCGCGACTGGGAACTGTTCACATCCTGCCGGCACAAAGCGACTCTTCAAGCGGAGATAACGTCAGCACGGCCTAGACGCCCAGGAACGCTTTGCGCACGTGCTCATTCTCCAGCAGCGCTTCGCTGCTCCCTTCCAGGACGATTTCGCCCTGCTCCAGGACGTAGGCGCGGTCAGTCAGGCGCAGCGTTGTATTCACGTTCTGCTCCACGAGCAGGATCGTCACCCCGCTTTCGCGCAGCGACTGCAGGGCATGGAAAACGTCTAGCGTCAATTTAGGCGCCAGCCCCAACGACGGTTCGTCCACCAGCAACATCGACGGCCCGGACATAATGCCCCGCGCGATGGCCAGCATCTTGCGCTCGCCGCCGCTCAACGTGCCCGCCAGCTGCTTACGCCGCGCCTCCAGCCTGGGAAAGAGGTCAAAGACGAACTCCAGATTCTTCTGTTTCTGTGCCTCACTCTGCACCGAATAGGCGCCCAGCAACAGGTTTTCATAGATGGACATGGCCGTAAACAAATTGAGGCTCTCGGACACGAAACTGACACCCATGTGGCATATCTCGTACGCCGGAACCCTGGTCAGGGCCTTGTCGCGGAAGAAGACTCCGCCTTTCTTAGGCTGCAACAGGCCGGCAACCGTCTTCAACGTCGTGGATTTGCCCGCGCCATTGGGACCGATCAGAGCCACAAACTCCCCCTCATCCACGTGCAAGGACACATCCCACAACACCTGAAGAAAGCCATAGCCGGCATCCAGATTTTTGATTTCCAGCAACGCCATCCCTCCTACAATTTCGTGAGCGTCTCGTGACTTATGACTTCAAGGGCGCCCGCTTTATAGATCGAATTCTTCGCCAAGGTACGCCTCTGCTACTTTGGGATCTTGCGCCACCTCCGTGGTGGGACCTTCGGCAATCTTGGCCCCGTAGTAGATGACGGCAAGCCGGTCGCATAATCCCATGATCACGTGCATGATGTGCTCGATCATGATAATCGTCACGCCGTTGTCCCGTATCTTGCGAATGATGTTCATCAGATCGCCTAACTCGCCGGTCGCCAGCCCGGCAGCCAGCTCGTCGAGCAGCAAAAGCTGTGGCTTGCTGGCCAGCGCGCGCGCCAGATCCAGCCGTTTCAGTTGCACGGTGTTCAGACTCTGCGCCGGCGTATATACAGACATAGGGAACTCAACATACTCCAGCATCTCGCGCGCATATCCCTCCGGATCGTCGTGCGATCCGCCTGGATGCCCAAAGGTGGCGGAGACCATCACATTTTCCAACGCCGTCATCTTGGGAAACGGTTGCGAGATCTGGAACGTGCGCGCCATACCGCGCCGGCACATCGTGTCAGCGCTTTCGCCAGTGGTCTCCTTCCCCATAAAGACGACCTTGCCCCCATTCGGCTTCAGTGCGCCGGAAATAGAGTTGAGAAACGTTGTCTTGCCCGCACCGTTGGGCCCAATGATGCCAAAGATCTCCCCTTCCTGAACCGATAGCGTCACGCGATCGACGGCCGTGAGCCCGCCGAACGTCTTCAACAACCTGTCTGTTTCCAGAACCGTTTTCATAGGATGAACTTCCCTTGTACGCCTGAAAGAGGATGACCGGCTCTGCGGCCGGTCATCCTCAAACTAAGCGACGGTTATGGCTTCATCTGCAGCTCGGTTTGCTTGAACTCCGGCGGCCAGATCGTCTGGCCCTCACCATCCATGTACTGCAACACGGGGAAGGTGTAGTAGCCGGCGCCCACGATCGGATCGGGCGGCTCGCTGAAGTCGTACTCGTTCATCACGATGGCGCCGTCCTCGGCGGTGTAGGTCAGTTCGCCGGTCCAGACCTTATCTTGCACGGTCTGGTACACTGTTTCCTTGCTCAACTCGCCGTGGGTGTCATACGTGTCCTGCAGCACCTTGATGAAGAAGTTCATACCATCATAGGACAGACCGCCGGAGGAGGGGCTGGGCACGATGCCCGCCTTCTCTTCAAACGCCTCTGCAAACTCCAGGGATGCGTCCGTGGTCCAACCGGGGATCTGATCCAGCACGTAGTTGGAGGACTCGCCCGTCAGCTCGTACCATTCGCCTACCCAACCGAGACCGTCGGCAATGATCAGCGACGTCAAACCAACCTCGTCCGCCTGCTTGATGAAAGCGGACAGAGACGGCGGCGCGGTGCTCGTGCCGGCGATGAGGTCCAGATCTTGATCCGCAAAGCGGTTCAACAGCGGGTAGAACTCAGTCTGCTCGATGGGGAAGTACTGGTAGTCAACCACTTCCCAGCCGACCTCTTCCAGCTGTCCGGCGATGCCGTCGCCGAAGCTACGGCCCCAGTCCGTGTCCTCGCCATAGATGGCCGCGCGCTTCTCGTCGCCGGGGTCGAATTCGCCGGCTTCGATCGCGTCTTCAATCGCCGTTACGTAGTTCTGGGAGAGCTTGTCCGGCGTAGGCCAGCCCTTCGTCGTCCAGTATCCATACGTTTCCTGATCCTCATTGAACTTCTCATTGACTACCTCGGTCGCGCCGAAGCCGAAGAAGTGCGGCACCTGATGGTTCGCCGTCACTTCCATGACCGCCACAGACACCGAACTGTGCCAGTTGATGGCGCCAGCTTCAACGCCGTCCTGAACGATCGCCTCTTCATACGCCCGCGTGGCGGCTTCCGGATCCGACTGCGAGTCGATCCACACGACTTCAATCGTGTAGTCGCCTATGGTGTAGTCGATATTCTCCAGAGCCATCTCCGCAGAGGCCTGGAACTCCTGACCCGTGCGCGCGCTGGGCCCGGTGAAGGGGCCGAGGACGCCGATAGTGAAAACGCGCTCGCCGTCGGCACTCTCTTCTTCTGGCTCGTCCGCCGGATCTTCTTCCGGCTCATCTACGGGTTCTTCTTCCGGTTCGTCCGCCGGATCCTCTTCTGGCTCGTCAGCCGTGTCAGTCGTTTCACCGGTGTCGCCCGCAGGCGGCTCCTCAGCAGGCTGTGCCGTACACGCCACAGCGAAAGCAGCCAGCAGAACCATAACCAATAACAGGGTAAATCGTCTAGCGTTCACTTTTTTCTCTCCTCCATCTCGAAATCAGGTGGAAAACAACACAGTTAACCGTCTAAAAGTTCCTGAACAAGCATCAGAGTTGAGCAGTGGCAATCACCTCCTTGTCCCCACAGGCCAGCTAGTATATTTATGATATATCAAAGACAAGAAAAAAAAAAGCCCCTGTTACTTTTCCGCAATTGGGTGCAGAAACTCACGGTCGATCTGCGACAGATGTCACTGCTATCCTCTTGAAAATTTACCATATAGTAGAAGTACTGACCAACGAGGAGCAACACCATGCCTATTTTCTCGCCCAGAAGGTATCAACCGCCGTTTCATCCGGTGCAGAAGGAATCCTCTATTCCCCTGCGCATGTTTACGGCCGTCGAACGGGCCATAAAGGGCGCGCTGTTCGGTTGCCGCATGTGCGGTAACTGCATTTTGCAGGAAACTGCTTTCATCTGCCCCATGACCTGCCCCAAGGGCCTGCGCAACGGCCTGTGTGGCGGCGCAACACCGGAGCGTTGCGAGGTCGATCCGTCGCGCCCCTGTACCTGGTACAAGATCTACGAGCGCGCCGAACGGCTGGGCCGGCTTGATCGTCTGCTGGAAATCAACGCGCCCATCGACGGCGCCAAAGCGGGCAGAGAGACGTGGCTGGAAGTCGTGCGCACCTGGCGCGACGACGAAGAAGCGCCGCGGCTGCGCGACTTTATTGGCAACCGCGAGCAGTTCGACAAAAATTGGGACCAGATGTTTTATCAATTGCGGCAGCCCGACTGGTGGCAGGGGGACGCCGAGTATCACCCACCCCAATACGAAGCGCCGCTCTCGCTCCTGGAAGCCAACTTGCGAACCGGCAACTTTGTCACCACCGCCGAAATTGCGCCTCCGTTGGATGCCTCGCCGGCCCTCATCTACAAGAAGGTCGGCTGGCTACAGGATTACGTGCCCGCCGCTAACTTCACCGACAACGCCTCGGCGTCCGCTCGTATGAACAGCATGGCTTCCAGCAAACTGTGCCTGGACGCCGGATTGGAACCGGTCATGCAGCTTCAGGCGCGGGATCGCACCCGCGTCATCCTCGAAGCAGACGCCATGGGCGCGGCGGGCCTGGGCATTCGCAACGTTCTCTGCCTCAGCGGCGACCACCAGAGCTTTGGACCGGGCCCCATGGTCAAGCCGGATCAGTTTGACATGGACGCCGTGCAGGTGCTGTGGATGCTGCGCCGCATGCGCGACGAGGGCATCTACCTGGACGGGCGCAAAATAAAGACCCGCCCGCAGCTGTTCCTGGGCGCGGCGGCTTCCCCCTTCGGCGCGCCGCCGGCATACGAAGCAATCCGCGCGGAAAAGAAGATCAACGCCGGCGCGCAATTTATCCAGACGCAGCCGGTCTATGACTATGATCGCTTCCTGGAGTGGCTGGAAGCGCTTGATCGTCGCAATCTGCTGGACAAAGTGTACATCCTCGCCGGGCTCATCCCCCTGAAGAGCGCGCGCGCCGCCCACTTCATGGCCGACGAGGTGCCGGGCGTGGTTATCCCACCTCACCTGGTGAAGCGTATGGACGACGCCGGCGACGACAAGGAAGCGCAGCAAGAAACCGGCGTGGCCATTGCCCTGGAGCTGATCGAGAAGCTGCGCCAGACGCCGGGCATCGACGGCCTGCACATCATGGCTGTGCACTGGGAAAGCATCGTGCCCCGGTTGATGGACGAAGGGCAACTTCCGCGCCCGGCGATTCGCTCGCTTACGCCGCAGGAGTGAGGCGCGCCCCGGACCTGGCGATCCACGGCGCGCTGCGGATCGCCAGGTCGTTCGACAGCTACTCGACCACCTTTTCCACCACGCGCCCGCCGGCC
>JBMCFH010000046.1:0-20936 GCA_048620455.1 Chloroflexota bacterium | reverse complement strand
GGCTCTTCCGTCGGTTCCTCCATCGGCTCTTCTGTTGGTTCTTCTGCTGGCTCCTCCACCGCTTCTTCAGTCGGTTCGGGCGGCGGGGCCTCTGTGGGCTCCGCAGCGGGTTCCCCGCCGCAGGCGACGAGCAGCAGGGACAGCGCCAGCACAAGGGACAAGAGGGTCAATAGCCTCGTGGGTCGTTCGTTCCATCGTCGTCTCATTTCCAATTCTTCCTCCTTCACATTCTACCTTCTGGATAAGTAAGGGCCGGTGTGGTCGGCGCCCCGCAAGGAACGCGCCACCGGCGTCAGACCCGCATGTCACATAGGCGCCTCCTTCACAGAACGCAGATGCGCGTGAAAGTGCTCATTAAACTTATTTGTGTCTTCGATGAAAGGAACGTGTCCGGTCTCTTCAATTATCACTTCCTGGAAAGCGCCGCCGGCGTCGGCAACCTGCTCCAGCACCGACCGCGTCTGGCTGACCATCGGCTGTGGCGGAAAGACATCGCGTCCAGGCCAGCCGGGGATCAGGCCCGCCTCGCCCAGCGTACCGGGATCGGTCGCCCCATTGTCAGAAACCGACAGATCGTGGCTGCCACGCACCCACAGGATAGGCACTTTGGGCTCGGCGTTGATAATGCGCGTCTCCTCCAGCGCGTATTTGGGAGACAGAGCGTTAGCCGCACCCCACCTGCCGGGCGCAAAGCCGGGCCAGTTGGGCGAGGGCTGTTTGTCTCCGGGCCAATCTCGTTCGCCAATGTGAATCGCCAGCACCGCCGACAACATCTCCTCCTCGCGCCGGGGCACGAAGGGCGGTTTGTAGACCAGATTGCGCAGCGCCAGTCGCGGCGAGAACGGGCTGTCCAGCGTGCGGTCGCCCTGTTTGACCCGTTCGAGCAATGTAGGATTGACCAGCCCAGCGCCGGAACCGGCATAATCGTCGTAACAGGGCGTGCCTTCGATGTCCTTTGTCGCACAGAAGCCATAGGGAGAGCCCGGCGCCGCCATCGTCGCCGTCAGAAAGCGCTCTGAATAATCGGCCAACAACCACCACATCACCGACCCGCCCAGAGAGTTGCCCACAAGGTGCGCGGCGCTGATTCCCAGATGGTTCATGAGAGCGACGGCGTCCTCCGCCAGATCGGCCAACCCGCGCGTGGCATCGACCTTTTTCTGGGGATCGGCGTCGCCGAAACCGCGCTGGTCCGGCGCAATGCCCCGGTAGCCGGCGGGCAGCGTGACCATCACTTCTTCCCACCACGTCGCGGAACTGAGATTGCCATGCAGAAAGAGCACCGGCTCGCCGTCGTCAGGCCCGCTGAACAGCACTCGCGTTTGCAGTCGTTCCGTGGTAACGGTTCGCGCCCTCACGCCTTCCATCGTCGGAATAGTCACGACGTTTCTCCTCTATCCCACATACTTCTCTTTCAACTTCGGTTTTTGCACCTTGCCATAGGGCGAATAGGGCAATTCTGGAGCGAACACCACCTCCTTGGGCACCTTATAGCTCGCCAGCCGATCCCGGCAAAATGAAACCAGCTCTTCGGCGGTGACCTGCTCCTCGCCGGAGCAGACCACGACCATCAACCCTACCTCTCCCCATTTCTCGTGCGGCTTACCGATGAGCGCTGCTTCAGCCACAGCAGGGTGCTGGCGAAATACAGCCTCCACCTCTGCCGCATAGACGTTTTCGCCGCCGCTGATGATCATGTCTTTGAAGCGACCGACGATATAGTAGAAGCCATCCTCGTCCCGGCGCGCCATATCTCCTGTATGAAACCAGCCGTCGGTCAGGGCCTCGGCGGTGGCCTCCGCGTTGCGCCAATAGCCACGGCAAACGTGAGGCCCTTTGATCAGAAGTTCGCCAACCTCTCCGGAAGCCACATCCTTGCCCTCCGTATCCACGAGGCGCATTTCACTATGGAAGATCGGTTTGCCTACGGAACCAGATTTAGGCGCTGACTCCTCGTCCGTCATGCTAAAACAGTTCGGACCGACTTCGGTGAGCCCATACCCCTGGCGAAAGACAACGCCTTTCTCCTCGCGCCACATCTCCATCAAGGGCGGCGGGCACGGCGCCCCACCGCTGATGAAGAAATGCACGTGGCTGAAGTCCGCCGCCTCGTAGGCCGGCGACCGGCGCCACATCTGGAACAGAGTGGGCACCCCGAGGATAACCGTGCACCTTTCATCCTGAATGACGCGCAGCGATTCCTCGGCGTCGAACCCTTTGGCCAGGACGATGCGCCCGCCGGCATAGAACAGGGGCGTCATGAAGGCGAATAACCCACCGGCGTGGAAGAGCGGTGTAAAGACCGGGGAACAATCCTCTTCGGTCAACCCCCAACTGATGACCGTATTGATGCAATTCCAGAGCACCTGTCGTTGGGGAATGATGGCCCCTTTGGGGCGACCGGTGGTGCCCGACGTATACAGGAGGCAGTGCGCGGTTTCACCGTCAAGCTGCGCGGGCCGCTCCGGCTCAGCCGCCGGCGCCGCTGCCAGCTCCCGATCGTAGTCCAGTACGCGCGCCCCCTGTGTGCCGGCGATTGGCGCGCTTTGCAGGGCGATGACCCGTTCCACCTCTATCTGCGGCTGCAATTCCTCGAAAACGTCCACAAACGCCGGCCCCATCAGAAGCGCCTTCGGGCGGCTATCATTGACGATATAAGCCAGTTCAGCGGAGCGCAGCCGCCAGTTCAGCGGGGCCAGCACAGCGCCGATCTTGGCCAGCCCGTAGAGCAGATCGACGTAGGCCACGCTGTTGTGCGCCAGGATGGAAACGCGGTCGCCCGCTTCGATACCCGCCCGGCGCTGCAGGAAGTTGGCGGCGCGGTTGGCGCGCTCATTCAACTGGCGATAGGTAAAGCGCCGCCCGCTATCCAGCTCCAGCAACGCTTCCCGTTCCGGCGTCAGCTCCGCTCGTTTGCTTAGAAGAGTGGCAGCGTCCATCTATTCCTCCGCGATGGGGCCCCAGCGCACAGCGCCGGCGGCCCACACGTACCCGATGCCGGCAGCCACGATCATCATCAGATCGCCGTCTTGCAGCCGCCCACAGTTCAATCCCTCGCGAATGCCGAACATGGCATCCTGCTCGCCGATATGTCCAATGTGACCCAGATAGACCGACTGTTCCTCGGTAAGCCCCAGACGGGACAACAGCTCGCGGTGACCGGAGGGCTTGATCAGAACCATGTTCAGAAAATCAATATCCTCGCGCGTATATGGCCCGCCATTTTCCTTTTCGCCGCTCTTGCGCAACGCCTCATCTACGCAGCGCACCCAGTTGTCCATGGAGACCTCGTTCAGCCGCGACTTCATGGCCTCTGGCTCCACCAGATCGAAGTAAAAAAGATCCTGGGCCACCGCGTCGTCGTCCGGGAAGCGCACGGTGCCGCTGGCGGGAACCACGACGTGCCGGCTCATGGAACCGTCAGTGATCAGGTGTGTGCCCAGCACCTCGTTACGGGTCCATCCGCGGCGCAAGAGCATGGCCCCACCGCCCGCGCCGATGTTAAAGAGAAAGGTCGTGCGCTCGTTCTTGAAATTAATGAAGTCGGAAATGCGGTAGCCGCCGGCGATGAGCACGGTGTCAATCTCGGCGTCGGCGCGCATCATGTCCCGCGCCATTTTCATGGCGCCCACCGTGGTGGCGCAGCGGGCGTGCACGTCCATGGCCCAGGCATTGGTGGCGCCGATCTCATACGCCAGGTCAATGCCCGCGGTCCACAGCAAGTACTCCTTCCACTCCTCCGTGGTGCACAGGACGACGTCGATCTCCTCCGCACCAATCGTCGTCTGTGACAGACAATCAAGCGCGGCTTTCACGCCCATCTCATTAGGGTGCTCCGTATCGCTGCCCACGTATTTGCCGCTAATGCCTAATTTGTCGCGAACGACCCACTCCGGCAGATCGCTTTCCCTGGCGATCTCTTCCGCCGTGAGATATTCCTCCGGCGAATAGGTACCCACGGCGACGACGCCTACGGGAGCGTTCGGCTCAGGCATGATCATCATCCTCTGCCCCACCGGCGTCACTCAGAGCCACGTAGCGGTCCATGAAGGCCAGCGCTTCTTTGAGCTCCGTGAAACGCATCTCCTTGCGGCTCTGAACATGGCGGATCACGCCGCGCCAATCGGCTGCAAGACGTTCGCCTTCGGCCCCTGCGTGATCGGTTGTTTCCGCCGCCGTCTCCTGGATGAAACGGACAACGAAGGAAGCTATCCTGGTCTCGGACATGGCAAATTCACACGTTACGGATTAAAGCGGCCTGTTGAGGCGCGCCATCAACTGGATTGCCAGCGAACTGTGTGGTTGAGGATAACAGGGAGGGGTTACGAGAGAGTTACAGACGCCGCGCGCCCCGCGATAATGGCCTCGTGCACCTGCTCCGTCTCGGCGGTGGGCATCACGCCCAGCTCGGCGTCCAGCTGTGCCACGCAACGCTGGTAAGCGCGTAGGGCCTGTGTGCGGTTTCCTTTGTGCGCGTAGGCCACCATCAACACGCGGTAAGCCGGCTCCCAGCAGTCGTCACGCGCCAGCAGGCCCTGGCAGACGTCGATTGCTTCATCCCACACGCCGCGCTCCACCAGCGTCGCCGCCAGCCGCTCACCCGTGCGCAGATAAAGTGTCAGCAGACGTTCGCGCTCCTCCAGGGCCCACTCTGCATAGGGAAATTCCTGCAAATACTCGCCCTGGTAAAGTTGCAGAGCGTGCCTGTACGCCTGCAGCGCGGATTGCCGGTCCCGGGCGAAGCTGCGGTCGCCTTCGTCCACCAACTGCTCGAACCGGGCCACGTCCAGGTTCACGTCCGCACCCCGCCGCAGCCCGTAGCGGGTGCCGTCACGCGTGACATAGGCCGAAGGCGCGTTGCGCTCGCGGTTGGGCTCCACGACACGGGAAAGGCAGCTATAGGCGATCTTGAAGTCGCGCAGCCCTGCCTCTGAATCCAGATCGGGCCACAACATCTCAATGATCTGTTCCCGCTCCAGCAGTGTGTCACGGTGAGTCAGCAGGAAATGAAACAGTTGTCGCGCTTTCTTGCGCGTCCATTCTTGCGCCGGCACTTCCTCGGCGCCACGCCAGAGGCGGAACGGACCCAGCGTCTGCACCTTCAGGCGGTAGCCAGGGTGGACCTGCAACCCGGCGAGCCCCATCTGCGCCAGCAACCGGTCGGCAAAGGCTGCCTCGCGAGCGTTGTCGCGGGCGAACAGGAGCAGGGGCACCAGGGACCGCGGGTCCGGCGGCCCACCCAGGGTCCTGCGCTTGAACAGATAATCGTAGCCGTGCTCGCGCACCAGCCGCAGAAGCTCGCCCACATCCCGTTCCAGGCGCGAACTATCCCCGGTCTTCTGCCACAGAAGGCATTGCCACAACCGAACCAACGTCTCACCGTAAGAGTCGGCGCAGGAGCGATAAGCCGCTCCGGCCTGATCCAGCCACGTGGCAGCGGTATCATAGGCGCCGGCGAGAAAGTGGCTGGCTCCCATCGTCACGCGAATACACGCTTCAACCCATTCGTCGCCGGCGTCGCGGGCGATATCAGTCCCCTGCCGCGCCGCACGCTCGGCGCTGTCCAATCCGCCGCGGAACCCGTAAGCCTGGCACAGACCCCAGGAGGCTTCCACTTTCAGACGAGGAACGGTCAGATCTTCGCTGATGGCGATGGCTCGTTCATAGCAGCGGATGGCCTGCTCATACCCGGCCTCGTTCTTGTCCAACAGCCAGGCATGTCCCTGGCGCATGTGGCCCACGGCGGTGACGAAAGGCGAGTCAAACGTCAGGCCACGCTGCGTGCCCTTCACAGCCGTCTCAAACGCGCTCTCGCGCTCGCCCTGGAAGGCCAGCACCAGGGATAGGAGCAACAAGGTTTCACGATGGGCCCGCGGGCGCAAGACAGGATCGCGCTCCTCGGCCTGTACGCGCTCTTCCAGCGTACGACGCGCCTCGTCCAGACGACCGGTGCGCAACAGAACGCGCATGGAGAGCTCAACTTCGGCCGAGCCCTGCTCGCGCAGGTCGTACGCCTGGCGCTGGTACCGCTGCGCCTGTTCCAGCTTCCCCTGGTTGAGCAGGTTTTCCGCCAACAACTCCAGCAATCGCGCGCGGCTCTCACGATCTTCCTGTCCGTCAGAAATACGCAGCGCCTCCTGCAACAATTGCTCTGCCTTGCTGGGATCGACGGTATCCAGATACACGCGCGCCTGTCCGCGCAGCGCCTGGCCCGCAGCCGCCATATCGCGCCGTGCCCGCCCCTCTTCTTCGGCCTGCGCGTACCAGGCCAGCGCTTCGTCGAAGCGGCTGTGCAGCCGCGCCACGTCCCCCAGGAAGGTCAGCAACGGCGGGTGGGCCTGCAGGACGTCTGGGCGCAGGGAGCCCAGCCACTCCGCAAGCTGATCCAGACGCCCGGCGCGCACCATCTGCCTGCCGAGCTCCACCAGCAGCAACGCCGCTTCTTCGTGCGCGCCGGCAGCCAGCAAGTGGTAGATAGCGTACTCTTCTTTTTGGCGGCGACGACAGCAGCGAGCCGCCCGGCGGTGCGCGTCCCGCGCTTCTTTTTCGCCCAACTGCTGGCGCAGCAGCTGGCGAAAGAGGTGATGGTAGCGCATGTGCCTGTCGCTGCGCTCCACGACGAACAGGCCGTGATCCAGCAAATAGGAGAGGATCTGTTCGCTGTCTGTTGCCTCGCGCAGGCAGTCACAGAGGTCAGGCGTCATCTGGCGCAAGACGGACGTGGTGCGCAGGAAGGCCTGGATGTCCGCCGGTTGTTGCTGCAACACCTCCCGCGCCAGATAGGTAAAGAGATCGCCCGTGGCGCCGGAGAGCTGCCCCAGCGCCTCGGCAAGGTCCACGTCTGAGCCGCTCTGCAGGCGCTGCCACACCAGAGATAGAGCGATGGGCCAACCCTCGACGTGAGACATCAGGAGTTCCGCCTGTTGCGACGGGAGCCGATAGTCGAATTGCTCGCGGAAGAGGGTGATTGTTTCCTCGGTGGTGAAAGCCAACTCCGCCTGGCCGATTTCCAGCACTTCGCCCCGAATACGCCAGTCCACCAGGGAAGGCAACTTCAAAGGATAACGGGCGGAAAGGATGACGTGCACCCCGGCGGGCGCACGACCGATAAAGTGATCCAGAATGCGCAACGATTCCGAACGCTCGCGCAGCAGGTGCGCGTCGTCGATAATCAGTAAGAGGGGATCCTCAACGTCGGCCATGCGAGCCGCCACTTCGTCGACCAGCCGGTCCACCACCGCCGTGCCCAGCGCCGGCCCGCCTCCCTCCCAATCTTCCAGGAGGGCCAATGGCGCCTCGGAGAGACCGGGCAGCGCCGCCGCCAGTCCGTGAAAGAGATGCAGGAGAAAGACCAGCGGCTCGGCGTCGTCGGCGTCCAGATGATACCAGACCGGTCGCGGCGCTTCGTCGGCCAACGCAGCAAGAGCCGTGCTCTTGCCATAGCCGGTTCCCGCCTGTAACAGCGTCAGGCGATAATCGAGCGCTTCCATCAGACGGGCCGTAAGCCTGGGCCGGCACAGCGTGTGGCGGTGCAGGCGCGGAGCGGCCAGCTTCGTGCGCACGATCAGTTTATTCTGGAAAGCGCTGGTGGTACTCACAATGCTCTTGATTGTAGTAATGGGGAGAAGACGGAGCAAGAGGGCTATGGAGCGACATTCGCCTTCGCCTGCAACGCAACCTGTGCCGCCAGCCACCGCTGAAGTGCCTCAATCCCTTCGTTCATGCGCGCCGCAGCCACAATAGGCCGCCAGGCCCGGTACTCAGTCAGTCCGCCGGGTTGCAGGCGAAAGTAAGCGCGCAGATAGCGGCGGTGGTACTGTTTGAGGAGCACCCTCTGGTACCAGGGGTTGCTCGTCTTATGCGCCTCCCCCAGGAGGATGATTGACGTACGCGCAACGTCGGCCAGGGGATTTCCGCAGGTGGCGTCAATCCAGTCGATGATTACCGGCTCCTGCTTTGCCAGGATCACGTTGTCCGGATGAAAGTCGCCGTGGCAGAGGCGCTCGCCTGCAGGCATTGTAGCCAGCGCGTCCAGGGTGGACGCGCGCTGTTCGCGGCTCAACCCAGCGGCCTGCCGGATTTTGTCCTCCAGCCGGCGGCGCTGGTCGGGAAAGTCAGCGCCGGGTGTATGGTCATGGATGGCCGCCTGTAGCCGGGCCAGCTGACGCGCCCGTTGCGAGAAGGTCCAGGGCCTGGCCTGCAACGCGGCAAGCATCGTCGGCCCCTGCACCCGCTCGTAGAGCAGGCCACGCCGCCCATCCACGTCGATTACGTCTCCTGCGGCGGGCACGGGCAACCCGGCAGCGTAAACCGCGCGCGCAACAGCAGCTTCGTGCCTGATTGCGTCGTCTGTCATCCAATCGTGGTACAGTTTGATAATCTGGTCGTTACCCAGGGGATAAATGTCCGCCGTGCGGCCCCTGGCGATTGGTCTATCGAGCTTCACGAGTGCATCTCATGCAGTAATCGGATAATCTTACGTCTGTGGAAAGCAAGCTTACGGTGACTGAGTTAAGGTTGCAGGAATGGGACTCTGCCGTGCGCAGTGGGAACGTACCTAATTTCAGCGACAAAGGAAAGAGTTCAGGATGAAAACACGAATCAAAGTCATCACCCTGGGCGTCAATGATTTGGAGAAGTCCCTCATCTTTTATCGCGACGGGCTGGGGTTGCCGACGGAAGGTATCGTCGGCACGGAGTTCGAAGATGGCGCCGTCGTCTTTTTCAACATGAATGACGATTTGATATTGGCGCTGTATCCGAAGGAGGCCCTGGCCAAGGATGGCGGGATCCCGGTAGGGTCGCCAAACCCGGCAGAGTTCTCGATTGGCCACAATGTCAGATCCAAAGAGGAAGTCGATGCCCTCATGCAGCAGGCAGAAAAAGCAGGCGCCCACATCACTGACCCGGCGCGTGACCGCTTTTGGGGCGGGTATTCCGGATACTTCCAGGATCTGGACGGCCACCTGTGGGAAATTGCCTGGAACCCTGCGTGGGAAGTCGAGGAATAAAAACGGACAGGCGTGACGCCCATCGGCCAACCACAGGCGGCCCGGCAACCCGGGCGAATTCGACAGGTGAGTGCGGTCAGCCTGCTCTGGCATAGACCGAGATATGCTGTTCGCTCTTCGGCGTCACCTCCTCCTTGCGCCACGACCCCCAGCGGTGCCGGCGCTCCAATCCCGCCAGGCGCGCCATCAGGTCCATCTCCGAGGGCCAGATGTAGCGCAGCCTGACCGGGTAGAGCCGCACACCGTCTGTGGAGTAGAGCACGTGTTGCGAGGTGACCTGCTGGCGCACGGGATCCAGGCGCGACACGTCCAGCTGCACCCTTTCTTCCTCGATATTGACGGCGCTCACTCGCTGTCCCCGGTCGTATCGACACAGGTCGGGAACAAAGGCTTCCACCAGGAACACGCCGTCCTCGACTAGATGATCGGCCACGCTCTGGAAGCACCGCACCTGTTCTTCCTGTGTGAGCAAGGCGAAGATGGTGTTGAACACGACGTAGATGAGGTCGAACTGCTCCTCCATCGGCAACTCGACAAAGCTGCCGATGTGCACGGAAATCTGCTCGCCGGCCGCCTTCTGGCGCAGCTTTTCCACCATCTCCGGCGAGCTGTCGATGCCCGTCACGGCCACGCCCCGCTCCTGCAAGGGCAGAGCCACACGCCCCGTGCCGATGCCCAGTTCCAGCGCCCGCCCGCCGCCGGCCAGCTCGGCGAGGCGGTCGATCATTTCGGGAGAGACGCCGGCGTAGAAATCGTCGTAGACGTCGGCAATGTGCCGCCCGTACGTCGCTTCGTCAAATTGTTGCATTCCCGATCCCTCCTTCTGGCGTCCTGTTAGCGGATAGCCTGTAGAACGATTTTGCAAAATCGTTCCTACAACTTGATTATAACCGAAGGCGGGCCGGAAACAGCATTATCGCCTCTGCATCGCTCCCATCTCCGGTGCTGCCATCAACCAGGCGCAGCGTTTACGGCGCTGACCAGCTCCGCCTCCAGAAACGGCTTGACCCCCTCCCGCCCCGTCAGCCGCAACGTGACCGGGCCACGTTCCCGCGGCACTTCGATGGCGAAGTCGAAGAACGGACAGCAGAGCCGCTCGTAGGCCACGAAGCGACCCATGTCGGCGATCACGTCCGTCTCGGCCGGGAAGCGGAAGGCATAGCCGTCCGCAAGCTCCTCGACGCCCTGCACCGAGGCAAAGAGCCGCCTACCCACCTGCTCGTGGCGCTCGCGCTGGGCCTTATCCATCACAGTTAAATCACAGGCAATGGGGGATACGTTCATGTTGTTGCTCATCGTTGAATAACCTCCTTTCGCGATTCGTTGATCTGCCCGCAGTTTGGAGCTACGATAACACTTAAAGCTAACTTGAAGTAAAGTGGTGCTTATCTGAGTTTAATCTGCGGCCCAGGAGGTTTGTGTGATGAAGCAAATGCCCATCGGCGAGGTGGCCCGGCGCGCGGATACGCCAGCCTCGACCATCCGCTACTACGAGGAAATCGCCCTGCTCCCAGAACCGGCGCGCGCGAGCGGACGCCGGGTCTACGAGCCGGACGTTCTACAACAGTTACAGGCCATCAAAACGGCCAAGGGCCTCGGCTTTTCGCTGGAGGAAATCAAAGTGCTGCTGAAGCACATCGAAGCCGGCGACACGTCAAACGCGGACGGGCGAGAGCTGGTGCAGCAGAAGATCGCGGAGATGGACGCACTGATCGCCCAGGCCCGGCAGATGAAGCAAGGGCTGGAAGCGGCGCTGGATTGCCGCTGCACGGGGCTGGCCGATTGTGTGTTTGGGGGCGGGTAGATAAGACGGCGGACGGCCGACCGCGGTCAGCCCTCACTCATCCCGTTGCACCTCACACAAATACGCCCGGTGGGGCACGGAGCCGCTGATGGGATCCACGTCCTTATTGCCGATGATCAGGTTCAGATTGGCCCCGTCCTCGCCGAAGGGATCGTAGCCCGGCGCGTCCAGGTCGTCGCAAGGCTGCCACCAGCCATGCTGGCCGACTACGACAGCCGGCTGCAGCGTGTCGTCCAGGCGGGCGCGGGCGCGCACGCTGCCCTGCGGCGTCTTGATGCGCACCCAGTCGCCGGCAGAGATGCCGCGTTCGGCCGCTGTCGCCGGATGCAGCTCTACCTCCGGTTCCATGGCGCGCCGCCGCAGGCTGGGAAGAGCGCGGTGCTGGCTCTCGCAGAAAAGCGTATGTTTGGCGCAGGTGAGGATCAGAGGGTATTCGTCGGCCAGGTCAGGCCGCGACACAGGTCCCACGAGCGGTTCTGCATAGTCGGGCAGCGGCGGGTAGCCGTGCTCCAGCATCGTCTCCGAGTACAGTTCGATCTTGCGCGTGGCGGTGTTGAAGCCGCGCAGCGCGCCGTTCTCCCGTTCGGCGAACTTACGATAGCGGGTATGTACCGGGGCCTGCAACCCGCCCGGGTTCTCGCGCAGGCTCTCCAGGGTAATGCCCGACGGCTCTAATTGGTGACGATAAGCGGCCTCCACATCCCCCTCCCAGAACTGGTCACCCAGCCCCAGCCGGCAGGCCAGGTCGAAGATGATGTCGACGTCAGAACGCGCTTCGCCCCGCGGCGCAACCACGCGTTGCCGCAGCTGCACGTGCGCCTGTGCCTCGGGACTGATTTCGAAGCCCACTTTCAGCGCCTCGCGTTCGAACGCGCTGGCAACGGGCAGAACCACGTCGGCCAGTTGCGCGGTGGGATTCATAAACAGGTCGGCGTGCACGTAGAAATCGAGCCGGGACAACGCTTCGCGCCCCTGCTGCCCGGCGCTATGAGAGAGCAACAGGTTGCATCCGAACCCCACGAGCCCGTGGACGGCGTAGGGCTCCTGCTCCAGGATGCCGCGGTACAGCTCGCGGGAGGTGACGAAGTTCCAGCGGGCGGGGCCCAGGGGCCGGTCGGGAACCCCCAGGGAGCGCCCGCGCTGCTCCGGCGGCAAGAGCTCGCGACCGGCGATGCTGTTTGTGCGCGGCGCGGCAAATTGCACATTGCCGCCGGGTACGTCCAGGCTACCGGTCAGCGCGTAAAGCTGGCCGATGGCCCGCGCGATCTGCGTGGCGTTTGTCTGCATCTCTACCCCGCTCCAGGCATAATAGGCTGTGGGCCGATCTTCCCACAGCAAACGCGCTGCCGACTCCAACGCCGCAGGCTCGACGCCACAGACGGCCTGCACCCGCTGCGGCGTGTAACGCCGGCACAGCTGCGTCACCATTTCAAACGCCGGCTGGCAGACTGCCTCACCCTGCGGCGTCTCAATGTTGAATGAGCCGGAGAGAACCAGGTCAGCGCTGTCTGCTTCGTAGCTTCCGGTCGCCGGATCATAGAGGATAGGGCCGCCCTTCGTCGCGCTCCAGGCCACGTAACGCCCATCGCCCTCCTCTCCGAAAAGATCCGCGGCGCGTAACAAACGACCGTTGTCTACGCGTACAAGCAGCGGGCCGTTCGTCCAATGACGGACGAAAGCAGCGTCGTACCAGCCATTCTCCAGCATCACGTGGGCCAATCCCAGCGCCAGGGCGCCATCGCTGCCCGGTCGCACCTGCAGCCAGACGTCGGCGCGCTTGGCCACGCCCGTGCGCCGAGGATCGACCACGATCAGGCGCGCGCCGCGCTTCTGCGCCTTTACCGTAGCTGTGGCGTGGGTCAGGCGCGCCAGGTTGGGATTGTAGCCCCAGAAGAGGATGCAGCCCGCGTTCTCCAGATCGGGCATGTAAACGCCGGGAACGCCCGCGCCGTAGGTGTAAGTCGTGGCCAGATAGCGCCCCCAGCCACACAGCTCCATGGACGCGCACAGATTGGGGCTGCCAAAGGCGTTCATCAGGCGTTCAATCCACCACACGGCGTCGTCTGTCGCCGACGACGAGGGGGAAGCGCTGCTGAAGGCGACGCTCTCCGATCCGTGCGCGTTCGCAATCTCGCGCAGACGCGCGGCAGTCAGATCCAGCGCCTCGTCCCAACTGATGCGCTGCCAGCCAGGATCGGGATCGCCCTTGGGTCGCGTGCGTTTCAGCGGGTAGCGCAGACGATCTTTATGATAGACGAGCTCCGGGGCCGCCCGCCCCTTGGCGCACAGCGCCTGACCCGTAGGATGCGAGGGATCGGGTTCGAGCGCGACGAAACGATTATTCTCCAGAACAGCTGTGGCCCCGCAACGCGCGGTGCATAAGGCGCAGTAGCAGGAAACACGCTCAGTGGACGGTTGATCGGCCGGCATAACAGCACCTTCCTTCCGATTGTGACATGCTCTATGGTCTAGCCCTGGATAAGTAACTGTGTATAACCATAACATAAACCACGATGTGATTGGAAGTAGCAGTCAGAGCGGTCAGTGACCACCTAACCGTAGCAGAGCGGGCGCTTAAAAAGCGCTTAATGGGACCTGAGGTTGCCAGTAACGGGCCGTGACCTATAGAATGGTTCCTCCGGACAAAAACAACACCGCCTTATTGCGAGGTGAACGGGATGGATACCTACATCGCCCTGTTCAGGGGCATCAACGTTGGCGGGCATAACAAGCTGCGCATGAACGATCTGCGAGCGCTGCTTGAAGATCTGGGGTGCCAGAGCGTCAGAACGTACATCCAGAGCGGAAACGTGGTCATGCAGTGCGAAGAGGACGACCCGCAGGCGCTTGCTGCCAGAATTGGGGCCGAGGTGGAAGCGCGACACGGCTTTGAACCAGACGTGCTCTTGCTCGAGCTGGAGAAAATGAGAGAGGCGATCGCGGACAATCCCTTTCCCGAGGCTGAGTCAGAGCCGCGCTCCCTACACCTGAACTTCTTAGCATCCGCGCCCCAGGATCCGGACATGGAGGCCCTGGAGAGCGCCAGAAAGGAAAGCGAGCGCTTTGAGTTGAAAGGAGATGTTTTCTACTTGCACGCCCCGGACGGCATCGGCCGTTCAAAGCTGGCGCGGAACGCGGAACGGTGGCTCGGCGTCCCCATGACCGGCCGCAACTGGCGCACTGTGTCCAAAATCATGGCGTTGGCGCAGGAGTAAGTGCGCGGAATGGAATCTGCCACAGACCCACTCCCCCCGCAGACAACGTCCTTCGTAGGCAGAACACAGGAGCTGGCGGAGGTCGTGGGCATGCTCGGCGACGATGCGTGCCGGCTGCTGACCCTGGTCGGGCCAGGCGGCAGCGGCAAGACGCGGTTGGCCCTTCAGGCTGCCGGCGAACTACTGGATTCCAGGACGTTTGTCGACGGCGTCTATTTCACCCCACTCCAATCGGCCACCGAGACGGACGCACTCATTCAGGCCATTGGCGACACGTTACCGGTCTCGCTCTCCGGCCAACAGGAACCAGAGGAGCAACTCTTAGCATACTTACGTGACAAAGAGCTGCTACTGGCCCTGGACAACTTCGAACAGTTGCTCGGGGGAGACGCCGTTCAATTCCTGGTTAAGATTCTACACGCCACACGAGCCGTAACGCTGCTCGTTACGTCTCGCGAGGTGCTCCAACTCCAGGAGGAATGGTTGTACCCTGTCTATGGTCTACCTGCACCGCAACAGGAGAGCGTGCAAGAAGAGTACGACAGCTATGAAGCGGTGCAGTTGTTTATCGAGCGAGCACGTCAGGTTCAGCCGAATTTGACGCCGCAAGAGGAACAACAGAGCATCGTGCGCATCTGTCGTCTGGTGGAAGGCATGCCATTGGCCATTGAACTGGCAGCATCGTGGCGGCGCACGCTGCCATGCCGCGCCATTGCCGACGAAATAGAACGCGGTGTCGCGTTCTTGAAAAGCAACCTGCGCAATCTGCCACCCCGCCACCGCAGCATGCGCGCCGTTTTTGAGCATACCTGGCGCTTGCTCAAGCCGGAGGAGCGCAACGTTTTTAAGCGCCTGTCCATCTTCCGTAGTGGGTTCCGGCGCGAGGCCGCAGAGGCGGTTGCCGGGGCTTCACTGCCAATTCTTTCAACCCTCGCCGGCAAATCTCTCCTTCGCGGCAGTGAAGACGGACGCTACCATATCCACGAACTGCTGCGGCAGTATGCACAGGAGCAGCTGGAAACGCACCCGCAAGAGGTCGCCGAGGTTCAAGAGCGGCACTGTGCCTACTACACCGCTTTTCTGGCAGCACGAGCGGCAGGCGTCAACGGAGGCCGCCAGCGAGAGACAATCGGGGAAATCGAAGAGGAAATTGATAATATTCGCGCTGCGTGGAACTGGGCAACGACGCAGGGCAGTGTTGGGAAGATAAGCGCAGCGCTGGACACTCTTTACCTGTTTTTCCAGTTCCAGGGACGCTACAGGGAAGGCACAGACGCTTTTGCAAAGGCTCTGCACTGCCTTGAACAGCAAGCGCCAACAGACGAGAGAGACGCACTACTCGCCGATCTGCTCGTCTGTCTGGGCTATTTTAACATTCGCCTGGGCTGGCTGGATGAGGGCCGCCGATTATTGGCGCAAAGCCTGACGCTGTATGAACGGCCCGAAATTGAGCCCCCTGTAACAGACTTTGGTTCCAGGGATCCCTTGATCCCGCTTGGGATTCTTGCCATTCTCCAGGGAGATCATGCCCGCGCCGTCAGACTGGGCGAGAGGGCGCTGCAGCGCAGCAGAGAACGCCAGGACAGGGGCAATCTTAAATTCGCGTTCTATTTGCTGTCGCACGCTCACCTGGGTCAGGGCGACTACGAACAGGCCCGACATTATGCCCAGGAAACATTTGATCTGGCCCAACAGATGGAAGACAGATGGGGATTGGCCTACTTCCACAACTTGCTGGGCAGCGTGGCTCAAGCACAGGGCAACTCGGGGGAGGCCCGTCGACACTACCAGGCCAGCTACGCTATCCGCCATGATTTTGCCGATCCAGAAGGCATGGCCCTTGCGCTCACTCAGCTTGGCGCGATTGCCTTACAGCAGGAGGACTTAGAGGAAGCCGAGCGACTGTACCGGCAAAGTGTGCAGCTTTATGCTGAAATTGGCGACCGTGGCGGGTTGGCTACCGCGCTCAACGGGCTGGGACAGGTAAGCTGCGCGCTGGAAAAATATTCGGACGCGCGCCGGCACCTTCACGAGGCGTTAGAGATTGCGTCGGATATGCAATTCGTGCCCTTGCTGCTCTCGATTCTGAGCACGATCGCCGATCTGCTGCTCAACACCGGCAGGGATGAGCAGGGGCAGGAGGTGTTGCGACTGGTTCACGGGCATCCCGCCGGGGACCGGGCGACCAACAAGCGGGCGCAATCGATTCTTGAGCGCCACGATCTGGCCCCTGGTGAAGACAGGCCGGCGCGCGGTCAAAACGCCGCGGAATCCGAGGACGCCACAAGGCTCGATGCCCTGGTGCAGCAACTACTGCTAGATCTGGCGATACCGGCCCCCAATAGATCCACGTCCGGCCCACAACGTTCGGCTCCGGCGAAAGATCAACCGCTGCCTGATCCGCTCACCGAGCGTCAACTGCAAGTGTTGGCCCTCATCGCCGAAGGCCATACCAACAAGAGAATCGCGGAGGAACTGGTCCTCGCCGTAGGGACGATCAAATGGCACACCAATCAGATCTATCGCAAGCTAGACGTCGGAAGCCGCACACAGGCGATTGCACGCGCCCGCGAGTTAAAGCTGATCCCCTAGAACAAACCCCCAAACCTACCGTTTTATCGGTTACAAACCCTGCCTGATTCGCTAGACTGAGCCTGTCTATCACACAAAGCGATTGCTCAATTGAAAAGGAGAGATGGTGATGAGCGAACAGGCAGAGCGCCTTGCGCAACGACTTGAACAAGCCAACCGGCAGTTGATCGCACTGATCGAAGCGTGCTCGGCCGATGACTGGCGCAAATTTGTGGAGAAGGAAGGACGCACCGTTGGCGTGGTGGCGCACCATGTCGGCGCTGCCTATCTGGTGGAGACAGAGCTAATCGAGGGCCTGGCGCGTGGAACCAATATACCGGCTTTGAATTGGCATACAATTGACGAGATGAATGCCAACCACGCCCAACAACACGCCCGGCCCACCAGGGAGGAAACAGTCGAGCTGCTGCGGCGCAACAGCCAGATTGCAATCCGTTGCATCCGAGACCTTGATGATGCCCAGCTTCAGCGGCGCTCGCGTCTTCCTTTCATGGGAGACGAGCCGGTAAGCACGCAGGAGCTGATCGAACAGGCAGTGATCGGCCACGTTCACGGACATCGCCGCAGTATCGAAGCGGTTATGGAGCGACGCATGCCGGTCAAGACCTGACTTCGTTTTAAGAGCGGCTAAGATCATCCATTATTTGAGTACCCTTGCCTGCAGTTCCGCCGACTTTATATTATAGTAGTGATAACAATCGAGAGTTACTACTAAATAATCGTCAGCGCTCTAGCCGGTAGAGGGTACTCGATATGTCAGACGGTCACAGCCCAAACATTCGCATCACACTCCTGGGACAGTTTGGGGTTGCGCGCGGAGAACGACAGTTACAAACGAGCGACTGGACGCGGCGCAAGGCGGCGGCGCTCCTACAACGCGTGGCCCTGGAAGAGCGTCTTTTGCGTGACGAGGCACTCGAGTTCCTCTGGCCCGATACCGATCCCGATTCAGCAGCGAATAATCTATATCGCACCCTGTACAGCCTGCGCAAGACGCTGGACGATGCGTTGGGCGAAGGAACCGCTGAAAGCACTTTTAGCTATAATGATGGTGTATTGCGTCTGAACGGTGACGTGTGGGTAGACGCCCATGCCTTTGAGCGACTGAGCCGGCAACAGGACGCCACACAGGAAACGCTGGAAGAGGCGCTTGAGCTTTACCGGGGCCCGCTGCTGCCCGACAGCGTTTATGACGATTGGACCGCCGCCCCGCGCCAGACCCTGCACCGTCTCTACCGCGATACCTGCCTGCGACTGGCCGAGCAGGCCACAGACGCGCGCACCGTCGAAGCCGCGGTAGCTCGCCTGCGTCCTCTGCTGGAGGAGGACGCGGCGGATGAAGTCGTCCACAGGCATTTGATGCGTCTGTTTGCTCTGCTCGGCCGGCGCCACGATGCGCTGCGCCAGTATCAGGCCTGCGTGGAAGCATTGGAACAGGAACTGGGCGTCACGCCAATGCCGGAGACGCGCGCGCTCCACGAAAAGATCTTGAGCGGGGAAATACCGGCGCGGGCCACGACACCGGTTCCAGGACAGACATCTCGCCATCCCGCGCCGCCCGCACCGGCCCAGACACGGCAGAGCACGCGCGCCCCGCTGGTAGGGCGCCAGCCGGAGTTGGAAGTCCTGATGGCTCAGCTGGAGGCGGTCGGCGCAGGCCGGGGCAATACGGTCCTGATCAAAGGAGCCACAGGCGTGGGCAAAACGCGCCTGGCCAAAGAGGCCCTGCGGACAGCATCCTCACGAGGGATGGTTGTGTTGCGCGGCGCGGCATACGAGTACGAGGGCAAACTGGCCTACCAACCGTTCGCCGAGGCGATCGATCGCTTCCTGTCCGAGACAGGGAGGCCGGTCACAGAGAATCCCCTGACCCATTTCAGACCGGAGAGCGGCGACCCGCAGCAGGACAAATGGGCCCTCTTCAAAAACACCAGCGCGTACTTCGCCGAGCTGACCGCGGAGACGCCCGTCGTCCTTTTCCTGGACGATCTGCACGCGGCGGACGAGGCCAGCCTGCAGCTGTTCCATTACCTGGCGCGACACACCCACTCCCGGCGCTTGATGCTGCTGTCCACTTACCGCACGGACATCGTTCAGGATCCGGCGTCTCCCTTTGGCGCCCTACTCAACTCACTCTATCGTGAAGGATTGCGCGAGACGATCAGTCTGGAACCGTTGACGCAGGAAGCCATTGCCGCTATGGTCCACCATTTCCATGGCGGGGAGGTTGACGAGGCGGTCACCGAGGCCATTTTCGAAGCGACCGAAGGCAATCCTTTCTTCGTGGAAGAGATGTGCCACGCGGTGCGCCAGTCACAACAGGTGGTGCAGGAGGATGGCGTGTGGCGCCTGAACGCCGGAGGCGCATTGAAGGTGCCTACCGACTTGCGCGATCTGCTGCGCGAGCGAATCGCACAGAGCGGTCCAGAGGTCGCCACCGCTGTGGAAATGGCCGCGGTCATTGGCCACTCTTTCCGCTACGAGATATTGCGGCGTGTGACGATCCTGACCGAAGGCGATCTGATTAACGCCCTGGACGCGGCGCTGCAGGCGGGATTCATTGAAGAGATGGAGGATGGCTATCAGTTCCGGCACCGGCTGACGCACCAGGCCCTCTATCAGGCTCAGAGTAAGCCGCGGCGCCAGCGCCTGCATAGCCTGACCGCTGGAGCCATTGAAGAAGCGTTTCGCAGCGGTGGTAGCCGGCCGGAGGGGCACGCGGAGGCGCTGGCTCACCATTACGAGCGCAGCGACCGGCGCGAGCGGGCCCTACCCTATCTGATACAGGCGGGAAAGAGGGCGGCCGATCTGTACGCCTTCGAAGGGGCCATCGACTATTACGAACGGGCGCTGGCGCTCATGGACGAACTGGACATAGAAGACGACGAGAACGAGCGCTGGCAACTCCTGGAATCGTTGGGGTGGTGGGAGAAAGTCCTGGCCAATAATCCGCGCGCCGTCTCGCGCTTTGACGAGGCGCTTGCTGCCGGAGAAGCAGCGCGGCGACCGCCGAAACCGAACGACCGCGCGCGAATGCACGCCGGCGCAGCCATGGCGCTCCTGACGGCGGGCAACACGGCCGACGCTGAGGGTCACCTTAGTGCGGCGTTGGAGGAAATTGACGAAGAGGAGTACGCCTCGGAATACGCCGACATCCTGTATAACGTGGCCCAATTACACTGGCACCGCAATGAGTACCAACAGGCCTTCGAGGTGGCGCAGCGCAGCCAGGACATCGCCGAGCAACTGAACGACGAGCAGTTGGTCGCGCGCGCCTTTGAAATGCTGGCTCTGGCCTGTCACTCATTAGGCGAATGGCAGCTGGGCCTTAACTTTGAGGAGAAACGTTCGGCCATCGCCGGGCCGGAACTGGACGTGAGCGACGCCTTCGACGTTCATCTCTGACTGTGGGAGTATCACCTGTATGGTGATAAGGGTTACGAAGAGGTTCGCGAGGCCGTGGACACGACGATGAGCCAGGCGCAACGCATGAGTGCGCCGCGCGCCATCGCCTTATGCCAATGTTTCAACGGCGCGCTGGAGTTCCAGGCCGGGCATTGGCAGCAAGCGGAGGAAGCGTTGCGTGAGTCGATCGCGCTATACAAGGAGATCGGCGCAGCCTCCGGAGAGGCGCTGGCCCGCCAGCGGCTGGGCGTGGTGCTCACGGCGCAGGGCCGGCTGGACGAGGCGCTGACCATCCTGGAAGAGGCGATCGTCGTCGCCGAACGAGCCGTGATGCGCGCGCACTGTCTGGCGCGACTTTACGCCGCCATGGCGCGCAACCGTCTGGCAGCCGGCGACCTCGGCGCGGCGGATCACGCGCTCTATCTGGGACTCAGTATGAGCGAACGCCATGGCAACTGCACCACGTGTGACGCGCTGCTGCTGCCGGCAGCCGTCAGCGTGCGCGTGGCCCAGAACGAACTGGCAGAAGCGGCCGAATTTTGCCGGCAACTGGAGCAGGAAGCGGCCGGATACGGCAGCCAGACGTGGATTGCCATGGCCCGCCAGGCGCGGGGCGAGCTGGCGGCAGCGCGCGAGGAGTACGACGCGGCGCTGGAGGCCTTCGAGGAGGCTAAACAGGGCTTCCGGCAGGCGGGTTTCGATTACGAAGCAGCGCGCTGTCTCTCCGCAGCGGCTGACGTACGGCGTCAACGCGCGGCCCCCGGCGACCGCGAGAAGGCAACCGAAGCCCAGCAAGAAGCTGAACGCATCTACGAAACGTTGCAAGTCGCTGCCTAGTGCTCAGTTAAGTTAGATTTTGCATTGCTCGGGCCGGTCTCCTGACCGTGCCCGCGGGTGGCTCGGTCGAGA
>JBMCFH010000045.1:0-21105 GCA_048620455.1 Chloroflexota bacterium | reverse complement strand
CCGCGCGCGCCCTACATCGACGCCATGAACCCGGTTCCGGCCTTCACCACCGAGCGCTTCCTGCGCGAGGCCGAGATGCGTATTGAGGAGGACGCGTATCTACCGCCGGGCGAGGCGCCCGACCGCTTCACCGTCGAAGCCGGCTCGCAGGAGAACATCGTGCTGGTGCGCCTGGAGTACCTGGGTGAGACGGAGGCGACCATCGAGACGTTGCAGGTGACGCTGGAGCAGGATAGCGATGGGCGCTGGCTGGTTGATAACGTGGCGGGTGCCGACTGAGGGTTTCCGCCGTTTCTACCGCGACGTCTGGTTGATCCTGGGCCGTGCGACAGTACCGATTACAACAATGGCTTCGTAGGGACCATTACATTATTCCCGGCGCCAGAGGTTTATCATCCACATGTAGGGTCATAGACGGAGGTAACAGAAATGGAGGTGAACCGATGACGACGACAACTGTTGAGCGCGCCGAGACTCCATCCACGGGCCAGACGATTGTGCAGGGCGCCATTGCCGGTGTGGCCGGGGGCGTTGTCTTTGGCGTGATGATGGCTATGATGGGCATGTTGCCCATGGTGGGCATGCTCATTCGCGTGGAGAGCGCCGTAGTAGGTTTCATTGTACATCTGGTGATCAGCGCCTTCATCGGCGCGGTGTACGGCCTGGTCATCAGCCGATTCGCCAACACGCTATCGGTTGCCATCGCCGGTGGCGTAGTTAACGGCGTGGTGTGGTGGGTCCTGGGCGCGTTGCTGCTTATGCCTCTGATGCTGGGCATGAGCCAGATGGTCTTTGTCGTGGAGCAGGCGCAGTGGATGAGCCTGTTGGGCCATCTGCTCTACGGTGTGATTACAGCACTGGTATTCCTGGCTCTGCGCCGCGATTGATAGATTCCACCCAGCTGCCTGTGGCAGCCCCTCTCCCACACCCTCTTCTCTCCCAATCAGGGCGCCCGGCGGCGCCCTGATTGGCTTCCTGAGCTCTACTGGAACGCTTCGCCGTATTCGCGCACGGCCTTTGGGCCGTTCCGTTCCAACCCGCGGTAGAATCCTTCCCGGTCCTGCTTGCGGAAGTCCAGGCGCTCCACACGGAAGGGCGCCAGGCGCGCGCCGTCCCGCCGCCGGTCGACCATGTCGAGAAAATAGCGAATGGCGTTTTCCACGCTGTGGGCGTCTGTCCAGTCCGACTTGTAGATGGGAAGTCCGGAGCGTGTGAAGATCCAGGTCATGTTGGGCATAGAGCCATAAGCGCGATGGCAGGCGCCGTCCAGCGCGTCGAGTAAGATGGGCCGCCTGACCCCATAAACATCGCGCAGCGCCTGTGCGTGCCGCGTCTTTTGGGCCATTGAGGTCAGATGCGGATAATTTTCGCCGGGATGTGCCTCATGGGTGTAGAGAAAGATGGAGCCCACTCCCTCGTTTTCATAGCGCTCGGCAATTCCGTCCATGGATGGCGCCGCCATCCCGCAGTACGGTCAGGTAAAGCTCCCGAACTCGACAATGGTGTAGGTGTGGTTGGACCAGACCTCGCCGAGTCGCGTGGCGCTGCCGTCCAGGCGCCAGAGTGGGAAGTCCGGCGCCTGTTGGCCCAAGGGGGGGCTGGCGTCGAAGTTAAGCCAGGGTTCAAATTTCTCGGGGATAAATTCGTCGTAGTTATAGCGAGCCAGCAGTTGTTCGCTCACAGTCACCATCCTTGCATCGGCCCAAAAGAGGGGAGAGAATCAGCTTTCGGCCACATTTTCCAGGCCCGGCTTATCGATCAACGTCACTTTCTTGCGCCCGATTTCGACAAGTCCCTGCGTTTTTAAATCATTCAACGTCTGTGTAATCGTTTCGCGGTAGGTGCCCAGCACTTCGGCCAGATCCTGGTGCGTATAGCCTGCGACTTCGTCGCTGCCCGCTTCAGCGGCGAGGCGCAGCAGCAGGCTGGCAAGCCGCGCCGGAATGGACTTGAAGGCCACTTCCTCGAGCTGGCGCTCCATCTGTGTCAGGCGCTTGCCCATCGCCTCTACGATGCGCAGCGCCACCTGCGGCTTCTCGCGCATGAGGCGTTCCACGTCGGCGCGGCTCATCACACATAGGACGCACTCATCGGCAGCCTCGGCGAATGTATTGTACATGCCCTGTCCGACCAGGGACATCTCGCCGAAGATGGCCCCAGGTCCCAACGTAGCTACGACAATCTTTTTACCTTCGGCCGTCAGCCGGTACAGTTGCACGCGCCCTTTCTTCAGCAAGAAGAGCACCTCGCCGGTCTCATCCGGCATGTAAAAAATCTTGCCGGGGGCGCAGCCGGTCATCATGAACTGGCGGTCAATCTCCTCCAGCTCGCGGGCGCTCAGGTCCCGGAAGATTTCAATTGAGGAGAGATAGTCTAATTTTTCCTTACGACGGTTGCTTGCAGTGGCGCTCATTCAGATCGTTCCTCCGCATCACCGGGGTTGTCGTTCCCTTGTGCCAGCTGGGCCCACAATTCCTCTCGGCGGGGATTTCCCAGCGAAATGATGCGCCCGTTGAGCAGATAAGTGGGCGCGGCGAAGACGCTGGAAGGTCGCTCTTCGCTCTGCAGGTCAAGCAGCGTCACTTCGACCTCGTCGAACCGCGCCCGCGTCTCCGCTGCAATGCGGCGTGATTCCTCACAGGACCAACAATCGTCGGTGATGAAAATCTGTAATTTCAACATGAACCAATCCTTTCTGTTACCTGGTGGTGTGGGCGCTGCCTCGTTGGTGCTCCCGATCTTATTCTACAATCGACGTCAAGTTTCCCTCTATTTTACGCACTTCACGCGCGAAAACTGTGAGGTGGCTCACGAAAGTGCGCAACCTGTCGCCAACTGTAGGCTGCGTTACTCGCTATTTGGCCGGTTTCGATTATGGTTGAAGCAGCAGGGAACAGTCAATCGCGCCCTGCGCCGCGAGCCGATCAAAGCGTCTCCTGGTATGAAAGAACGATTTTTGTGGCCCACACTATTGTTCGTGCTCCTGATTGTAACCGGTTGCAGCCGCACTGCGCCCGGCGCAACGGTCGTGGAGCGCGCGACGGAGACGCCGATAGGTGGTGAGGCGAACCTTGAAGACGCAGGGTCCGATAGCTATCGACCGGCCGAGTATCGCTTGCGGGCGGGCGAGTTGGTGCTGGCGGCGAATGAGGATGATATCCCGGCTATCATGGCTGACGACACGCTCTTCGTAGATGCCGAAAGCGGCAGCCGCGAGTGGCAGGACGACGATCTTGTCATTGGCCTGGCGCTTGAGGATGACGCCCGGGCCTATCCTGTACGGCTGCTCAGCTCCCACGAAATCGTCAACGACGTGGTAGGGGGCCGTCCGGTGGCTGTCACCTGGTGCCCATTGTGCTACTCGGCCCTCGTTTTCGACCGCCTTGTGGAGCGGGAGCTGACGTTTGGCGTGTCCGGCTATCTCTTTCGCAACAACCTGGTGATGTACGACCACCAGACGAACACGCTGTGGAGCCAGATTCTGGCGCAGGGCATTCGCGGCGCGTTGAAGGGAGAGACGCTGGAGCTTGTGCCGTCGCAGCTGATGGAATGGGGGCAGTGGAAAGCGCAGTACCCGCACACGCGTGTGCTTTCTGCGGAACGGATGGGCCAGGAGGCCGGCAACGTCGAGGATCCCTACGCCGGTTATTACGCCAGTGACCTGGCGGGAATTACAGGTTCCGGCGGCGATGATCGTCTGCGGGCCAAAGAGCTGGTCGTGGGGCTGGTCGTCGACAACCAGGCGCGGGCCTACCCGCTGTCAGCGCTGAAGGAGCGCACCCCTATCAACGATGCTCTGGCGTCGGTGCCCGTCTTGCTGCTTTACGACCGGGAAGCGGAAGCGGTCAGAGTCTACAGCCGGCGCGTCGACGGGCAGGTCCTGACGTTTGTGGCGGGCGAGGGGGCGGTCCGCGATGAGAGCAGCGGTTCCAGGTGGGATGCCAGCAGTGGCGTGGCCCTCGAGGGCCCCTTGCGCGGCGCGCGGCTGCAGCGGCTGAGCGCGCCGCTGGTGTATTGGTTCGCCTGGTCGGCCATCTATCCGCAGACGGAGCTGGGCGTCCCGCTGCCCTGATCCGATCTGGTGACCTTCTTCTAACCCCACCCATACCATTTGTCACTGTCCCGGGCTTAGTCGCCGGCCTATACTCATTTTGCAGCGAGCTGCCTTGCTCTGCACGTGTGGAAACAACCGGCAATAGCGCCACTTACCTGCAATGTCATCACTCAGTAATCGTCTACAAACCTGGTTCTACGACGCCATCCTGTCCGTGCCTGTGCGCGTGAAGATCACGGGCATCATTCTGCTGCCCGTGGTGATCCTGGGCATGGCGTTGAACTATTGGGTGACGCTGGGTCTTTCCGACTGGCTCTCTTACCTGCTCACCGACGAGCGCGTGGTGGCGGCGATGACTGCGGGCAGCCGCAGCGTGATTCTGGTGACGCTGTTAGCCTCCGCGGGTTCCATAGCCCTTGCATTTTTCTTCACACACATCCTGACGAGGCCCCTGCTGGCTCTGCGCACGATGGCCCAGCAGGTGGCTGCGGGCCAGCTCGATGCCCGCGCGCCGGTGTGGTCCAATGACGAGATTGGTGAGGTGGCGACGGCGGTCAACAGCATGACCGACCACCTCGTGCAAACGCAGGAGGATCTGACCCACTCCAACCGCCGCCTGGAAGCGATGAACCGCATTATCATGGCGGCGGACCGCGAGAATGAGATACACGATGTCCTCTACGCCGTCCTGGAAAGCACCATTGACGTCATGGGGCTGGAAGCGGGCTGGGTTTACCTGCGCGACCCGGAGCGGGACAGCTTCCACCTGGCGAGCTGGTACAACGTCCCTGTTGAACTACAACCGTTCCTCCTGAAATCAGACGACAATTGGATCTGCCAGTGCCAGCAAGATTTGAAGGCCGGCGAGTTGCCGGAGGAAGGGTGCGTGAGACCCTGTGCGCGTCTGGAAGAGTTGCGTATTGGAAACGGCGGTCGTTTGCGCCACATTACCTTGCCTATTGAGGTGCGTGAGGAGCAGTTTGGGGTGATGAATCTGCTGTGTAACGGGGGACACGCGCTTTCTGAGGATGATCTGGATTTGCTGCAGGCCATCGGCACCCAGGTGTCAGAGATCGTGGCCAATGCCTGGCTGCGGCTGAAGCTGGCGGAAAAGGAGATGGCGCGGCAGGCGTTGCTGGAATCGCTGGTGAATGCGCAGGAGGAGGAGCGCCACCGGCTGGCGCGCGAATTGCACGACGGCGCGGGCCAGATGTTGACCAATTTGCTGGTGCGCATCAAGACGTTGGAGAAACGAGCGCCCTGCGACGATTTACGTGAGGGACTCAACGAGGTTCTGGAGGCGATGGCGCGAACGATCGAGCACGTGCGCGATCTCTCCTACCGGCTGCGACCGGCGGCCCTGGAGGAGTTTGGATTGGCCGTCGCTTTGCAGACGTTGGTGGAGGAGATGGTGTCAGAAGAAGATCTAACCGCCGATTGCGCTATTGCCGTGGACGAGAGCGCGCTTCCGCCCGGCGTGGATGTTACGCTTTACCGGATCGCACAGGAGGCGCTGACCAACGTCGTGCGCCACGCCCACGCCAGCCACGTCGACGTCAGCATCAGCCCCTGGCGCAAAGGCATCATGATGCGCATCGAAGATGATGGTTGTGGCTTTTCTGTACGCCAGATGCACACGGCCCGGAGCGATGGTCGCCACCACCTGGGCCTGATCAGCATGCAGGAACGGGCGGAGATCATCGGCGGGGCTTTTGACGTTTATACCGCGCCCGGCGAAGGGACCAGCGTCGTGGTCTGGGCGCCGCTTCACCAGGAGAATGAGAATGCCGACTGACGTCAGGATTCTGCTGGTAGACGATCACGTTGTATTGCGCGACGGGCTGCGGGTGTTGCTCGACGAGGAGCCCGGATTGCGCGTGGTGGGCGAGGCCAGCACCGGGGCCGAGGGCCTTTCGATGGCGCGCTCGCTGCAACCGGACATCGTCGTCCTGGACCTGGGACTGCCGGACATGAACGGTCTGGAAGTGATCCGCCAGATTCGGGACCAGGATCAGACCTGTCGCATCATCGTCCTCTCTATGTACACGCGGCGCGAGTTTGTTTTGCCCGCCATCGAGGCCGGCTGTGACGGTTATATTCCTAAATCCTCGACGCACACGGCGCTGCTGGAGGCGATTCCCGTCGTCATGCGCGCGGAACGCTATTTGCACCCCAAGGCAGCCACGGCGCTGGTGCGCTCTATTACCGGCAACTGCTCCGAAGCGGAAGCGTTTGCCACGCTGTCCGAGCGCGAGCAGGAAGTGTTGCAGCTCACAGCCATGGGCTATACCAGCCGCGAGATCGGCGAACAGCTGGTGATCAGCCCCAAGACGGTGGATACGTACCGCCAGCGGGCGATGGTCAAGCTGGAGCTGGACCACCGCTCGGATCTGATCAAGTTTGCCATCCGCGCCGGTATTCTTGACGAGTACCGCCAGTAAACTTCCCCGAGACGATACAGTTCACTACAGGCGTGTGGGAAAGATCCTGACACGAAACCCGCTTTCTCCCGATACCGGGCGCCGCGCCCACCTGCTACGCTAATAGTGCAGGTGGGACATAGAGTGACAGAACACCGTTCTGACAGTGTCTCATAGTAATCGCGGAGGACACGGGCCTGCACCGCGGGCCTCCAGAGAGTTGAACAGGTTCCGGGAGGAAAACCGATGTCAGAAGATAAGAAAATTAAGCTAAATCGGCGGGACTTCCTGCGGATTGCGGGCGTAGGCGCCGGCGCCGCGGCTGTGGCCTCGGTAACCAAACCGGCCGCCGCTGCGCCAAAGATGAAAGGCGGCGCCTTCTCCGATCCCGCCGGACGGCCCGCCCGTCCCTGGTGGGTGCGCACGGTTGACGAGCCAACCACCGAGATCGACTGGGACATGATGGAGCGTTATAACGAGCGCACGGGGACGGTGCGTGGGCCCGGCTTTGCCAGCTATGTTGGCGAGGAGCGCGCCGAAGAGTTGAGTAATATCTCGAGCGAGATGCAATTGCAGCGTATCCGGGACAATGTGCCTGGTTACACGCTCAAAGATCACGCCCTTGCCGGCGCTCACCGTGTGCGTGTGGGGCGCAGCTTCCTGGGTCCGCAGAACGCGACGACGCCGGAAGAGCGCGGCGTGCCCAAGTGGACGGGATCGCCTGAAGAGGCCGCGCGCATCATTCGCGCCGCCATGCGCCACATTGGGGCGGCAACCGTTGGCTTCGTGGAGCTGGACGAAAACACGCGCAAGCTGATCTATTCCGTGGATCCCGACGGCAAAGAGCTGATCTTCACCGAAGAGAAAGAGGCGTACGAGACAGAAGACGCTCGCTACATTCCCTACGATTGCAAGTATGCCATCGTCTTCACCGTGCAGATGTCCGAAGAGACGCTGAAGCGGGCGCCCACAACCCTGGCCTCGCAGACGACGTCCCTCAGTTACCTGCGCGGCGAGCAGATTCAGGCCTCGACGCAGGAGTTCCTGCGCGGACTGGGTTACCAATGCCTGGGCGAGTCAAGCACCAACGCGCTGGGCATCGCGCCGGCGTTTGGCGTGATGGCCGGGTTGGGCGAGATGTCGCGCCTGAACCGGCTGGTGACGCCCGAGTTCGGACCGATGGTACGCGTCTTCAAGATGTTGACCGACCTGCCGGTGGCTACGGACCAACCGATCGACGCCGGCATCATGGAGTTTTGCAGCCGCTGCAAGAAGTGCGCCGAGGCCTGTGCGCCGGGCGCCCTCAGCTTTGAAGATGAGCCTACCTGGGAAGTGCAGGGGCCGTGGAACAACCCCGGACACAAAGCGTACTTTGAAGACTCAATCAAGTGCCGTACCTGGCAGCGCACCGACGCCGGCACCAACTGCGGTATCTGCTTCGCCGTGTGCCCCTTTGCCAAGAAGGACAAGGCCTGGGTCCACGAGTGGGTCAAGGCCGGCGCCTCGGCCGCGCCCGTGTTGGACAGTTTCTTCCGCAGCATGGACGATGCTTTCGGCTATGGCGTGCAGAAGGATAACGAAGATTGGTGGACGCTCGACCTGCCTGAGATGGGCATCGACACCACCGCACCGGTCATGGAGGTATAAGCGATGGCTGAAAACAGTTATGTGGTAGAAGTCAAGAAACGGGCGTGGTACGCCTGGCTGGGCTGGATTGCCTGGTTCGCGCTCCTCGTCTTTCTGGCCCAGAATGCGATTGGCAGTGTGCAGGAGATTGAACCGCGCGCCGCAGTTATCTTCTGGATCAGCTTCGCCGTAGTACTGATTGGCGGCGGCGTGGTCTGGTTCGTAGGCCGCAACGAGTAGCGATCGCCGATCGATTCTATGCAACAGGAAGCCGGAGGAAGGGTGGTGTATAGGCTGCCCTTCCCCTGGCTTTTCCCTCTAAATCCCCCGTGTATCGATGACCGCTGCTAATTCTAACGCGAAAAAGTCTCTCTCTCCCCGCGCGCGTCGTAAACGGCGCGAGCGGTGGTTCATGGTGGCGACTGTCGTCCTGATTCTCGCCGCCTGGTTCTACGGTTACCTGAACACCGGCACGGCAGTCGCTCCGTTAGTAAGCGAGGTGCTGCCCGCAGCCGACACTGTAGAGCAACGAGGTGACCTTTTTGTGGGCCAGGATGCCGCCGGAGATGTGATCGGATACGCGGCGGTAGGCGAAGCGCCTGGATATGGCGGGCCGGTGGAGGTACTGGTAGGCATCAATGTACAGGGAGACGTCGTCGGCGTGCACTTTCTGAGCCAGCGCGAATCGCCCGGTTTCTTCCGGCTGCTGGAGCGCAGCGACCTGCTGACGCAACTCAGTCAGGCCGGCGTACAGGATCCACTGCAGGTAGGCCAGGATCTGGACGCCGTCAGCGGGGCCACCATCAGCGCTCAGGGCGTGGCGGGGGCCGTGCGCAGCGCAGCGACCGAGATTGCCGAACGAGGTCTGCAGGAGCCGCGCCCCGCGGTGCAGCAGGAGATCGAGGTGGGGGTTCCCGAGCTGGTCCTACTGCTCCTTTTCGCCTCCGGTTACGTGGGCCACCGCTGGCGCAACGGCGTCTGGAAGCGACGAGTGCGCTGGGCTACCCTGATCACGGGTATGGTCGTGCTGGGCTTCCTGTATACCGCGCCGCTGACGATCACCATGGTCATTTCTCTGCTCAGCGGCTACTGGCCCGACTGGCACAATAATCTGTACTGGTACCTGTTGTTGGGCGGCATCATCTTCGTGACCACAGTTGACGCCAAGAATCCCTATTGCAGCTGGTTCTGCCCCTTCGGCGCCGTGCAGGAGTGCCTGGCGACCGTTTCAGGGGCCAAATTCTATCGCCCCCGGCAATACGCGGAGTTGCTGACGTGGCTGCAACGAGGTCTGGCCCTCGCAGCCATTGTGCTGGGCCTGGCGCTGCGCCGGCCCGGCGTGGCCGGTTATGAGCCTTTTGCCACCCTCTTCGACCTGCAGGGTGGCGTCTTTAGCTGGGCTTTGCTGGTCGTGATTCTGTTGGCCAGTCTGGCGCTCTACCGTCCCTTCTGTAACTACTTGTGCCCCCTGGACGCGGTGATCGACTTTATCGCCGCCGCGCGCCGCTGGGGCAAGGAGACCGTGACACAATGGCGCGCAAGCGTAACGAGAGGTTAAAACAGACGTTGTTGCTGGCCTTTGTGCTCGTCAGCGTGATCCTCGTGGGGCTCATCTGGGCCGACGGGCTGCGCGAAGGCGAGGACGCCGTGCCCGGTTATTATCGCGAGGTGGACAGCGGCAGCGTCGAAGAAACGGCGCCGGCGACGGTCACGGCGCCGCCCGCACACGACCCCTCCGGCAGCGGGCCCGGCGCGCCTGGCGGTACACCGACGCCAGGTAGAAATTTGCAGGATGAGGAGATGTGACCACCCGACAGCGTGGACGATGACGCCACGCGCATGAAAGCGTTTTAACAGAGTGAACAGTAGAGGAATGGATAAGATGAGCAGCGAAACAACGGTGGACGAGGTTCCCCAATCGATCAGGCGGCTGGAAACGACACTGGCGCAGGCGCGGGCCACAGACGACGCCCAGAAAGTGGCCGAGGCGCTGCTGGCGCTGGGCAAGGCTTTCCTGGAAAGCGGCAACGTGCCTCGCGCGCTGACGCAATTTGAAGAAGGTATTGAGCTGGCTGAGGCGCCAGCATGGGCGGCCCAATTCTGGGGCTATAAGGGCCTTTGCCTGCGACGATTGGGCAACACTCATTTCGCCCAGATTGCGCTGTATAAGGCGCACAACCTGGCCAAGGAGAGCGGTCAGAGCGCCTTAATGCTGGACACCTTGCTGCAGCTGGGATCTTTGCAGGCCAGTATCGGCCAGCCGGAAAAGGCGGTGAATAAGTTTGAACAGGCACTGTCGCTGGCGCTCGACCGGGGCGACCAGGTGCGGGCCATGCACGCTGCGGGCCGCGCCGCCTCGGTTTTTGTGGGTCTCGGCGCGCACAAAAAGGCCCTGGAGTATTATGCGCAGGCGCTGGAAAAGGCCAAAACCGTGGGCCAGCCCCGCGCCGTCGCCACTTACTATCTACATCTGGGTAACCTGTACCTGGCGGAAGATGAAACAGCAATGGCCATTGAGCAGTTCCAGCAGGCAGTGGAGGCTGCTGCGGTGGGCCAGGAGCAGGGCGAGCGCGTGGCGACCACCTTTGCCGCGCTGACGGGATTGATGCGAGCCCACGCCGCCGCCGGCGAGCGGCAAGCGGCCCTCCTCTATGGCGAGCACGCTTTGCGGCTGGCGCAAGAAAACGGTGACACGACGTCGCAACTGTCGGCTCTGAATATGCTGGCTACGGCGTTACTCGATTGGGAAGAGGAAGAAAAAGCGCTGGCCTATCTGCAGCGCGGAGCGGAGCTGGCGCGCGAGCTGGACGACTGGAACTGGCAGTTGAGCTTCCTGGCTCAGGCCGGATTCGCCGCTTATCGCACCGGCGACGGCGAGCAGGCGTTGTCCCACTATGAAGCGGCGCTGGAGATGGCCACACGGGTGCAAGACCGGCCCGCCGAGGCCCGTCTGCTCGGTCGCCTGGGTGCGGTCTACGCCGACATGGGCCGCTTGCCGGATGCGGTGGAGACGGCTCAGCAGGCCCTGACGCTGGCCCAGGAACTGGATGAGGCCGGGTTATTGGAAGATCGCGGGCTGTTGGGCGAGCAGCAAATCATGCTGGCCTTCAGCCACGCCGATCTGCAGCAGCCAACCGTCGCTGCCGAGTATGCACGGGCGGCGGCGTCTACATTTGCCGAAGCCGGCGACGAGGCGATGGAGGAGAAAGCGCAGCGCCTTCTGGCAACTGTACTGGAGGGAGAGGAGCAGACGACGCAAGTTTCCTGAGTGGCGCAAGATTGGACTTGCGCCGGCGGGAAAAGTGGCTATACTATGATTGCTCCCCGCCCAGAGGTGGCACGGACAACGCCCGTTGCACCGGCCACCTCATTTTTTTACCGATTGTCTTTCGCATAGTCAACACCCCCCGCGCTAGGTGCTATGCGGATTCCTTTACGCTCTGCGCGTTGTCAAGCTGCCCTTCCGGGCCACACACCGCTCGCTTCGGCGTTGCAGGTATCGCCCTTCATCAGTTCGGCAAATATGCGCAGACGGTTGGGCTCGCCCAGGGCCTTGAGCAGTGCGGCGAGAAATGTCATAGTTCAACAAGCATTGAAATCATCTACGCCGCCCGTGTTCGTGTTTTGGCGGAAAGGGAGAAATGGCGGCGCCAGGGGTGAGTATTGTCACTTCAGCGGCGGGTCGGGCTGCAGTATAAGTAGATCAGTTGGCCTGGTCAGGTGACCAGGTGCAGAACTAATCATTCTGCTCAATGTCATCTGCCACCGGCGACGGATCCGGGCCAGAGCGTCAGCGCGTATCATATTCAGCAGACAGGCGCACAGGCCGCGCCATCACAGCACCGCGCCTGAAACCGTGGGTAGTGGAGGCAGGCAGATGAACAGTAAAAATCGATTCCTCAGGCTCTTTGTTGTTTTTATTGTCCCGCTCCTGGCGCTTGCCGCGTGTTTGCCGGCGGACGCGCCTGAACCACAGGCGACGGTTCAGGCGACGGCGGCGCAGGGCGAGACGCCCACACCTGCAACGACGCAGGCGTCGCCGCCGCTTTCCATTCCGGGGGCGGAGCCGGACATGGAGACGCCGGCGGGCGTCGTCGAGGTATTTTATACGTGGTACCTGGAGCAGGACGGTATCGCCGAGTTCAGCCACAGTCCTTACCTGACCCGGCGCCTGATTACGGCGGTGACCGAGGCGCGAAAGGCCGGTCACCTGGGCGCCGATCCTTTCCTGTTGGCCCAGCAAGAGCCGGCGACCATTCGTGTGCAAGACGTGGCTGTGGAGCCGGCGACGGCGCAGGTCGTGCTGCACCAGTACTGGAGCCTGGACGTGGAGGAAGGGACGTCGTGGGATCTGACGCTAGACCTCGTGCGCGAAGAAGGGCGCTGGAAGATCGACCACATCCAGCGCGGCAGCCCGCTGACGCCGGAGGGCGTGGTGCAGCTCTTCTACAACTGGTACTTTGGCCAGGGCGATGGTGATCATGCCGTGGGTAGCGTCAGCTACGTGCTGGCTGCGGAGGGCAATCCGCTTGCCGACAGGACGTACCGGCAGAGTCCTTATCTGGCTCCGTCCCTTGTAGCAGATGTGGATGCGTTGCTGGCGGAGATGGAAGATTCTCCTCCTGACAGCGCGCGCTACGATCCCTTTTTGCGCGCTGTCAATCATCCTCGAGGCTTTTTCGTAGTGACACAGCAGACAACGCGAGAGGGTGACACGGCGGTTGTTCCGGTGCAACTGTCTTACGGGCAGCAGCAGGTAACGATTGAGGTGCAGGTAACGCGCCAGGATGGCAGGTGGCTGATCGGCGATGTAGCGGGCGCTCTGCCGGACGAAGCCACTGCCGCGGCCCAGGTGGTGAGCTTGTTCAGCGAAACCTATTTCGGGCGCTGGTACGCCTATGCCGAGGAGCAGGGCCTGGCGCACACCGGCGATATGGACCTGAGTGGCTTTTTGGATCAAATTGGCGACATCTACGAAAATAGCCCGTTTCTCAGCCAGGCGTTTGCTAATGCGGCACGCGAGAAGCTGACCGCCGGCGGAGAGGCGGTTGATCCCTTCTTTTTGGCTCCAGGCATTCCGGCGACGATGGAGGTCGACGACGTGTGGGCAGAGGGCGACCGCGCTGAAGTGCGCCTGCTGCAGCGCTGGCACGAGGGGCACGAGACGCGACCCCTGACGGTGACATTGGTGCGAGAGGGCGGGCGCTGGCTGATTGACGGCGTGGTGGCTCCCGCCGGCGAGGCGATCCAGCCCGCGCCAGATCCACGACGGGAGATGCACCCCGCCGACGTGGTGCGCGCTTTCTTCGCCGACTATCTGGCGCAGGGCGGCTTTGCCGGCGGTGCGCACCAGGACAGTGCGTATCTGTCGCCGACTTATGCAGACGCCGTGGATTCCGACGTTTCTTACTACCGTTCGCAGGGCGTTCCTGTGGAACAGTACGATCCGATCCTGCACAGCGCCGCCGGCGCACTGAGCGACATGCAGCTGGAGGTTGGCCAGGTAACGGTTAACGAAGAAGCGCACACGGCGTTGGCTCGCGCCACGCGCATCTTCCCCGGCGGCGTCGCGTTGCCCCTGACCGTGATGTTGGCCCGCGATTGGGATAACTACTGGTACATCCAGGAGATCAACCCTGTGGAGTCGGCCGGCATGCTGGCGGCGGGTGGAGAGCTGTCCGATCGGTTCTGGCTGACCCTGCAGGTGGCTGCCTGGTACGACTGGGCTGTGGCCTACGACGAGCAACCGGAGCGGGTGCAGGAGTGGTTGGCGTTGGTGCGCGTCGATATGGAAGCGGAGGGCGGTGTCACCTTCTGTGGTCCGTCCTGGCCCCTGGGCTTTGTGGTGGAAAGCGCCTTCATTGAGGAGGGCGCGGCGCGAGGCACGCGGCGCGCGTCCGTCGTCTTGCGCTCGGCTCTGCGGGAACCCGGCGAAGAGGCGTTGCTGACGCTGACGCTGGAGGAGCGGGATTGGCTGTGGGCCATCGTGGACCAGGCGTGTGGCGACACGGCGGAGGGCCGGGCGCGCGCTTACTATACCTCCTATCTCGGCTATCACGGTGACGCCTGTGCGGACCGCGCCTACACCCGCGGCGACTACCTGACAGAAGACCTGATCATGGCTGTGGACAACGTTTTGAGTGGCGACGTGGACGCCGATCCGTTCACGCTGGCCCAGGAGCAGGTGCAGTGGTTTGAGGTGCAGCCTGCTGAAACGCGCAGCAGCGCCCTTGTCACCCTGCGCTTTGACGACGGGACGAGACGGGAGGTGCACCTCACGCTTGTGCTGGTGGATGGGCGCTGGTTGCTCAGTGACGTTGAGCAGGCCCGGTAGAGAGGCGCTGTTGGAGTCGACGAAAGAAATTCTGATGAACCAGGACGATTTGTCATTACAGAGGCGTCGCCGCTGGCGGCTCAGCCACCGCAGCAAGATTGTGGCCTGGGCCTTTATTCCGGCAGCACTCATCCTGGGGACGGTGGCCCTGGTTGCTTTCTTCGGCTACCGCCAGGTGATGGCCGATACGGTCATGGAGCGCGACTGGCAGCTGGTGCAGCTGGCGGCGACGCAACTGGCCGGCGATCTGGAGGAGCAGGCGTCGCCCCTGGGACAGGCGGCGCGCGCGCTGGCGGTCGCCGGTGAGAGCGAGGGCGCGCAGCAGGCGGCGTTGAGCGCCGCCACGGAGGGGTTGGAAGGGTTCGACGGGGGGCTGGTTTTCGTCAATAGCCAGGGCGCCATCGTGGCCACGCAGCCGCGCCGGCCGGTTCTGCTGGGCCAGGACTGGTCGGACCAACCCTTTATTCGGGAGGTTCAGGGGCGTGGTCAGACGGTCTACTCGGACTTGATCACGACCTCGGGATCAGGCGTGTCGCTGCATAGCGTGGCCGTCGCGGTGCCTGTCATCGGATCCGAAGGTGAGTTCCGCGGCGCGGTGGTGGGATTTCATCGTCTGGACGAAGGGGGCGGCGGCCCATTTGAAGAGAGCGTGTTGAGCCTGCCGCTGCAGGCCGGGCGACAGATTTATGTGGTGGATGGGCAGGGGCGCCTCCTGTATCATGCGGATGGGGCACGGATTGGGGCTGATTACGGCGGTGTCCCCTCTGTGCAGTCGGTCCTGGCAAGGCAGGCGGGCGCGCTGCGCACGGTGGACGGCGCGGGAGAAGCGGTGGTGACGGCTTACGCGCCGATTCCCGGGACGCGCTGGGGGCTTGTGGGGGAGGAATCGTGGTCAGCGCTGATTGCGCCTTACAGTACTTATCAGAACCTCCTGCTGTCGTTGTTGCTGTTGGGGCTGGTGGCGCCGGCGATTGTGGTCATGGTGGGCGTGCGACGCCTGATGGAACCTCTGGAGACGCTGCGCGCCGCCACCGAGGAAGTGGCTCGGGGCAATTTCGGTCGCGCGGTCAGCGTGGAGTCAGGCGATGAAATAGAGGCGCTGGCGAGGCATTTCAACCTGATGTCGGCGGAGCTGGCGGCGTCATATGCCCGGCTGGAGGAAAGGCTGGCGGCGCGCACGCGCGAGCTGTCGGCGCTAACGGCCATTGCCGCAGAAATCAGCCATGCCGAGGAGTTAAGCGCGGTCCTCGACGTGGCGCTCGGCGAGGCGTTGGATGTGATGGGGATGGAGGCCGGCGGTGTTTACCTGTTGGATGACGCCCAGGAGCGGCTGGTTCTGGCGGCGCACCAGGGCCTGGATGAATCGTTGGCGATGGCTATCGACGGCCTGGCGCCCGGCGAAGGGTTTTCGGGGCGGGTGGTGGTCCAGGGCGAGCCGGTGCTGGCGCCGGATCTGGCGAAAGATCCGCGGCTGACGCGGCAAGAGGCGCGGGAGAGCGGGTTCCACGCCTTGGCCAGTTTTCCACTGCGCGCCGGGGGGCAGGTGCTGGGCGCGCTGTTTGTGCTGGCGCCGGAAGTGCGCACTTTCTCCCAGGAGGATGTGGAGTTGCTAACCAGCATCGGACAGCAGATGGGGGTGGCTGTGGAGAACGCGCGGCTGTTGCAGCGGGCGCAGGATGCTGCTGCGCACGAGGAACGGCAGCGGTTGGCTCGAGAGCTGCACGACTCGGTGACGCAGACGTTGTTTTCGGCCACGCTGATCGCCGATGTGCTGCCTCGCGTCTGGGAGAAGGACCCGGCGCTGGGCCAGGCGCGTCTGGAAGAGCTGTGCGAGCTTAACCGGGGGGCTCTGGCAGAAATGCGCGCGTTGTTGCTGGAGTTGCGCCCGGCGGCGCTGGCGGAAGGGGCCTTGCCCGATCTGTTGCGCCAGCTGGTGGAAGCGGTGCGCGGGCGGTCGCGGCTGCAGATTGCGTTGGAGGTGGACGGCGCGCCGCCCGAAGATGGACTGCCGGCGGACGTGCAAATCGCCCTGTACCGCATCACACAGGAGGCGCTCAACAATGTGGTGAAGCACGCCGAGGCGCACGCTGTGTCGGTGACGCTGGCTTTTGGGGAGACCGGGGTTTTGCTGGACGTGGCCGACGATGGCAGCGGGTTTGATCCTACGGTGGATGCGATTGCCCGCCACGGAGATTCCTTCGGCCTGTCGATCATGCGCGAGCGAGCGGCGGAGATTGGCGCGGATCTGGATATTGAGAGCGCGCCCGGCGCCGGCACGCGGGTGACCGTCGTCGCGCCGCTGTGCGCGTAGAAGGTGAGCTTTGTCACCGGGCGAAGGGGAAGGATGCCACTCGCGCTGCACTGGCGCCGGCGTAGGATCTAAACTGAGAGGAATGTCACGTAATTAAGGACGGCGAGAGGTGAGGTAGTGCAATGAATGAAGAGGCTCGCATACGCGTCATGCTTGTCGACGACCACGCGGTGGTGCGCAGTGGTCTGGCAACGTTCCTGATGGCCTATGATGATATCGAGCTGGTGGGGGAAGCCGCTGGCGGCGAACAGGCCTTGCTTCTCTGCGAGAAACATAGGCCGGATGTGGTGCTCATGGATCTGGTGATGCCGGGCATGGATGGCGTGACGGCGACGCAGAGGCTGCGCGAGCGTTATCCACAGGTGCAGGTGCTGGCGTTGACCAGCTTCCGCGAGGAGAAGCTGGTGCAGGGCGTGCTGAAGGCGGGAGCCATCGGCTATTTGCTAAAAGACGTGAGCGCCGAGGCGCTGGCCCAGGCCGTGCGCGCAGCGCACGCGGGCCAGTCGACGCTGGCGCCAGAGGCGGCCCAGGTGCTGATTCGCGCCACGCAACAGCCGGCTTCTCCCGCGCCGCAATTTACGGAGCGCGAGCGGGACGTGCTGGGCTTGATGATCGAGGGCATGAGCAACGCCGAGATTGCTGAGGAATTGGTGCTGAGCACGGCTACAGTCAAGTTTCACGTGAGCAACGTGCTCTCCAAGCTGGGGGCGCGCAGCCGCACCGAGGCCGTGGCTCTGGCGCTGCAAGAAGATTTGCTGGAAGAGTAGGTGCGGGCGCTCGGTGCTGCAGAAAGAAAAAAGCCCTGCCGATTGAGGCAGGGCTTTTTTCTGTTATTTTATTTGATTGGGTCAGGGCACCGGGCAGACGATTTCGTCAACAAGCCATTGCCCCTCAACCTTCTGCAGTTGGACCTGCAATTCGCGCACCTGCTCGAACTCTGTACCCGGATTCCACACTTGCTCTACTGTTGCGGTGGCCCGGTCGCCCTCGACGGTGGCGGCGCCGTAGCGCATTTCGCCGGGGATGTCCTGGGCGCAGAGGACGAGGTCCGCGCCGCCGGGTCCCGCCGCGCGCATGGCCTCGATGGCTGCGTCCATTTCGGACACGAAGCGTTCGGTGACCAGCGGGCTTTCACGGTAGGCCTGTTCGGCAAAGGGGTTGCCCGGGTAGTTAACGTACCAACGATAGAAGGTTTCCGTCACGCTGGCGGCTTCGGCCGCGTCGCGCTCGGCGGCCTGTGTTTGCATTGTCAGGTATCCTGCGGTCAGGAGCGCTACGGCCAGCACGGCTACGAGTACAGTAAGAAGAACTTTCTTGGACATTTCTGCCTCCATTTGTTTGTTGTTTTTAACCTTCACTATGCAGGATACTCTCATACGCCATCGCCGGGATCAGGCGCTGGAATAGAGTTGCGTTAGCCATGTGGATAGGCCTATGGCTGGATGAGTGGCGGAAGAAGCGCCGCGCTTACGACGAGTCGCCAACACCGGCCGCAGCATCAGGGAGCTTTGGTCTGGATCGGCGTGCCACCTGTAATGGGACGGGGGTTGTGTCCACCTTTGTAGCAGCGAGTTACGTTACTTATGACCGTCGAGCGTATTGAGCGTTATGAAATTGTGGCGAACATCCGCGATTGGGGCGGGCCTTGAGCACGGTTGTGGGCAACCCTTATTAGCGTCGCCAGAGTTACGCCGGCCCGCCGGTGCGGACCTTGAGCACCGCAAAGAAGCGTCTTTGCCTGCCGTTGCGGATGATGAGGCCCTCATCGTCGGTACGCACCGTTTTTTTGCCAACCGTATTGCTCACGTTGCCGCCGACAACCGTTAGCCGGCCCGGCCGGACCTCGGTGACGACGTCGCAATGGGTGGCTTTGAAGCCGTCGTCAATGTTTTCGTATGTCGCGCCGCTATTGGCACGCTCGGCGCAGACCAGGTCGCCTACCTGCGGAGCCACTTCGTCGATGGCAAAGGCCCAGAAGGGATTGTGCGTGTCGTCGCGCTCGCGGTTGCGCTTGGCGGCGGCGATGTAGCGCTGGTGCGCGCGCGAATAGTGGAATCTGTCCCCGGCGCCGGCGGCGCGCATGAGCCAGGAGATAAAGACGGCGCTCCAGGGATTATTTTCCTGCCAGGCAGGATCCTGGAGCCGGTCGGCGGGAACTTCTTTGCGCACGCCTGTCTTGTAATAGTCCTGGAGGACGGGCGTCATCTCTGGATCGGTCTCCGTTTTCTTGCTCCCATTATGCCATCGAGCCCATTCCTGGTTGGCCAGTTGCACCACCTTCGCTTTCAGCGCCGCCCAGTCATTGGTTCCTTCCTCGGCGGGCGCGTCGCCCCCTTCATGATCGCCAGGGCCAGGCGCCCCGCCGTCGACCGTCAGGCCCAGGGCGCCCAGCGTGTTGGGGCCGGCGATGCCGTCGACGGTCAGCCCCTGACGTTCTTGAAAGGCTTTGAGGGCCGACTCTGTGCCGGGCCCAAAAATGCCGTCCACAATAATGTCGAACCCCTCGTCGCGTAACGCCTGTTGCACGCGTCTTACGGCTGCTCCTCGGTCACCGACTCTTATCAACATTTCGACCTCCCTTGGGTATGGTGCGCCCACAATTCGTTCCTGCCCTGACTCCTGGCTACCGGCCGTCGTGCGGCGGAGATGGCGAAACAGCGCTTCCATGCTGGCAAAGCCGTGTCGCTCCCCCGTGTGTGGATCTTCCAGCATGGCCTGCCACGGTTCCCATTGCTTGCCGGCGGCGCGCCATAGCCGCAGCAGATACGATTTGTAGTCGCGGTTTTTGCTCACGTCTCTCAATCCATTGTTGCTTTGGCAGGAATCATAGGCTGTTACTATCAAGAGAATATCAAGACCGGGGAGTAAATTCGGGTTGTGGTGGTTTGACAACGGGCGGCTGGCGCGGATAGGCTATAAGGAAGTTGTGACCCCAATGTAGAAGAACAGTAGACAGCCGGAGGTTGCCAATGAGCCATATCATGCACGAGGACGATGCGAGTAAAGCATTCGACGAGTTGCTGGATACGATTGACGCGCAGGGGCCGATTCTTATACAGCGTGATGGCGAGAAGCCGGCGATTCTCGTTCTGGCGCTGGGGCAACCGGGCCGCGCAGCCGCTGCCGACCGGCTAAAGGAGCTACTGGAGACGCTGCAAGGCCAACCGGGGAATGCGGCTGCCGCGGGCCAACCGGGACGCGCGGCAACGGACACGGACAATGTGGCCGAGCAGTTGCAGGAACTGTTGGAGGCATTGAAGGGACAGCCGGGCCGGGCTTAACAGCGCCGCCGCACACCACCTCAGGCCGATTGCAGCAGGCGCGTAGCCAGCGCCTGCCAGTCGGCCTGCTGCCCGCGCCGGCGCGCCGCAGCGATCTGGTCGCCGGGTAAGGTTGCCTGTATGGTGTCTAGAAGCGCCTCGGCCCGGTCGCGCGTGGCCTCTTCGGTGGCCGAGGTATCCAGCACCAGCGCCAGGATCTCGGCCGCCTGCCGCCCCTTTCCTTCCTCGTGCAGCACGGTAGCCAGCCCTGCCAGTGAATCGAGCGCGCGCGGCGCTGTCTGCTGCGCCAGGGCAAGCTCCAGCGCTTCCCGATAATAGGTCGCCGCCTGGGCGTGCTCGCCGTTGTCCAGGGCCACGGCGCCCAGGAAGTTGAGGGCGTACATAATGCCGCGTGACTGCCCAATTTCCCGGAACAGGGCCAGGCTTTCCTCGTGATACTCCCTGGCCTCATGCAGCGCGCCTTGCTGCGAAGCCAACTCGCCCAGATTGTTCAAGGCCAGGGCGATGCCTCGCCTGTCGCCGATGGCGCGGCACAGCGCCAGGCTGTCCTGGAAGCAGCGACGAGCGTCGGCGTACGCTTCCCGCTCCGTGGCAATGAGGCCCAGGTTATTGTAGGCCAGGGCTGTCCCCCACCTGTTGCCCAATTCCTGCCAGGACGCCAGGCCCTCCAGGTAGTGGCGCTCCGCTTCCTTATAATTACCGCGCGCGTAGAAGACGTTGCCCAGGTTGTTGAGCGATGCCGCCGCCCCGCGCCGGTCGCCTACCGCCCGGGCAATCTCCAGCCGCTGTGCATAAAGGCGTTGCGCCTCGTCGTACTGGCCCAGCTCATAAGCCAGGTGGCCCAGGCGATGAAGGGCAGCTCCCTTGCCCCAACGGTCGCCCAATGCCTCGAATTGTTGCAGGCTCTGTTCGTAAAGGGTGCGGGCAGCATCATATTCGCCTTGCTGGTGGCGGGCTGCGCCCAGGCGGGTGCGCGCGATGGCTGCGCCGGGCTCGTCGTGCAGTTCCTGGTACAGACTCAGGCTTTTCTGTAACTGTTTTTCTGCAACCTGGAATGCCCCCTGCTTTGAAGCCACCGC
>JBMCFH010000044.1:0-21221 GCA_048620455.1 Chloroflexota bacterium | reverse complement strand
TCTCCCGGCTGAATGCGGTCGGGATTGGCGATGCCGTTGGCCTGGACGATGGCCTGCACGGATACGCCGAAGCGCTCGGAGATTCTGGCGAGGCTATCGCCTGGTTGAACTTCGTAAGAAATGGGGGTTGGGGCCGGGGGTGGTGCGGCGGTGCTTTCTGGCGTCGCCTCTTCCACCGCCGTTTCTGTGGGCGTGGCCTCTGCTGTGGGCGTTGGTGTAGCAGTTGCCGGGCCAGGAACTGGTTCGCCGGCTGCATCGACCCTCTGGTTCCAGCCGAACACGGCGGGCACCATCTGTTCGAAGATAAGGGGACGCAGCGCACTCACCGTCAGAACGGTCAGCAAAAAGACAATGACCAGGGCGGCAAATTTAATCATCTCCCCGCGGCTATGCAGACGTCGATGTTCATCTTCCAGTCGCACTTCCTTCCCTCCTGTGGCTGGCGAACTGGCTATAGATTACTGCATGATCGGGCTGCCGTCGATAGTGACTGTCCTCCCACCCAGGGGCCGGTTGCGTCGCTCTCCCGCGCACAGCGTTAGCACAGCCTCGGCAAGCGCCGAAGGGTCAGGGTCGTCACCGATCACGGTGTCCACGCTGATGCCGTAAGCAGCGTACTCCCTGGCGCACTCTCGTGCAAAGCCCACTACGGCCGCCTGGCTGGCGCAAAAAGCCGCCTGTTGTGGTCGGGGGGCTGACACGCCTGCTGTAGAAACGACGTTGACGATGGCCCCGCCCTCTTTTTGGTCGTCCATGACCCGGCCGCAGAGCTGGCTCATGAAAAAGACCCCTTTCAGGTTCACGTCCAGACAACGCGTCCAATCCCACTCGTCAAGCTTCAAGATAGTCGAAGTGGGCGCCACGTGGGCGTAGTTGACCAGGATATCCAGGCGTCCCCACTCCGCCCGGGTGGCCTCCACCAGCTTCACACACTGGAACTTGTTGGCCACGTCCGCCTGGATGGCCAGCGCCTCGCCGCCGGCGTCCACAATCGTCTGCGTCACGCCGTGCGCGCGATCGGGGTTGATGTCGTTGACGGCTACGCGGGCGCCGGCGGCAGCCAGCGCCTGTGCAATCGCCGCGCCGCCCCCTTTGCCGGCGCCCGTGACGATGGCCACCTGGTTATCCAGCCTTACATCCATGTTGTTCTCCGTTGCTTCTATCCTGCTGGCGACTGGTGGCCGCCCTTTGCCGGTTCTGCGATCGCTTCCCGGACGCCGGTCCATCCGGTCCGTTCGGGACGGAGCCGATCAGGAGCCCGGGGCGCCCGTCTGCTGCACCCCGTCGAAGATGCCCAGGATCCGTTTGGCGATACCGGTCCAGCCGAAGTTGCGCCGTGCGAAGCGAGCGCCCTCCACCGAAAGCTCCTGCGCCAGGCGCGGGTGCATCAGGGGCATAGCCAGCATGGTGCCGAACTCCAGCGGGCGGAAGGGATCGGCGTAAAGTACCTGCTGGCCAAATTCGACCAGGTCAAAGAGGCCGCCGTGCACGGTGATCACCGTCGGCGTGCCACAGGCCATGGCCTCGATGGCTACCATGCCGAACGGTTCGTAGCGCGAGGGCAGGGCGAAGACGGACGAGGCCCGGTAGTAATTGGGCAGGTCTTCGTCCGGCACATACTGGACCCACTTAATGCGGTCGGCGATGCCCAGTTCTTCGCTCAACGCCTTCAGGCTCTCTACCCCTTCCTCATCCTGCGCCGAATCCTCGCTGCCGATGGCTGCCACCAGCCGCGCGTCCGGCACCAATTCAAAGACGGTGGGCATCGCTTTCATAATCAGGTCGTACCCCTTATTTTGCGCCATGCGACCCAGGATCAGCACGTCCTTCTCCTGCAGTCCATACTGCTCGCGCAATTGCTCCTTTTCTTCTTTCCGCGTGGGCGAGAAGCGGTTCTCATCCATGCCCGGCGGAATCACCGTAATGTGGCGCTCCAGCACATCATAATGCTCTTGCAGTAGCTCCGTCTGCGGCTCGGTGGTGGCGATGACGTGGTCCGACGTCTGGTAGACGAGAAACTCGGTACGGATGCGCTCCTCGAAGCGGTATTTTTCCTCCATCTCCGCCTGGTCCATATCCTCGCCCATATTGGCCTTCTTCCACCAGCCCAGAGAATGGGGCGTGTGTACGTGGGGAATGGTTAATTCTTCGGCGATCTTCTGTCCGCCCCAGCCCGCGTCCCAATAGTGCGAGTAGACGACGTCGTACTGGATGCCCCGGTTGCGCGCTGCGGACAGGAAGTTGGTGACAAAATCGCCGAGGTAGTCGTGCATGTCCTCTTTGCGGATGAAGTCAGGCCCGCCAAAGGGAATGCGCCAGATGCGGAAATTCTCGTTGACCTGTTCTACTTCTGGCTGGTCTTCAAACTGCCGCGTCACCAGATCCACGCGGCGACCCAGGCGGCTGAAACGTTTGGCCAGTTCCAATACGTAGACCACCTGACCCCCGGTGTCCGGCTTGCCCAGCTCCGGTTCGGCGGACACATATCCGTGCAGCGATAACATCAAAATCGAGTTTGTGAATCTTCCCGGTTGGCTAACCATACTCTGCTCCTATTGTCACTCTCGTTGACTTTCTGTTGCCTGTTCTTGCTGGCGCCATAGGCCAGGTGCCCGGTGGACTCCCCAGGTCAGCATAGAGGAAGAGTGTACAAAAAACGTATGCGCCTCAAACCAGGCGCCTGCACACCCTCATAGTTTAGCCCTTATTGCCATTGACAGGTAGCTTGAAGGCCCCTTCGGTCAGCGGGCCAAAGTCCGGTGGAATAAAGTCGTTATTCAGGGCCTGGTAGGCGGCGATGTAACTGGCGGACGTCCAGGCCTGGTGCGCCTTGCCCATGGGCCGCCCGGTCATGCCGTGCAGCCACTCGTTGAACTCCCACTCGCCGTAAATGCCCACACGACAGGCCTCGGCCAGCGCGTTCAGCTCCTGGTGCGCCAGCTCCTCTTTGCCAAGTTGGGCCAGGAAACGGACCCACAGCCCGCCGATAAAGGGCCAGATACCGCCATTGTGATAGTGGTAGGGCAGGTTGAGGAAGTTGGTTACCGAGTAATCCTTCCAGTCGCTGGCGCCCGGTTGCACAGCCGGGTAGAAGCAGGTGACAGGGTAGGGCGCGTTGACCCCGACGCCCCACAGGAAATGAAACAACTGTTGCATCTTGCGCTCATCCAGCAGGCCCATGAGCGCAGCCAGCAGATTGGCATAAACGTCACAACGCCAGGAGAAGTCGAAGGGGCTGATCTGCGCCAGCAAGTATTGCGCGTTACCGATGGTAAACTGCTTCTCGGAAAAAGAAGCGGGCGTTTCCGCCGCCCGCTGTGACGTGGGCCAGAAGCGGCGCACAATCTGGCGGCGCACGACGTCGGCCAACACCGGGTATTCGCCGGGATCTTCACCCAGCGCCGCCGCCACGTCGCTGAAATCGCGGCACGCCAGATACCACAGGACCTCGGCGTAGAGTACGTTGTAGGAGCGTGGGAAGAGGTCCATCCAGTCCGATGACTCAGGCAACTCCAGCAGCCCACAGTTGTTGGAATCGTGGGCCCGCAACCAGCGCATGGCCCGCTTCAGGTAGGGGAAAATCCACTCCAGAAAGGCGCGATCATTGGCGTACGCTCCGTAACGGCAGCCGCCAATGACAAACCAGATGACGGAATCGATGGAGGCGATGTTGCCAATGCCGCTATAGTCAGGCTTGCCGGTGTCAATGTGCACGTTTGCCGGGATCTGGCCCGCCTCCGTCTGGTGTTCCGCCAGCAACTGCAACGTGCGGCGGAAGCACTCCGTCACGTCCGGATCGTTGAGGCCCAGGCTCCACAGCCCGGTCTTGATCCCATCCCGGCTCCACACGGCGAAATAGTTGGACTCTGCCTCCGTCAGTGGATTGTCTCCCAGGCCGGCTGCCGAAAAACCCAGAGGCGTCAGGTTGCGGCGCAGCGACTCCTGGGCGCGGTCGAACGCCTCCCGCGCCGGATCGCGGCGGTCAGTGGGCGCCGTGGCGAAGAAGTTGTAATGTTTCAGGCCTTCCAACAGCCCGGCGGCATAGCTGCTGTGGCTGAAATAGGCGCGCAACTCTACCGCGCGCTTCAGTTCATGGCTGGCGTTGGCCACGACGATGCCGCGAAAGCCGTACTGGAAAAGGTCGATGTCGTTGCCGCTGTCGCCGCACACGTAGACCTGGTTGGGAAAAAGGACCAGCGAATCCACCAAAAACTTGACCGCCGCCCCGATGCCGGCGCGATCGGGGATCAGATCCAGGTAAAGGTCGCGGGAGTAGAGCGTCTTTGCCGGTAGTTCCGCCCGCGCCAGCGCGCGCTGCAGCGACTCCAGTTGCTCTCGCGACATATCCGGTGCCAGGTAGCTAACCTTCAACGGCGCCTGCTGTTCTTCTGGTTGCAGTTCCACATCGGGAAACTGTTCGTTCATGAAGGCTACCAGTTCCTCGCGCTCAAATCCGGTTTCGATATAGCGCTGCCAATCGTCCAAGGGACGCTCGCCCGGCATGCGGTGGATCTGCGTGCCCACGTCGGAGACGACGTAATCGGGCAGCAGCAAATTGCTCTCGTCGATCATCTGGCGCTGGTCGGCCAGCGTGCGGCCCGTAACATAGGTCAAAATCAGGCTGTCGCGCACCGCGCGCAGGGCGGCGTTGAGCGCCTGTTGCCCTTTTTCGTGGCCGTTGATCAGAATGCCGTCCAGATCGACGACCAGCAGGCGGCGCTGGTCAAAGGTGGAAAGAAAGGTCATGTACTATCTACTCTTTTCGTGGAATGAAAAAACACACTGTTGGTTATGGATCAAGAACGCCGAAGTGGCGTAACCCTTCGCGGACGCCGGCGGCGCTGGGCTTGCGCGCCATGTAATGGGTCGAGAGACCATTCTGGCGCAAGGCCTTTAACTCCGGCTGGGCGTTGGCCACGATAATACCGTGGTCAAAGGCTTCGAACATGGAGCGATCGTTACCGCTGTCGCCGGCGACAATGACCATCTGTGGGTCCAGTTGTAGATGGTCGAGCAGAAAGCGAATCGCATTGCCCTTGCCGGCCGCAGCGGGGATGATATCCAGATCTCGACCGCTGGACCAGACCACCTGGTAACCATCGCTCGCGCCCGCATCCCTGATACGCTGCCTGATGGCAGACACGGCCGCTTGCGGATGGGGCGCCTGGTCCAGGTAGGCGCTCACCTTCAGCGGAGTATTATAGATCTCCGGCTGCATCTGCAATCCGTCGATCTCCTGGAGGAAGGTGAGCGCGCGCTGCCGCGAAAACGAGCGCCGCAGGCGCCGCTCCCACTGCGGCAGCGGCGCCATCGACGCTTTGAACGGCGGCAGGTAAATCTCCGTGCCGACCTGTGAAATGACAGCGTCACCCGGCGGCAGGCCCTCGTCCTCTACGCCGGAAAGCACCTGTAACAGCCGGCGTCCGGTGGACAGGACCAGGAACAACTTTCCCGCGCGGCGCAGGGCAGCCAGTTCGGCAGCCAGCACGCGCAGCGCTGCCGGATCGCCCGTCAGCGTGTTGTCGATGTCCGAGGCCAGAACCCAGGTGGGCTGTTCGACACTCATATTTTAACGGTCTTCGAGCACGGCGACACCCGGCAATTCTTCTCCCTGTAGCAACTCCAGGCTGGCGCCGCCGCCGGTGCTGACGTGCGTCATTCTTTCCACGACGCCCGCCTTGCGCACAGCGGCTGCCGAATCGCCGCCGCCGATCACCACCTGCGCGCCCTCGTCGGCCATCTCCGCCAGAATCTCGGCCAGGCGCTCGGTGCCCCTGGCGAACTTGTCGATCTCGAAAATGCCCATCGGCCCGTTCCAGACCACCAGCGCAGCGTCTTGCAGAGCGCGGCTGAACGTTTCCACCGTGTCCGGTCCCACGTCTACGGCGATTTTCGTCTCCGGCACATCTTCGACGGGCAATACCTGCACCTCGGCGTCGGACGAAATCTCGTCTACGACGACCAGGTCCACAGGCAGCACCAGCCGCTTCCCGGCCGAGCGCAGCAGGCGCTCCGCTTCCTCGATCGCTTCTTCCTCCACCAGCGACTCGCCCATCTCGTGGCCCTTAGCCGCCAGGAAGGTGTTGGCCATGCCGCCGCCGATCAAGATCTTATCCGCCTTTTGCAGCAGGTTGTCGATGAGCTTGATCTTGTCCGATATCTTGGCGCCGCCCATGATGGCCACGTAGGGATGCGGCGGATCGTGGGCCGCCTGGCCCAGCGCGTCGATCTCCTTTTGCAGCAGGTAGCCGGCTACGGCCGGTTTGCCCTGCCGGCGCATGGCCCGCGCCGCGCCTTCCGTGCTGGCGTGGGCGCGGTGCGCCGACCCGAAGGCGTCGTTCACGTACACGTCGGCCAGATCGGCCAGTTGCTGCGAGAGCTGCGCGTCGTTCTTCTTCTCGCCCGCTTCAAAGCGCGTGTTTTCCAGCAGAAGCACTTCTCCCGGCTGCAGCTCGCGCACCGCTTCGCTGACCTCCGGCCCTACCACGGCGTCTGCCTTTTTCACCGGCGCCTCTACCAGCTGGCCCAGGCGCGCGGCCACAGGATCCATGGCCAGATGGCGGTCCTCCGGCGATTTGGGCCGGCCCAGATGGGAGGCCAGAATCAGCGCCGCGCCGTGCTCCAGCAGATAGTTGATGGTCGGTAGCGCAGCGCGGATGCGCGTATCGTCCGTGACCTCAATGCCTTCATCTACCTCGTCGCCGCTCAATGGAACATTGAAATCGACGCGAACCAGCGCTTTCTTGCCCTGAACATCGATATCCTCGATCGTCTTTTTAGTCATGATGCTCCTCACTAAGTGTGAAAGGTTGGGTTGTGAACCGAAAATGCCAGCTCCCCACGTCGCCCGTAGCCCGTCGTGGCTCCCAGGCGTGACAGTTAACATTATATGACAGTCGCCCGAAATTTGAAATTTGTCCTACGAATCCGGGTCGCCCGCCCCCTTTGGCGCGTAGCGGCGCACTTCCAGGCGGTAAAATTGTTGCGTTTCCAACAACTGCCCGTTGGCGTTCAGCCAGCGCTCGCTGGGCGACGAGGGCACGGGAGCGCCGGGAAAACGCTCGGCCACGAGCAAGATTTCGTCGTGGCTGGCAGCCAGCGCCTCCAGCTCCGCCGTGCTCTCCGATTCCACCTGCTCCACGAGGCCGTAATATTCGAGGGGAATAGTGTTCCAACGCGGGTCTACCCACACGACGTCGTTTTCGCCCAGATGCTGCTGGAGATAGGCCGATGCACCGCGCCAGTCATCCTTGGGCGCCAGGAACAGCGTAGCCAGGCTGACGATGAGCGACAGGCTCAACAGGGTGCCCAGCGCCGGCCGTCGCCAGCGCTCTAGCTGCCACAGCAGCCAGGCCACTGCCAGAATCACGAAGGGCCAACCCGCGACCAACACCCGCTTCAGGCCGTACAGGCGTGGGACGAGCATGAGCAGCAGAAAAGCGCCATAGCCCAGGAGCGCGGGGACGGTGAGCGCCTGTCGCCAGCGCCGTTTGCGCAGAAAGGTCGGCGCGGCGGCGGCAGCCACCAGCAATCCTGCGGCGGCGATGGCCAGCGCCAGCATGAAGTGCCAGAGGGCAAACGCTTCCAGGCCCAGCAGGTCACGGACCGGCCAAAATATCCAGTGTCGCAGCAGCGCGCCGTCGAGCCACGCTTCAAAGTGCGGCCACCAGGGCCGGTAGAGCCACCAGCCCGCAGCGGAGGCCGCGACCCACAGCAACAACGCCGCCGGCCGGTGGCCCCGCTGCCTCCACAACACCAGCCAGAGCACGCTGAGGCCAATCCACAGCGGGAATGTCAGATAGCTGACGTAGAGGCCGAGGCTCAGCCCGGCGAGGTAAAGCAAAAATCCCACCGAACGGCGCCAGGCCAGCCCCAGGGCCATCAACAGGGCCAGAAAGGCCAGCGGCGCGTACATGCGCGCTTCCTGCGCATACCACAGGTTCAAAGGCGACAGAGCCAGCAACCCCGCCGCCAACAGCGCCACCTTGCGGCTGAACAGTTGCCGCGCCAGCAGGTACAGCAGCGCCACACTGACCGTGGACACCAGCGCCGAGAGCAGGCGCGCGGCTCCTTCGTCCTGGCCAAAGGCCTCGGTCCAATAGTAAAGCGCTGTGTAGTAAAGCGGAGGATGATTGCTATCCACGCGCTCCAGGGTCGGCACGATGCGGGTTACGCTGTACGCTTCGTCCAGCCAGAAGCTTTTGCCATCCAGGTCGGTTATTCGTAAGAAGAGGGCCAACAAGAGAATAATAGCCAGCCAGCGGCTATGGGAGAGTCGAAGGGTCATATGGTTATTATCTGGTTAATGAATTACGGGATACAGAGCACCTGAGCGATGTTGATACGGAAGTCCGCGCCCAGGTTGTTGGCGCTGGCGATTTCCTGCGTCGTCGCGCCAAACTGCCGGGCGATGCGGAACACATTGTCGCCGGGGCGCACCACGTAAGACTGGCTGCCCGCCGGGCAATAGCTGGGATTGGCTACAGGCAGGCGCAGCGTGTTGCCGGGCACAACGTCTTCGGAGGAGATGCCGTGCACAGCCATCAGTTCGATAGACGTGGTCTGTTTCTCTGTGATTCGGTACAGCGTGTCGCCCTGTTGGACGACGTAGTCGATGAAGGTGACCGACTCTCCCCCTGTGGCGACGGGAGCGGCAGCGGTGGGAGCCGGCGCCTCCGTCGCTGCCGGTTCGGTGGGTGTGATAATTTCCGCTGTGGGCTGTAGGGTCGGTTCCAGCGGCTGGGGTGTGGGTTGCTGCACCTGCTGCTCTGATTGCAGAACGACGGTGCGGTCGGTGGCGGGGTTCAGATAGACGGTCGTGTTATCAACCTGCACTGCGAGCCCGTCCGGCTCGCCATTCTCTGGCAGCGTCTCGCCGTCGGTCGCCGGGGGCTGCTCCGCCGGCGCCTCGGCCGGTTCCCCTGGGCCACGGGTCAGGAACGAAACGAGCAGAAAACCGGCAATGGCCAATATGACGGCGATGACGATGAGGAAAAACACCAGTCGGTTTTGCATGAGATGACCTCGTCTATAACAGGTTGCTAACGTTGATGTAGGATAATGGCTGTTGCTATCCGACCGTCAGTAGATAGCCCTCGCCCTTTATTATACATAATACCCAACCTTAATTATACTCGAGACCGTAAGAGATGCAGTAGCCAGAAGTGACCATCGCCGCCACAGCGTGCCACGGGCAACGGCGGGAGCGGTGCTGGCCTCAAGACACGAGGAGAAGCCCATGAAATTCTTACGCGAGCAACTGGAAGAGATCGAACGCAAAACGCTGGCCCCTTACGCTCTGAAGAGCGCGGAGTCACGTGGGCGCGCTCACCCTGAAGCGGAATCGAAGACGCGCACGGCGTTTCAGCGTGACCGCGATCGCATTATTCACACCACGGCGTTCCGGCGGCTGGAGTATAAGACGCAGGTATTTGTTTTTTACGAAGGCGACCACTACCGCACGCGCCTGACGCACACCATCGAAGTGGCCCAGTTAGGACGCTCCCTGGCCCGCGGTCTCGGCGTCAACGTCGATCTCACCGAGGCCATTTGCCTGGCCCACGATCTGGGCCATCCTCCCTTCGGCCACGCGGGCGAAGACGCCCTCAATGCCGCGATGCAGGGCCACGGCGGCTTCAACCACAACACACAGAGCTATCGCGTGGTGACGGAGCTGGAGCACCGTTACGATAAATTTCGCGGCCTGAACCTGACCTACGAAACGCGGGAAGGGATGATCAAGCACGAGACGGAGTATGACAAGAGCGACGCCACCGGTTACGAGCCGGACCGCCGCGCTTCTCTGGAGGCGCAGATCGCAAACCTGGCCGACGAAATGGCCTACAACGCCCACGACCTGGACGATGGCCTGCGCGCCCACCTCTTCACACCGCAGGATCTGGAAGCGCTGGAGATCTGGCGCGACTTCAAAGAGGAGATCGGCTGGAACGGGCAGCCTTTCACAGAGCTGGTGCGGCGCGAGGTGGTGCGCGAGTTGATCGGCGCCTTCGTGACGGACGTGGTCAACACCACGTCACAGACGCTGGACGAGAACAATATCGACTCCCCGGAAGCGGTGCAGCTCTTTGACCGCAACATCGTCGGTTACTCGCCGGACATGGCGCGCAAGGTGCGCGAACTGAAAGATTTCCTCTACGAGAATATGTACCGCCACTCGCGCCTGATTCGCATGCAGGTGAAGGCCGAGCGCTTTGTGTCAGAGCTGTTCCAGCTCTACGTGCAGGAGCCGATGATGCTGCCGGAGAAGACGCAGCAGCGGCTGGAGACCCTGCCTCGCGAGCGCGTGGTCTGCGACTACATCGCGGGGATGACCGACCGCTACGCGCTGGACGAGTGGGAGAAGCTGTTCGATCCCTACCGCAAGGCGTAGATGAAAACAAAAAACCCCCGGCGCCTATCTTGTGGCGCCGGGGGTCTTTTTTTTTGATTAGAAGTCCAGCATCTCGTCGATGTGGCCCTGAATGTCCGGCTCTTCGAAGTCGCCTTCTTTGGCCCACGCCGACAGCTCCACCGTAAAGCGCTCGAAGAAGCTCTTGGGAGGCAGCGAGCCTGTGCCGTACTCCATATCCGTAATTTCGGCGTTGATAATCAACGTTGCCGTTTCCAGCACAATGGTCTCACCCTCGCGCGCCAGAATCGGCTCGCCCTTGGGCGCCAGCTTCGCCTTCAGCGCTTCGTCAAAGAAGGCGTGGTCGCTCATCACGACCTTGGTCACGGTGCGGATATCGTTCTTGTCGAACAGCCACACTTCAAAAGCGGTGACGTTCTTGGGCGAATCCATGCCGATAGATTCCGAAATGCCCACGCCGCACTCGCCCAGGAAATCCCCCTGCGCGTTCTCGATGCTGAAGGAGTCGTCGTAGGTGTCGTGGCCTCGTGCGAAAGTGGTCTGGAAGCGGGCAATGGGCGTCGCCGACACATTCTCATCATCTTCCAGCCCTATGGCCTGCGTGGTGGCCATCTCCTCAGGGTAGGAGCTATACGTCTGCCCGCGTTCTGTTCCGGGCCGCCGCAGCACAAAGAGGATTACACCGAGCAGAATCACGAACAGCACAATGAGCAGCAACACGATCAACAGGCCGCCCAGGCCGCCGCCTTCCTCCTCTGCTTCTGCGCCGGTAGCGATTCCCGCGCAGCCTTCAGGATTCAGCGCCGTCGCCATCGCTTCCAGTCGTTGCGCCTCCGGCGGGTTGACCGCGCGCGTGTCGGCAGCCAGCTGGCACACAGCCTGCGCAGCGCCGTCCCAACGGCCCAACGCCTGCTGCACGTGTTCCTGGTTGTTATCGACGGAGTAGAGTCTGGCCAGCGTAATCAGGTACAGTTCCTGATCGGTTTCCGAGAGGTCTTGCGGGCCGGCGCCGGTATACTCCACCGGCGTCAGTCCCCAGCCAAAAATGACTAACCCAATGAAAAAGCCGACAATGAAGGCACCGAGTCCGACCAGAACTGAGCGATTGACGTTATCCATTTGTCACCTACCTCTTCGTTTGCCCCTATTGCAGGTATCCCACTATCACAACACAACTCGGTGACATCCCCAATTAATGGAGATTATCTTACCATAAGAAGAGATAGAGGCAAATGTACGGGCATCTTTTCTCTGGTCCAAAAGTACCGTCGCCATGACCCTCAAGCCATTTCTATTTGAATTACTCCTGTGGTATACTCGCCCCGGACACAGGAGACGCACGACTCGCGCATCTGCCTTGCGTTTTCCTGCCCTTTACACGGGACCCCCTGATCGTGCGCGGGACCCAGCAAACAACTCACAGGAGGAAATGCAAAACTGGTACAGCCAATGGAACACTTCATCAGCCTCGCCGATTTAACACCCGAGAAAATTCAAAACCTGCTGGATCTGGGATTCAGGCTAAAAGACGAGTGGCGTAACGGCGGCAACGAGCCGGCGCTACGCGGCAAAAGCCTGGCGCTGGTATTTATGAAGCCCTCACTGCGCACGCGCGTCTCCTTCGAGATGGCCATGGTGCACCTCGGCGGCTACGCTTTCTATCTGTCCCCGGCCGAGATCAAACTCGGTAGCCGCGAGAGCGTGCCCGACGTGGCTCGCGTACTTTCCAGCTACGTGGACGCTATCATGGCTCGCGTCTTCTCCCACGACCACATTCTGCAACTGGCCGAACACAGTTCCGTGCCGGTGATCAACGGCCTCTCCGATTACAACCACCCCGCCCAGGCGCTGGCAGACCTCTTTACCATTCGCGAACAGAAGGGAAAACTGGCAGGGCTGACGGTGGCCTACGTGGGCGATGGCAACAACGTGGCCCGCTCCTTACTTTTCGGGTGTATGAAGACCGGCGCTAACTTTACAATCGCCTCTCCTGCCGGCTACACGCTCTCTGCCGATGATCAGGACCTGGCGCAGACGATGCGCATCTCCGGCGAGCAGACGATCACCATGCTCGAGGATCCAACCGAGGCTGTCGCCGGTGCCGACGTTATCTACACCGACGTCTGGACCAGCATGGGCCAGGAGGAGGAGACGGCGCAGCGCCTGAAGGTGTTCCCGCCTTATCAGATCAACCAGGAGCTGGTGCGCCGCGCTAAGCCTGACGCCATCGTCATGCATTGCCTGCCTGCGCACCGCGGCGAAGAGATAACGGACGCCGTCGCCGACGGACCCCAATCGGTGCTTTTCCAACAGGCGGAGAACCGGATGCACGCGCAGAAGGCGATCCTGTACGATCTGCTGGCGTCACCGTAACCTTAAGTGTGGCAGCCGGCCGGTAAATGAGATGATCCAACGCTTGCGGGAGGTTCCAGGTGGCTCATAATCGCGCTCGCTACGAAGAAGCACTGAGTCGCGGTCACTCTTATAGCTGGGATCAACGCTGGGACGAGGCTATCCAGGCCTTTGAAAAGGCGCTGGAGGAGTTTCCCGAGGAACCGGCGCCCTATGCCGGCATGGGCATGGCCTGCTTTGAATTGGGCCAGCTGGACCAGGCGTTGGAACATTACAAGAAGGCCGCGCGCTATTCGCAGGGTGACGTTATTTATCTGCGACAGGTGGCCGACGTGCAGGAGCGGCTGGGCCAACTGGGAGACGCGGGGCAGACCTACATGGCCATTGGCGAAATCCAATTCCGCAAAGGGGGGCTGGACCAGGCAGTGGACAACTGGCACCGCGCCTCGCGCCTGGCGCCTAATCTGCTTGGCGCCCACCAGCGTCTTGCTCGCTATCACACCCAGCAGGGTCAGGTGCGCGCAGCCATTCGCGAGTATCTGGCGATTGCGCGCCTTTTCCAGGCGCAGGGCGAAAGCGAAAGGGCGCTGCAAACGTGCCGCGCCGCCCTCAATCTGGATCCTCGCAACCGCGACATCCTCACCGCTATTGAACTGATTCAGCACGGCGAGAAGATTTTCGACCAACAGCACGAAAAACCGGTCGAGCAACTGGATGGCGACCTCTTTGCTGCTGTGGAAGGGGCCACCGACGGCTTTGAGGGTCAGGACGAGAAGTGGGGGGACGGCGCCGGCGCGTCGGAGACCGCCAGCCCCGTGCAGAATGCGCGGCGCATGGCCCTGGAGCAATTGGCGGAGCAGCTATTCGCCGAGGAGGACGAGGAGCAGGACGACTACGACGGCCTGGTGTTGGGCAGGACGGAGCGCGATGCGCTCATCAGCCAGGCATTGGATTACCAGACGCGCGGGCAGACCAACGAAGCGATTCGCGCCTATGAGAAGGCGATTGAGGCCGGCGTGAACAGCGCTGCCGCCCACTTCAACCTCGGTTTGCTCTATCAGGACAAGCTGCGTTTTGAAGACGCCATCCGCGAACTCGAAATCGCCGTGGAGGACCAGGAGTATCGTCTCGGCAGCCACTTTGCCCTGGGTGAATCGTATCGCGCGCGCGGGCAAATCGACAAAGCGGTGGAACATTTCGTCACGGTGCTCCAGATTGTCGATCTGGACACGGTTCAGCACGAGCAGGCCGACCGGCTCATCGAGCTGTACGAAAACCTGGCTGACAGCCTGGTGACCAGGGGAGAACCGGAAAAGGCAACGGAGTTTGCCAACGCGCTGGTCGAGTTTTTGAGCCACAAAGGATGGGAGGACAAGGTCAGGGACGCGCGGGCGCGGTTGGACGCCCTCTCCGGCGACCGCATGATGATCCTGGGCGATATTCTCACCGCCGGATCGGCCAAGGTGTTGGAATCGCTCTATCTGAGCCAGGAATATGCGCGGCGCCAGATGCTGGGCACGGCCGTGGAAGAGGTCTATCGCGCCATCGCCTACTCGCCCGACTACCTGCCGGCCCACATTCAGCTCGGCGAACTGCTGGCGCGCCAGGAGCGGATGGAGTCCGCCCTCAATAAATTCGTCTCCGTGGGCGACACCTTCCGCGTGCGCGGCGACATCAACAACGCCATCAGCATGTACGAGCGCGTGGTGGAGCTGTCACCGCTGGACGTGTCTATCCGCGCGCGTGTGATCGACATGCTCAAGCGCCACGGCCACATCGACAAATCGCTGGAACATTACCTGGCGCTGGGCGAAGCGTGCTACCAGCTGGCCCAGGTGGACAAGGCGCGCGAGACGTACCAGGAAGCGTTGCGGCTGGCCCCACGCGGCAGCGCCGAGGAGAATTGGCGCGCCAAAATATTGCGGCGCATCGCCGACATCGACATGCAGCGCTTTGATTGGAAGCGCGCGCTCTCTGCCTACACCGAGTTGCGCCGCGAGGATCCCACCGACGAGCGCACGGCGATGATGCTGGTGGACCTCTACTTCAAATTAGGGCAGCCGGCGTATGCGCTACGCGAGCTGGACCAATATTTGAAGCAACTGGTGTCGTCCGGCCGGGGCGGCAAAGTGACCGGCATTCTGAAGGATATGGTGCGCAGACACCCGGCGGAGGCCGGCCTCGCGCAGCGCCTGGTGCGCCTGTACCTGGCCCAAAAACGGCAGGATAAGGCCATCAAGCTGCTGGACGACCTCGGCGAGGCTTTGCTGGAGAAAGGCCAGACGGAAGGAGCGATCGCTGCCATTGAGCAGATCGTGGAACTCGATCCGCCCAATGTGACCAGTTACCGGCAGCTTTTGAAGCAGTTAAGGAGCCTCTAACCCGGGAGCTTACCCGCCCCTGAACGCGCTACTTGTCTGACTCTCATCTTTAGCCGCCAATTCCCACAGATGCTTCCATTTGTATGCGCGTCGGTGGGAATTAATGTTATAAATGGGTGTTATAGAAAAATCATTGTCCAGACACGGCAGTTATGACAGTATCGATCGAGTATTTTCTGGACAGACTGCGCTTTGCAGACGTCGTCGATATTTTACTGGTGACCGTAATTATCTACGGTCTGCTGGTGCTCATTCGTGGCACACGGGCCGTTTCCCTGCTGCGCGGTCTGTTGGTCGTGGCCCTGTTCTTTCTTGGCCTTTCCATCTTCATTGACCTGTTGGCCTTTAGCTGGCTGGTTCGCAATATTCTGCCCGCGCTGCTGGTGGCCTTTCCCGTCATCTTTCAGCCAGAATTGCGCCGGGCTCTGGAGCAGTTGGGGCGCACAGGGCGCTTCACGCGCCTCTTCCGTCGCAGCCGCGAAAACCCGGCGGTCACTTCTCTAGCCCGCGCCGTGCTGCGCCTGTCGCAACGCCGGCACGGGGCGTTGGTCGTCTTTGAACAGGACACCGGCCTGCAAGAGTACGTGGATACGGGCATTCCGCTAAACGCCGAACCGTCGCCGGAATTGCTGTTGACTATCTTCAACAAAAACACCGAGCTTCACGATGGCGCGGTGATCGTGCGCGGCGAGCGGCTGGTCGCCGCCGCCTGTGTGATGCCCCTTTCCACCAGCAGCCTGTCCGACCGCCAGATGGGGTTGCGCCACCGCGCGGCGCTGGGCATCAGCGAAGTCAGCGACGCTGTCGCCGTCGTCGTCTCCGAGGAGACGGGACAGATTGCCATCGCCCATAACGGGCGCATTTTGCGGCGGCAAGATCCGGCGCGTCTGGACGCCATATTGTACGCTTTCCTGAACAATGGTACGGACCTGTCTGCCAGAAACACGAGTTAGCTCATGATTCGCCTGCTGAAGTCCCTGGCTGCCAATATCGCTACGCTTTCACTGGCCCTGATTCTGGCCATCCTCATCTGGGGGGTCGCCGTGCGCGCCAACGATCCCATCAGCCAGCTGCCGCTGCTGCAATTGCCCGTGGAGGTCATCGGTCGTCCCGCCGACAGCGAGGTCGTCGTCGAGCCCAACACGGTGGAAATCGTGGTCGAAGGACCCACGTCCATTCTCAACGATCTGCGCCCGGAGGATTTCACGGCGGAAGTGGACCTGTCCGGGGTCAGTTCGGGCGAAGCGACGGTGCCTATCACCGTGCGCCACAACGTGGAAAGTATAGACATCGCCTTCCAGATTCCAGAACGGGCCACGGTCACCGTGGAACGCATCGTGCATCGCGAAGTGCCGGTACAGGTCGAGCTGCGCGGCGATGCCGCCCGCGGCTACGAGCTTGGCGATGCCTTCGTCGATCCGGCGGTCATTCCTGTGACCGGCGTTGCGTCTCGCGTGGAGGCGCTGGCGGAGGCCCGCGTGACCGTCTTTTTGGATAGCCCACAACAGGACGTCATGCTCACGCGGCGACCCGTCTTCTATGATCGGCAGGGGAACATCAGCAGCATCAATGGGCTTGAGGTGGGCAGCGAAGAAGTAGTAGTCACGGTGCCCGTCGATCAGTTGGCCGGATTTGCAGCCAAACCGATCATCGTCGATTGGGAGGGCGAGCCGGCGCAAGGATATCGCCTCCTGGACGTGCGCGTGGAACCGGATAGCGTGCTCGTCACCGGACAGCCGGAGCAACTGGACGCCTTGCGGCGCGTGCGTACAGAGCCCATCGACATCACCGGGCTGAAAGAGACACTGACCATCCCCGTCGCCCTGGCTCTGCCGGAGGGTATTTCCGTGGATGAAGTGCAGCCCATTCTGGTGGAGATCGAGATCGAACCGATCCTCACCAGCTCCGTGGTGCGCAAAACGCCGGAGATTCGCGCGCTGGCGGAGGGGCTGACGATGACGCTGGACGTCGACGAAGTCCGCGTTTTCCTCTTCGGCCCGCTGGACAAACTGGATTCCATGGTTGACGATGACGTCCGCGTCACCCTCGACCTGTTCGACCTGGACGTGGGCACCCACCGCCTGGAGCCCAACGCCGACGTCTTTGTCAGCGACGTGGAAGTGCGCTCCATCCAGCCATCCCAATTGACCGTTGTGATTACAGACGTGCTGACAACCACAGAGGAGCTGACGGCAACAGAATCCCTGACAGAAACCACATCCACCCGTCGCGCGCCCGGTCGCCTCTCCACCAGCGCCGATCTGGGCCTTCTACTCCTTTTCGTGGCAGGCTCGGCGACGTTGTTGCCGGGAGCCACTGTACTTTTCAGACGAGAAACAAAGACATGACGCGAAAAGCACTTGTTGCCCTGGTCGGGCGGCCCAACGTGGGCAAATCGACTCTTTTTAATCGCATCGTGGGTCGCCGCATGGCGGTGGTATCGGAGACGCCCGGCACAACGCGCGACCGGCTCTATTCTGAAGCGGAGTGGACCGGCGTGGCCTTCACAGTGGTGGATACAGGCGGGATCGAGCTGACGACGGGCTGGACCACAGATCCGCTATCACAGGACTCGCACCAGTTCCTGGAGTCGATTGTGCACCAGGCGCGGGTGGCGATCCAGGACGCAGACGTTATCGTCATGGTCGTCGACGGGCAGTCCGGCGTGACCAGCGCCGACCGCGAAGTGGCCGAAATTTTGCGCCAGAGCGACAAACCCACGCTGGTCGCTGCCAACAAGCTGGAATCGACCAAAATGTGGGACGACGCCTACGAATTCTATGAGCTGGGTCTGGGCCAGGTTATTCCACTATCCGCGCTGCACGGCACCAACGTCGGCGACTTTCTCGACGAACTGGTGGCAGCGATTCCGCCCGTCACCCCGGAGTACGAGGTGGAAGACACCATCAGGATTGCGCTGCTGGGCAAGCCCAACGTGGGCAAATCGACGCTTCTGAACCGGCTTCTGGGGCAGGAGCGGGCCATCGTCAGCCCGCTGGCGGGCACCACGCGCGACGCCATCGACTCGCAAATCCGCTGGCACGGGCAGGAGTTAACGCTGATCGACACCGCCGGCATCCGGCGACGGGGCAAGATTGAGCCCGGCGTGGAAAAGTACAGCGTCCTACGCGCCATCAAAGCGCTGGATAGGGCTGACGTGGCTCTCTTGCTGCTGGATGCTACCATGGGCATCACGGCCCAGGACATGCACGTTGGCGGCATGATCACCGAAGAGGAAGTGGGCGTCGTCATTCTCGTCAACAAATGGGATGCGGTGATCAAAGACGCCCACAGCATGCCGGAGTACGTGGCCCACGTGCGGCAGAAGATGAAGTTTTTACCTTACGCGCCGCTCCTTTTCATTTCGGCGGAGACCGGGCAGCGCGTGAGCAAAATCCTGCCCCTGGCAATTGAGGTCAACGAAGCGCGCCAGAAACGGATTCCCACCAGCAAGCTGAACAAGCTGGTGCGCGATGCGGTGATGAAACACCCGCCGCCGCAAAAGGGCGGCGTGCGCGTTAAGTTCTACTACGCCACACAGGCGGAGACGGTGCCGCCCACGTTCATATTCTTTGTCAACAAACCGGACTGGGTGCACTTTACCTACCAGCGCTATCTGGAAAACCAGATTCGCGAATTCGAGCCTTTTACGGGCACGCCCATTCGCCTGCGCTTCCGCCCGCGCAGCGATGAGCGCTACGGAAGGTGAGCGGGCCATGGCGGGCCGACAGAGAGAACAGAGATAGCTGATACCTATGGCAGAAACCTATAGCGACCTTCCCTGTTACGTGGAGACGGTGCCCGGCATTGAAGAAGTAGCCTGGATAGAGATCCGCGATCGCTTCCCCCAGGCCGGCTTCGGCGACTTCTTATTCGCCAAAGACGAGCGCGGCGTCGTTCTTTTCGAGCACAACGGCACGCTTCCCGCGCTCTACGACCTGCGCACCATCGAGTCCGCTTTCCTGGCAGGCGCGCACATGGCTAAGATTTCCCGCGGCTATCGCGATCTGCGCCAGTTACGCGAGCAGATGGTCAGCCGCGGCGATTTTGGCCGCGCGGTCAACGCCCTCAGCCGCTACCGCCGCCGCCAGATAACGACCTACCGCCTGATCGGCAAGAAGTATGGTCGCCACGAGTACAACCGCACCCAGTTTCGCCAGGCCGTGATCCAGGGCATCGAGGCTCTCTATCCTCAGTGGCAGCGCGTGCAGAAAGACGCCGACGTGGAGATCTGGGCCAACGTCTTCGGCTCCTCTATTCTGATTGGCCTGCACCTGCCGCCGCCCCGCCGGCGTGTGGCCGCCCGGCGCAAGGGGCTCAGCCTTATTCCCGACTCCCTCGCCGCGGCGATGGTGCTGCTCACCGAGCCCCAGGACGCCGATCTGTTTCTGGATCCCCACTGCGAGAACGGCGCGCTGCTGGCAGCGCGGCTGGCGTCTCCGGCCCACCTGGTCTTCGGCGGCAGCGCCCTGTCGCCGGACGTGGCCGGCGTGGCTGCCGATCCCGACGTGCGCGCGCCGGTGCTGCACTGGGACGCCGGCGCTCTGCCCCTTGCCGGCGGCAGCGTGAACAAAGTGGCCACCCGGTTCGCGCCGGTCGTCGAGGGCCAGGCTGCGGCCCGCTACGCCGGCTGGCTGGGCGAGCTGCAGCGAGTTTTGCGCGACGGCGGGCTGGCCGTTATCCTGACCCGCGAGTACGATCTGTTCAAAGACGTGATCCGCGACTTCCCCGCCCTGCAAATCCGCGGCGGCTATTCGGTGACCGTGGCCCGGGAGTGGGGACGGCTCTATCTGGTGCAGCGCAAGGGTTGATCCTATGAAGGTGTTTCTTGACAGTATTGGTTGCCGTCTCAATCAGAGCGAAATCGAAACCATGGCCCGCCAACTGCTGGCAGCGGGCCACGAAATCGTGGAAGAGGCTGCGCAGGCGGACAAAGTGATTCTTAACACCTGCGCCGTGACCCGCGCGGCTACGCGCACGGCGCGCAATCGCACGCGGCGCTTCCACCGCGACAACCAGGCGGCTGAGATTCTGCTGACGGGATGCTATGCCACCGTGGCTCCCGAAGCGCTGCAGCGGGTGCAGGGCGCGGGCCGCATTGTGCCCAACAAGGACAAAGAGCGCCTGGTGCAGCTCATCGATCCCCGCGCCGGCGAGGATCTGCCCGTGTTTGACCGGGAGCCGATTTTGCGCGGGTTCCTGGGCAGCGAGACCGGCAATACGCGCGCTTTCATCAAGGTGCAGGATGGGTGCGATAACCGCTGTACCTTCTGTATCACCACCGTGGCCCGCGGCGACGGTCGCAGCCGCCACCTGGGCGACGTGGTGCGCGAGATTCAGGCGCTGACCGAAGCCGGGTACCAGGAAGCGGTGCTCACCGGCGTGCATTTGGGCAGCTACGGGCACGATCTGGATAACGACGTGGGACTGCGCGAGCTGGTGACGGCCATTCTCATCTACACCGACATTCCCCGCCTGCGTCTCTCCTCGCTGGAACCGTGGGACATTGAGCCTGCCTTCTTCGAGCTGTGGCAGGACGAGCGCCTGCTGCCGCACCTGCACCTGCCCCTGCAGTCAGGCAGCGACCGTATCTTGCGCCTGATGGCGCGCCGCACGCGACGCGACAGCTTCCGCCGCCTGGCCCAGGCCGCCCGCGACACGATTCCCGATCTGAATCTGAGCACCGACATCATCACCGGGTTCCCTTCCGAGAGCGAAGCGGATTTTGAGCAGAGCCTGGACTTTGTGCGCGAAGTGGGCTTCTCACGCCTGCACGTCTTCACCTACAGCGCCCGGCCGGGCACGGCGGCGGCCAAAATGGGGGACCAGGTGCCCAAAAAGGAGCGCAAGGAGCGCACGCGGCGCATGATCGAGCTGGGCGACGCGTTAAGCCTGGCTTTCCACCGCCAGTACGAAGGGCAGACGCGCGACGTGCTGTGGGAAACGACCGCGGGCGCGGACGATAACGGGTTGCGCTGGGTGGGCTACACGGACAATTACATTCGCGTGCAGGGCTACGGCCCGGCCGACCTCTTCAACCGCGTGACGCCCACCCGCCTGCAAAACGCCCGCGAGAACGGCCTGGACGGCGTGCTGACCTGAGCCATCCGGACCATCCT